>NZ_DDQF01000011.1:70679-80104 GCF_002342555.1 Fibrobacter sp. UBA2449
ATGAGCTTTTCGTAGAGCTTCACCATGTCGGCAGACTTGACAGTCTTCTTGGTGCTCTTCTTGAAGGTGTAGGTTTCCGGCTTGCCAGCCTTGGTGTTCTTGTCGCAGAATTCAGAGGAAGCAACGTCAAGAGCGATCTTGATGTCAGTGCCGAACTTGTAACCGGCATTGGTGGTTGCAGCCTTCAAAGCGTCGAGAGCCTTTTCGAGGGTCATCACGCCAGTGATTTCGTAACCGAACTTGTTCTTGGCCGGCTTGATGCTGACGCCAGGAGCGAAGCCACCTTCGTCACCAACGGTGGTGTCGAAGCCGGCCTTCTTCAGCACAGCCTTGAGGGCGTGGAAGATTTCGGTGACCATCTGGAGGCCCTTGGAGAAGGTCTTTGCGCCAACCGGAGCAATCATGAATTCCTGGAAGTCGATCGGAGCGGAGGAGTGAGCACCGCCGTTGATCACGTTGCACATCGGGCAGGGGAGCGTGAGCTTCTTGGTGCCATGGAGCTTGGCGATGTACTGGTAGAGAGGCATCTTGGCGTCGTTAGCAGCGGCGCAGCAAACAGCCATGGAAACGCCGAGGATAGCGTTTGCACCGAGCTTGTTCTTGAGCATGCGGTTGCCGTCGAGAGCGATCATGGCGTCGTCGACTTCGGTCTGCTTGGCCGGGTCCATGCCGATGATCTTCTTCGCGATCTTGGTGTTCACGTTCTTCACAGCAGTGAGCGTGCCCTTGCCGCAGTAGGTCTTCTTGTCGCCGTCGCGGAGTTCGCAAGCTTCGCGTTCGCCGGTAGAAGCACCGCTCGGGACAGCAGCGTGACCCTTCACGCCGTTTTCGAGGGTAACATCAACTTCGAGAGTGGGATTGCCGCGAGAATCGAGGATCTGGCGGGCAACAACGGATTTGATTTTAGAAGCCATTTTTTAGCCTTTTGGTTTAGTGTGAAAAATTTTGCGGTGTAAAATATAGAAATTAGACGAAAGACGAAAGACGATAGGCGAAAGAAAAGGGGGTAAAAAGGGATGGGTTTTGCCATCAATTATCAGAGGCACACTCCTCCTCCGAAAGTATTTCCATAACCCGTTTGTCGTTTTCGTCCCATTCACAACCATTGTCACAACTGCCAACCCTTTGACACCTATCTGCCGTTACATCTTCATGGCTAAGCCAGTGGTTTCGCTCCACTTCAGGGCAATCCCCTACAATCCTAATGCTAAAAGGCAATACCCTCTTTATGTACTCCGAATTGCAAGTCAGGCCAGCCTCCCAGCTACCATGGACAACACCCTCAGCAGGCACATCCTGGAGCCTATCCAAAACAATAATTTCCGGAATACCGATATTCACATCCGCATCTACAGGAACATCCCCGTCGCAAGAAAGTTCCTCGACAAACGGCCCTTTTGAAACCTTTCCATTTTTTCCCAAATCCAGCGTAAAAGTCTTTTCGCTCCGGAAGCCTCCATGGCATATATTCCCCGACTTCCCTTCATAAAAAGTCTGGGGTTCGATATAATCCACATTTTCCACCAACCGCAATTCTAGCGTATCCCCGCGAAGAACGCAATACTCGGCCACAGGAGGGAGCGTATCGCAGAAACCGACAATCTTCGCCTTGAATTTTGCCTCCAGATTAGGGCCACCTTGTAAACTCGCGCTCCAAAGCCCATCAAACTCTTTCCCGAAATAAGTGACAAGAGAATCCTTGGCATTGACCATAGGGAACCTTTTCAACGCCCACGCGTAAATATCATTTTTAAGGAATAGTCTCCGCTCCGGCAGCGGAACCTGTATATCCCTAGCCGAACCTGTAGAGGTACAAATGCCTCCACCTCCGCCACCCACCAATGGGCACAATTCCCCCTCTACGCACCTGGTAGGCGGACTTACTCTAAAACGATAATTCCAACGAGTACAACGTTCGTGAACCACCTTTGGAATATCCCAAGAAGAATCCCAAGGTATTTCGATACTCTTGACAAGATGAAGGTTGTATGTATTTTTATCGGTGACGACTGCGCAAAATTCCGCCACGTTGGACTCCGGCTCGACTTTCTCGGAAGAGCACCCGCAAAGGAACATCGCCATCAATAGAACCGGCAGCCAACACAATTTCAAAAGTTTCATACAGCAATCCCTGATTATCAAACAAACTAGAAAAAAGATAAAGGGGGTGTTCCTATTTGGAGAATCTTATTCGGACAATGTGAATTTACGGCAGTATCGGGGAACTCCAGGATATTCTAAAACACTAGATACACTTTGGTACAAATATCCGTTTTAGAAATCAGTCCGCGCTGGCCGCACAATCTATTTTTAGGGCGTATGGGAACATTTTGCGGACGGAAGCCCGCCGGAGGCATTTATGAACAAGAAGTTCCTATTCTCGATGATTCTCGCGCCCGTGACGGCAATGGCCTTCCAGGTCGGCGCATGGGTCGGAGGGCCCGGACAGTACCCGCAACCCACGCAGCAGAACGTGCAGGCGTTCCAGGATTTGCAGGGCACGCACCTCGACCTCATCAGCTACTTCGCGCTCTTCGACATCAACGACTGGAATGCGACCGCGCAGTACGCGAACGTCGCGAAGAACAACGGCTCCACGCTGGTGGTGACCTGGATGGCGAACGGCTACAACGCGCAGGAACTGGTGAACGGCAAGGCCGACAACTACATCCGTGAATATGCAAAGGGCGTTAAGGGCTTCGGCGACGAAATCTGGCTCAGACCGCTCCACGAAGCGAACGGCGACTGGTATGACTGGGGGGTCGGAAAATCAGGCGCCGGCAATACCGACGCGAACGTCGCCGAAGCTTTCCGCCACATCGTGAAAATCTTCAAGGAAGAAGGCGTCACGAACGTCAAGTGGGTATGGACCACCAACGCCTCGAACCAGGGCAGCGGTACCACGCTCACGGGCAACTACCCCGGCGACGACTACGTGGACTACATCTCCATCGACGGCTACAACTGGGGCACGTGCCAGAGCTGGTCCAGCTGGCAGACGTTCTCGCAGGTTTTCAAGAAGGCGTACAACGCGCTCGCGAACATCGACAAGCCGCTCTTTATCGCCGAAATCTCAAGCTCCGAGAGGGGCGGCAACAAGGCCGAATGGATTACCGACATGTTCGAGCACTTCGCCACGGACTTCTCGCGCGTTTTCGCGGTGATGTGGTTCAGCCAGAGCAAGGAAGCGAACGAGGGCGACTGGGCTCTCAATACCTCGCAGGCCGCCGTTGACGCCTGGAAGGCGGGCATCGCGAAGATGAAGGCAAGTGAGCCCAAATCTTCGAGCAGCGAAGCGGTTATCGAATCGTCAAGTTCAGTCAGTTCGTCCAGCAGCACTACCGCCATCCGCACCGGCGGGATTACAGACAAGTTCTCGTTCCGGCAGCAGGGAGGCAAGCTGCTCTTGCAGGTTGACCGCGCCATGACCGCGAGCGTCGTGCAGTTCGACCATCAGGGACGCATCCTGTGGCAAAGCGCAGTGCAGCACTTTACCCCAGGCGAGCACTCCATCAACGTTCCCAACGCAAACTCACGCAGTATCTACAAGCTTGACATCGTCCGCTAAGCAGTACCAAGACACGCTGCGCAATAGCCAAACAGCAAAGCCTCATGGTTTCAACCATGGGGTTTTCTCGTAAGTAGTTCAAGGCCAGAAGACAGGAATCACTTCAGCTTCACACCGGAATTCAAATGAACTATCGTGGACTTGAGCATTTCTTCCACCAGGTTATTCATCGTCTCCTGGGTCATTGCGGAAAGAGGTACGTAACTCATGCGACCAGCAATCTCCCTGGACTTGTAATCCACCAAGGCAATCTTTATATAATCTCCATTATACTTGTTCTCCGATTCTAGCACAACCATATAGTCTAATGTCTGGTCCAGCGCCTTAAAAGGAACCACCCGAAATCCTCTAGACGCAAAAGCACCTTCAACCATCTCCTTAACTTTTCTTTCCTCACTAAAGTAATCTTCCTTAGATTCGCATAAAGACTGATATTCACAAAGTACGGCAACCGTCGAGGTCCCTTGAGCGGAAATTTCCTTATAACGTTGAACGCCACTTAAAGTGCAGCCTACTAGAACCACACAAGTAAACAAGATTATGTATAAATTAAATTTCATCTAGCTACCCATTACATAATCCACGTGTTTTTATGCGCTACAGTTTTCCATACCCCGTCTCTTTTCTCAAGGCTATAGAAACCGCCAGTATTAAAACTGCCCATCACGTTCAGTATCGCCAAAGTGCGATTTTCGTTAAAGACCACGCTCATGATTGCCGGAAAGGATTCATAGTGGAAACCATGCCCCCAATGCCTGCTCACGACTGAAATAGCCACCATAAGGAAATCTTCCTTCAAATTAGAATCCGAAAACGGGAACGCATACTTCGGATCCACGCCCATAAAGGCATCCAACAAAGTGGAGTATTCCTTTGTGAGCACCAAAGTCTCCTGCCCCAGGGGGTTCTTTTCCATACAAGCCATATTGGTAACCTTGTATTTTTCCCGTTCCTCCCATGGAGACGAAACTAACGTCTCCAACTCATTAAGAGTCTTCGCTGGTTTAACAAAATAGGGAACATCCTGCCTGACAACAAAGAAGTGTGCCATCATTTCCCCGAGTCCAGACGACTTTAGAAACTCCACCTTATCCTCGAAGGAAACATCCTTACGTTCTTCATAATGAAGGCTGTCCTGCTCCTTGAGAAGGTAGTCATAGTCAGATTCAATCCCAAACCGAAATGCAGCCTCGTAAACTGCGCGAATTTCAAGGGACAATTCACCGCTTGCCGAATTGCAGATGGAATCGGAGACCCGCTTCCACGGCTCAAAGAACGCCCTTCTTGAAAGTCGCATAGAATCAACCAGGGAAGAATCCATGTTTTTCTGCTCCATCAAAGCAGCAAACATCTCATAGGATTTAACCAAAGGCGCCCCAACGGGATCGTCCTTCAACTCCTGCATCCTTTTCGCTGGGTACTCCGCTTTATCTATGATTTGCTGGACTTTTGACGACTCAATGTACAGTGAACCTGATAATCCATTGGTTAAAACGGCGCAACCTGTTACAAGCAAGCCGCCAAGAGCAATCAGCAAGATTACAATTTTTTTCAAGAAGCATTTACTCACAAAACAAGCGCATCGCTCCATATAAAAAGATGCCAATTTTTCCACAAAATAAATAAAAAATTCAGTACCCGTACAATTCCATCAATAGCCTTTGCGGCTTTTGACAATGCCAAGCCATGTCGCTTCGATGTCGGTGTCCCTATGCTTCTGGTCCATCTCGACGGTAAAGTAGTTCGAGACATCGTCTTGATGACGCAATAGGCCACACTGTAGACTCAATTAGGACTTTGAAACAGAAAAGGCTCGCTTTTGAAGCGAGCCTTCCCTCTAGGATAATTCTGTGCTAAGGCAAGAATTAGAAACGGAAGTGGGCGAAAGCCTTGTTGGCTTCGGCCATCTTGTGCGTATCGTTCTTCTTGCGGACAGCGTTGCCTTCACCGTTCTTGGCAGCAACGAGTTCGGCAGCAAGGCGGTCGGCCATGTTGGGTTCGTTGCGGTTGCGGGCGGCATCAAGGAGCCAGCGGAGGGCGAGAGCCTTGGCACGGTCCGGAGCAACTTCCATAGGAACCTGGTAGTTCGCACCACCGATACGGCGGGACTTGACTTCGACGCGCGGCTTGATGTTTTCGAGGCAGAGTTCGAACTTTTCGAGCGGGGTTTCCTTGCCTTCGACCTTCTTGTCGAGCTGTTCAAGAGCAGTATAGACGATCTGTTCAGCGATGGTCTTCTTGCCCTGCTTGAGCACGACACCGACGAGTTCGGTAACGAGGGTAGACTTGAAACGCGGATCCGGGAGGATGGAGCGATGGAGAGCCTTTCTTCTTCTAGACATATTCTACTTCCTTACTTCTTGGCCGGAGCGGCACCTTTCTTCTTGACACCATACTTGGAACGGGCGTTCTGACGGCCGTTGACAGCCTGAGTATCGAGAGCGCCACGGATGATGTGGTAACGGACACCCGGAACATCCTTGACACGGCCACCGCGGATGAGCACGATGGAGTGTTCCTGGAGGTTGTGGCCTTCGCCGGGGATGTAAGCCGTAACTTCCATCTTGTTGGAAAGGCGCACACGGGCAATCTTACGAAGAGCGGAGTTCGGCTTCTTCGGGGTGCTGGTGTAGACGCGGGTGCAGACACCACGCTTCTGCGGGCAGGACTTCAAGGCCACGGATGCGGTCTTGTTGCTGATCTGTTCACGTCCGTTGCGGACGAGCTGTTGAATAGTAGGCACTTTTAATCTCCTAGATTTTGGAGTGCAAATATAGTTCTTTTTCCAGTTTTTTCAAGTACATAGTCGAAATTACTCCGCATCTTCCTCGTCGGAAGCGCCGATTTCGTTATCCAACATCTGGATTCCGGAACCGAAGTCATCGTATTCGGCATGTACGTTCTGCAGGCGCTGGCGTTCTTCCGCCTCGGCATCGGCATCGACCACTGTCACGTTCCTCAAGTGGCGGGCACCGGTTCCGCACGGAATCAAACGACCCATAATCACGTTCTCCTTAAGGCCCATGAGCGGGTCCACCTGCCCTTCGATGGAAGCGCGGGTAAGGATCTTGGTGGTTTCCTGGAACGAGCAGGCAGAGATGAAGCTGTCTGTCGCCAAGGAGGCCTTCGTGATACCAAGGAGCATCGGCGTGAAGGTCGCCGGCGTCTTGCCCTGAGCGATCAAGCGATCGTTCTCGGCGCGGAGACGCACCTTGGAGATTTCTTCGCCCGGAAGCAGTTCGGAATCGCCGGATTCCTTGACCTTCACCTTGCGCATCATCTGACGGACGATACATTCGATGTGCTTATCTGCGATAGCCACACCCTGCAGGCGGTACACCGCCTGGATTTCGTTCACCAGGTGACGCTGGACCTCTTCAGGTCCGAGGATCGTCAGGATATCGTGCGGGTCTGCACTGCCTTCGCTGATCTTCTGACCAGCGCGGACACGGTCACCTTCGTTGACCGCCAAGTGGACGCCGCGGGGAACCAGCACTTTCTCTTCCTGGTCGTCCATCTTGATAATAACTTCTTGGTTGTTGCGGACTTCCTTGCCCATGACGATGAGACCGTCAATCGGGGCAAGAACGGCCGTGTTCTTCGGCTTGCGGGCTTCGAAGAGTTCGGCCACGCGCGGAAGACCACCCGTAATGTCGCGGGTCTTACCGGCGGCACGCGGAAGCTTAGCGACCGTAGAACCGACAGAGACCACGTCGCCGTCCTTGACGGTAAGGATAGCGCCGTCAGGCAGCATGAAGTGGCCCGCCTTGGTGTTCGCGGAGTCGAGGATGCTGATCGCCGGACGGAGCTGGCGGGCACTGCCGCCATGCTTCTCACTGATCACGATCCAGGTCTCGACGTCGGTGTTCTCGTCGCGTTCGACACGGAACGTCTTGTTTTCGACGAGGTCCACGAGCTTCACCTTACCGGCAACGTTCGTAATAATCGGGCTGTTGTACGGATCCCATTCGAACATCACTTCGTCCTTCTTGACGGAAGCGTTGTTCTCGACATGCATGATGGCGCCGTACGGAATCTGGTAACGACCCTTGTTGATGCCCGTGTTGTCGAAGATAACGAGTTCTGCCATGCGGCTCGTGACGACCTTCTGGCCCTCGTGGTCGACGGTTTCGACCTGTTCGAGTTCCACGCGGCCATCGACGGAGGCCTTCTTGCAGTTTTCGACAGTCAGACGGGAAGAGGCACCACCGATATGGAAGGTACGGAGGGTAAGCTGCGTACCCGGTTCACCGATAGACTGTGCGGCAAGCACGCCCACGGCTTCGCCCAGGTCGACCGGACGACCGGAAGCAAGCATACGGCCGTAGCACTTGGAGCACACTCCATTGCGGGAATCGCAAGTGAGCACGGAGCGCATCTTGATGTGTTCAAGACCCGTAGCGGAAATCTTCGGAAGGTCACGTTCGGTGACGAGTTCGCCAGCCTTGACAATCACTTCGCCCGTAACAGGGTGCTTGATGTCTTCGACCGGAGCGCGACCGAGGAGACGTTCTTCCAGCGGGATCACGGTGTCGTCGCCGTCCTTGAATGCGGACACTTCGATACCGTTGGTGGTACCGCAGTCAGCCTCGGTAACAACGAGGTCCTGGCCCACGTCCACGAGACGACGGGTAAGGTAACCGGCGTCTGCCGTCTTAAGGGCGGTATCGGCCAGACCCTTACGGGCACCGTGAGACGAGATGAAGTATTCCATCACGTTCAGGCCTTCGCGGAAGCAGGACTTAATCGGGTTCTCGATAACTTCCTGACCGCCGAGCTGCTTGATAGGCTTCTGCATCAAGCCGCGCATACCGGACAGCTGCTTAATCTGTTCGCGGCTACCACGAGCACCGGAGTCGGCCATCATGTAGACGGGGTTGAAACCGTCACGGTCGCGGGAAAGGAGATCCCACTGCTTGGATGCGACTTCGGCAGTCGTCTGCGACCACACGTCGATCGTCTGGTTGTAACGTTCGCCGTCGGTAATCACACCGTCCTCGTAGAGGCTGCGGATGTTGTTGACCTTTTCGGTAGCGGCATCGAGCATGGCCTGCTTGTCTTCGGGGATCACCATTTCGGCGATAGCCACGGAAGAACCGGCGCGGGTTGCCCACTTGTAACCGTTGGCCTTGAGGTTGTCGAGGTATTCGACAGTCACGCGGTTGCCGGTGCGACGGTAGAGGTCGTCGATAGACTTCGCGATGACCTTCTTCGCAAAGGTTTCGTTCGCGTAGCCGAGTTCGTTGGGAACAAATTCGTTAAAGATGATACGGCCGACAGTCGTCTTGATGACGTTATCGTCCTTGAGTGTAAGGAACTTGATCTTCTCGCCAGCCTTGACGTTCACTTCGAGGTTGCCGTTGTCGTCGGCAATTTCGCGGACGCAGGTGCAATCCTTCTCGAGGGCGCCGATGTAGATCTTGCGGCCAGCCTTGAGCTTCAGGTACACGGTGGCGTTCAGATCCACGACACCGTTCTCGTAAGCGCGGATGGCTTCGGCGGAATCAAAGAAGTGCATGCCTTCGCCCTTGCGACCCGGACGCGGCTTGGTGAGGTAGTAGAGCCCGAGCACGATGTCCTGGCCCGGCACAGCGATCGGCTGACCGGAAGCGGGGTGCAGGATGTTGTTCGAGGACAGCATGAGCACGCGGCATTCGAGCTGGGTTTCGAAAGAAAGCGGGAGGTGCACGGCCATCTGGTCACCGTCGAAGTCCGCGTTGAATGCGGTACAGACGAGCGGGTGGAGGCGGATGGCGTTACCTTCGATGAGCTTCGGATAGAAGGCCTGGATACCCAAGCGGTGAAGCGTCGGGGCGCGGTTCAGCATCACCGGGTGGTCCTCGATGATTTCTTCGAG
>NZ_DDQF01000011.1:80170-89134 GCF_002342555.1 Fibrobacter sp. UBA2449
ACGATGCCGTCTTCTTCCAGGCGCTGGATGATGAACGGCTTGTAAAGTTCGAGAGCCATGCGCTTCGGCAGACCGCACTGGTGCATCTGGAGTTCCGGGCCCACCACGATGACGGAACGGCCGGAGTAGTCCACACGCTTACCGAGGAGGTTCATACGGAAGCGACCCTGCTTGCCCTTGAGGAGTTCTGCGAGGCTCTTGAGCGGGCGAGCAGAACCCGTACGCGCCGTGCGGCGGCCGCTGTCGAACAGCTGGTCGACGGCTTCCTGCAGCATGCGCTTTTCGTTGCAGAGAATCACGTTAGGGGCACGGATGTCAATCAACTTTTTCAAGCGGTTGTTGCGGTTGATGACACGGCGGTAGAGTTCGTTCAGGTCGGAGGTCGCAAAGCGGCCGCCTTCGAGCGGAACGAGCGGACGAAGATCGGGCGGAATCACCGGGAGCACGTCGAGAATCATCCAGGAAGGCTGGTTCGCGAGCATGCGCACTTCGTTCGGATACTTGACACGGAATTCATCGAAGGCATCGGCCAGGATGAAATCGGAATGCTTGGATTCGTAGTCGGCCTTGAATTCGGCGACAGCCTCGGCGAGACCCTTGAGCCAGGCCTTGCCGGAATCGCGGGAGGAATCCGGGTTGTTGTAGTAGCTGCGGAAGCTTTCCATCTGCGACTTGCGGAAGGCGTCGACCACCTTCAGGCGCTTGATGGCATCGTCCACCTTCGTCTTGGAGTTGGAACGGGCCTGGTCACGGAGCTTCGCAGAAAGCTTGGCGAGGTCGAGCCTGTCGAGCAGCTGCTTGATAGCAGAAGCACCCATCTTGGCTTCGAAAGAACGGCCTTCGGCCACGAGATCCTGGTAGGTCGTCTCGTCGATGAGGGTGTTCTCCTCGAGTTCGGCATCGCCCTTGTCGATCACGACATAGCGTTCGTAGTAGATGACCTGTTCGAGGTCCTTGGTGTTGAGGCCAAGGAGGGCACCAATCACGCACGGCTGGTTACGAACGAACCAAGTGTGTGCAAGAGGAATGGCGAGTTCGATATGGCCCATGCGTTCGCGACGGACGCGGGAGTGGGTCACTTCGACGCCGCAGCGGTCACAGATGACACCCTTGTAACGGGCGCGCTTGAACTTACCGCAGTTGCATTCCCAGTTCTTGACGGGTCCAAAGATCTTCTCGCAGAAGAGACCATCACGTTCGGGCTTGAACGTACGATAGTTAATCGTCTCCGGCTTCGTGACTTCGCCGTAGGACCAGTAGCGAATCAGGTCGGGCGCAGCCAGGTGAATCGAAATGTCGCCGGAATTTTCTTGATTTTCCATCATTTCTTCGGACATATTACTTTTCTCCAGTGGTCTCGATATCAAGACCCAAAGAATGGACTTCGCGGATCATAACGTTGAAGGACTCGGGGATACCCGGCTTCGGGGTGTTCTTGCCGTGAACGATGGCGTCGTACACCATGGAACGTCCCGTCACATCGTCGGACTTGACGGTGAGGAGTTCCTGCAGCGTGTAAGCGGCACCGTAAGCTTCCATGGCCCACACTTCCATTTCACCGAAGCGCTGGCCACCGAACTGGCTCTTACCTCCGAGCGGCTGCTGCGTCACGAGGGCGTAGCTACCGATAGAACGGGCGTGGATCTTGTCGTCCACCAAGTGACCGAGCTTGAGGTAGTACATGTAACCGATGGTAACCGGGTTCAGGAAGGCTTCGCCGGTACGGCCGTCATAGAGCTTGGCCTTACCGATAATCTTGTTGTTTTCCGGATCCATCTCATAGTTCACGATTGGGTTCTTCTGGTAGGCCTTTTCGAGTTCCTTGCAGATATCCTCGAACTTGGCACCGTCGAACACCGGAGTCGAAACCTTGAAGCCGAGCGTCTTGGCGGCCCAGCCCAGGTGAACTTCAAGCACCTGACCGATGTTCATACGGGAAGGCACGCCCAGCGGGTTCAGAAGAATCTGGAGCGGACGGCCATCTTCGGTGAACGGCATGTCTTCGACAGGCACGATCTTGGAGACAACGCCCTTGTTACCGTGACGACCTGCCATCTTGTCACCGATGGAGAGGCAACGCTTCTTGGCGATATAGACCTTGACGCTCTTGAGAACGCCCGGCTTGAGCTCGTCGCCCTTCGTCACCTTGTCGATTTCCTTTTCCATGGTGCGGGTCAGCGTGTCGAGGTTGTCGCGTGCGACAATCACGAGCGAGAGCACCTGTTCCTGGAGTTCGTCGTCGCCCGTCACGAACTGGGACATCGGGGACACCTTGGTCACGTCGATGGCGCCGAGATTCTGTTCGGTGTAGGTCTGGCCTTCGCGGATGAGGAGTTCGTGCGTTTCGTTGTCCATCACCTTGCCGGCGGGCTTGCCGCCGAGGAGTTCGAACAAGTGTTCGCGGCAGGAATCCTTGATCTTGTCGATCTGGGCCTGGAAATTGGCGCGGATCTCTTCGATGGTCTCCTGGTCCTTTTCCTTGCTCTTCTTGTCGCTCTTGTCCTTCTTGCTGAAGATGCGGGTTTCGAGCACCACGCCCTTCATTCCCGGAGGAGCCTTGAGGGAAGAATCACGCACGTCGCCGGCCTTCTCGCCGAAGATGGCGCGGAGCAAACGTTCTTCCGGAGAAAGTTCGGTTTCGCCCTTCGGGGTCACCTTGCCCACGAGGATATCGTCCGGACCGACCTCGGCACCGACGCGGATAACGCCGTTCTCGTCGAGGTTACGGAGAGCGTCTTCGCCGACGTTCGGAATTTCGCGGGTAAGTTCTTCCGGACCGCGCTTCGTTTCGCGCACGTCGAGTTCGTATTCCTCGATGTGGATGGAAGTGAAGGTGTCCTTGATGGCGAGTTCTTCGGAGATGATAACGGCGTCTTCGTAGTTGTAGCCGTTCCACGGGAGGAAGCCGATCAGGATGTTCTTGCCGAGGGCAAGTTCACCGTGGTCGGTAGACACGCCGTCGGCCAGCACGTCGCCAGCCTTGACGAAGTCGCCCACATTCACGATAGGCTTCTGGTTCACGCAGGAATCCTGGTTAGAGCGCTCGAACTTGCGGAGCACGTATTCGTCAATCGGATCCTTGCCGAGGAATTCGTAGTTTTCGCCGAGGCCGGTAAGCGGCACGAAGTTGCCGTCGACCATGTTGCCGCGCTGCACCGTGATGTTGCGGGCGTCAACGAAGGTGACCTTACCGTCGTGCTTGGCACGGACAACCGTACCCGAGTCGAGGGCGGCGCGGCGTTCGAGGCCGGTACCCACCACAGGGGCTTCCGCACGGAGCAGAGGCACAGCCTGGCGCTGCATGTTAGAACCCATCAACGCGCGGTTGGCGTCATCGTGTTCGAGGAACGGGATGAGGCCAGCGGCCACGGACACAATCTGCATCGGAGCCACGTCCATGAGGTCGATGCGTTCGACATCCATGTCGCCGATATCAATGGAATCCTGACGGAGGATATGCGGGTATTCGCTCTTGTCGCGGACGATGACGTATTCTTCCTTGAAGCGGTTGTCGTCGGTGAGCTCGGTAGAAGCCGGAGCCACCTTGAACGCGTCTTCTTCGTCGGCGGTGAGGAACGTGATAAAGTCGGAAACGACCTGTTCGATGGCGTTGCTAGCCTGGACGTAGTCGGCCTTGCCGTTGAAGTCATCGATTTCGAAGCCGTTCTTGAAGAAGTGGACATCGCCATCCGCATAGGTCACCTGGAACACCTTGTTCGCGAAGATGTCGAACAGGTCGCGCTGGCGATTGTCGAGGTTCATGCGGATGCTGTCCATTTCCTTGCGGGAAAGTTCCTGCTGCGTAAGGAAGAAGTGCGGATCGTGCACGAATCCCTTGAAGATGCCGAAGTGCCACTTGACTTCGGGGAACTTGAAAATCTTGCCGCTTGCATCCTTGAAGTCGATGAGGCCCACGATACGGTACGGAGTCTCGATGAATCCGTAGTGGTTCACGACGGCATAGGATGCGAGGGAGTTGATAAGACCGATGTTCGGGCCTTCCGGAGTCTCGATCGGGCAGAGGCGGCCATAGTGCGTGTAGTGAACGTCACGGACTTCGAAGCCTGCGCGTTCGCGGGAAAGGCCACCGGGACCGAGAGCGGAGAGACGACGCTTGTGGGTAAGTTCCGAAAGCGGGTTCATCTGGTCCATGAACTGCGAGAGCTGGCTGGAACCAAAGAACGCCTGGACCACGGAACTCACGGTACGCGTATTCACGAGGTCGCGCGGAGTCGTCTGTTCGTCCTCGTTATGCAGCGAGAGGTTCTCGCGGATAACGCGGGACATGCGGGAGAGGCCCACGGAAATCTGGTTGGCGAGGAGTTCGCCCACGGAACGCGTGCGGCGGTTGCCCAAGTGGTCGATATCGTCCTTGGTGTATCCGTCTTCGCCATCGTAGAGGCCCACCATGTATTCGATGACGGCGAGGAAGTCGGCCTTGCTCATCGTCGTGCGGGTGGCGCTCGGGAGTTCGAGCTCCTTGTCCATGTTGTACTGCTTGAACTGTTCGCCGACATTCTTGAGAATTTCGACAATCTTCGGCGTGTAGACCTTGGCGTTCAAGCGGTAACGGCCGACTTCGCCCAAGTCGTACTTGCGCGGGTCGTTCAGGAAGATAGAATCAAAGTAGTTTTCGGCAGCCTGCAGGTTCGGAGCTTCGTCCTGCTGCTGGTGCGTAACGGAATAGATGGAACGCAGGGCGTCTTCGCGGGACTTAGTCTTGTCGGCAGCGAGCGTGTTGTGGATGAGGAGGTTTTCTTCTTCCTTGGAGAGAAGCACGAGCTTCTCGACGCTGCTTTCGCGGAGGCGTTCGAGCTTGCGGTCATCGATGACGGAGTTCGCCTCGATGATGATTTCGCCGGTGGATTCGTCGATCACGTCGTTGAAGACAATGCGGTCGATAAGCACGCAAACGCCGTCTTCGTTGAACTTCTCGGCTTCTTCGGCGATATTCACCTCTTCGGTCTTCTTGTAGAAGAGGTTCAGAATGTCCTGGGTCGTCTCGAAGCCAATGCTACGGAGCATGGCGGTGGCCGCAATCTTCTTCTTGCGGTCGATGACGACATAGAGCACGTCGCTTTCGATGTTGAACTCGACCCATGCGCCACGATGAGGAATGATACGGCTCTTGTAATCGGAATGGCCGTTGGGCTGAAGTTCTTCGTCGAAGCTCACACCGGGAGAGCGATGCAACTGCGACACGACCACGCGTTCGGCACCGTTCACGATGAACGTGCCGTTCTCGGTCATGATCGGGAGTTCGCAGATAAGGACATCGTTCTTGACTTCTTCCTTGAGCTTGGTATCTTCGCCGTCCTTCTCGAAAACGCGGAGGGCGAGAGTCGCGTAGAGCTCCATGTTGTAGGTAAGCCCACGCTCACGGCATTCGGGGATGCTGTATTTCGGTATTCCGAAGTAATACTTTTCGTATTCCAGGGAAAAGAGCCCGTTAGGATCGGTAATCGGGAAGATGTCCTGGAAGACGCGCTGCAAGCCCGCATTCAACCGCTTTTCCTGCGGGATATCGGCCTGCAAAAATTGTTCGTATGAAGCCTTCTGAACTTCGATCAAGTACGGAAGCTCCAGCTGGAACTTGTTGGAGGAATAGCTTTTTCGCTCCGTTGTCATTTGAAATACCTCATCCGGTGAAGAGCCTAGTTAGCAAAAAAAACACCAAAAGCCCGCACTTACGTGCAGGCGATTGGTAAGAACAGTTCAGAGAACTGGGAGCATTACTTAAGGGTAACCTTTGCTCCGAGTTCTTCGAGTTTCTTCTTGAGAGCTTCGGCGTCAGCCTTCGGCGCAGCTTCCTTGATGACGCTGCCCGCAGTCTCAACGACCTTCTTGGCTTCGGCGAGGCCGAGACCGGTGATGGCGCGAACTTCCTTAAGGACAGCCATCTTCTTGGCCGGATCGACTTCGGCGAGGATAACGTCGAATTCGGTCTTTTCTTCAGCAGGAGCAGCAGCGGCTGCAGCCATAACTACAGCGCCACCGGCAGCGGCTTCGATGCCGTGGGTTTCTTTAAGGTAGTCAGCCAAAGCCTTGGCTTCGAGAAGGGTAAGACCAACGATTTGATCGCCCAGTGCCTTGATATCAGTTGCCATGATGTGTTTCTCCGATTATTCCGTTTAAAATTTTTGGTTTGTGGTTTGTTGTTAAGCTTCCGGTGCGGCGGCAGCTTCAGGGGCTGCGGCTTCGGAACCCGATTCTTTTTCCAGCTTTTCCTGGAGAGTCTTGATCTGACCTGCAATCGTGGAGCCAGGTCCGAGAGCGATGGAGACGATCAAAGCGATCATGCCCTTACGATCCGGGATCTTGGAGAGGTTCACGACTTCGGAGCCAGGCATCGGCTTACCATCGAGGTAGATGCTCTTGGCAATCAAGAAATCGGGGTTAGCTTTGTGGAATGCTTCAATTTCGCGTGCGGGCAGAAGCGGGTCTTCTTCGAAGCCGACCATGACGGATGTTGCTCCGGTCAGCTGATCGTCGAGACCTTCGACCTTGAGGGCTTCGAGAACGCGCTTGAGAAGAGTATTCTTCACAGCGTGGTACTTGACGCCCTTGGAGGCGAGAGCCTTGCGCAGAGCATTGTCCTTTTCGACAGTGATGCCCTGGTAATTGAGCAGATAGACGGCGGTAGCGCCCTTGAAGGACTCGACGAGCGAATCCACGGTCTGTTGTTTTTTAACTACAGCTTTCATGGTATCTCCTAGCGCGTCAGTGCCATATCAAGTTTGATGCCCGGGGCCATCGTAGCCGTCAAAGTGAGGCTCTTGATGTAAGTGCCCTTAGAAGATTGAGGCTTGTTCTTCACGACAGAGTCGATGACAGACTTGGTGTTTTCGACCAGCTGATCGACAGTGAAGGAGAGCTTGCCAACAGGAGCATGGACGTTTGCACCCTTGTCGACGCGGTACTGGATCTTACCGGCCTTGAGTTCCTTGACCGTCTGGGCGACGTTAACCGTCACCGTGCCGGCCTTCGGAGAAGGCATCATACCACGAGGACCGAGGACGCGAGCCACCTTACTAATCACCGGCATCATGTCGGGAGTAGCAACGACGGAATCGAAGTCCAGCCAGCCTTCCTGAATCTTCTGAACCAAGTCGGCGCCGCCAGCGTAATCTGCGCCTGCGTTCTTTGCAATTTCAATGTTGTTGTCCTTGCAGAAAACGAGAACGCGGACCGTGCGACCGGTACCATGGGGAAGCACAACCGTGCCACGAACCACTTGGTCGGAATGTTTTGGGTCCACACCGAGGTTAAAATGAACTTCGACCGTCTGGTCGAACTTCACCTCGGACTTTTTTAGGATTTCGATTGCTTCGGCCAAACCGTAGGCTTTGTTACGGTCGTAGGTCTCGGCAACCTTTTTGTATTTTTTTCCTCTGAACATGGTGTTTCCTGTCAGATACGTAACGGTGAATTACCTGCCTCAGTCAACCACATCAACACCCATGGAACGGGCAGTACCCGCAACCATGCGCATGGCGGCTTCGAGGTCGATTGTGTTTAGATCCGGCATCTTCTTTTGGGCGATTTCCTGGATCTGGGCCTTGGTGATCTTAGCAACCTTCTTACGGTTGGGTTCACCAGAACCACTCTCAATGCCGACGGCCTTCTTGATGAGGACCGGAACCGGCGGAACCTTCGTGATGAAGGTAAAGCTCTTGTCAGCGTAAACCGTGATGACGACCGGGGTAAGCATGCCCTTCGCATCCTGGGTCTTCGCGTTGAATTGCTTACAGAACTCCATGATGTTCACACCCTTCTGACCAAGGGCAGGACCTACCGGAGGAGCCGGGTTGGCGGCACCGCCGGGAATCTGGAGCTTAATGTAACCTGTGATTTTCTTTGCCACTTTATTATCTCCGTTGCAAAAACCGTAGCGCTAGGCGGTGGCGGACTCGACCTGGTTAAAGGCAAGTTCGACAGGCGTAGAACGACCGAAGACCGTGACCATGACCTTGATCTTGGTCTTGTCTTCCATGATTTCGTCTACGACGCCCACAAAGTCCTTGAAGGGACCTTCCTTGATGCGGACACTTTCGCCAATCGTGTACGGGATTTGGATCTCGCCTTCCAGGGAATTATCAGGATCAACTCCAAGAAGACGATCGACCTCGCTCTGTTGAAGCGGAATAGGGACACGAGAAGCGCGTGTCATTCCGGCGAAATGGGTGACACCATTAATGGTGGACACCAGGTGCTGGGTGAGCTCGTCCAGCTCCATTTCTATAATGATGTATGCAGGGAACAGGCTCTGTACAGAAACGCGACGACGCCCGCGGACGTTGCTCACGACCTCGCGGGTGGGGACGATAATCTGACCGAACTTGTCTTGAACGCCTTCGCGCTCAATCATCTGCTCGATGTGTTTCTTGATGTTGTTTTCCTGACCAGAAAAAGTATGGATGGCGTACCAACGCTTCATAGCATTAACCCCTACCCATAATCTGGTTTACAATCCAGGAGAATACAAAATCAAGACCGGCAATATAGCAGCCCATAATGACGCTAAAGAGCATCACCACGAGAGTGGATCCCTTGAGTTCTTCCCAAGTAGGCCACGTGACCTTCTTCAGTTCTTGGATGGACTCTTTGACATATTGCTGAATCTTACGCATGATGACTCCGGAGGAAGTTTCCAGGTCGGGAGGGACTCGAACCCCCAACCAACGGTTTTGGAGACCGTGACTCTACCAATTGAGCTACCGACCTATTCGGACTTCCTTACTTGGATTCCTTGTGAACAGTATGCTTGCGGCAGAAGCGGCAGTACTTCTTGTATTCCACGCGGGAAGGATGAAGACGCTTGTTCTTGTCGCAATCATAGTTGCGCTGATTGCATTCTGTGCATTCGAGCACGATGAGTTCTCTAGGCATTTTTAATCCTGATTACTTGATGATTTCAGTGACGGAACCGGCGCCAACCGTGCGGCCACCTTCGCGGATAGCGAA
>NZ_DDQF01000013.1:0-66151 GCF_002342555.1 Fibrobacter sp. UBA2449
TTCGCGGGGGCGGGCTTCTTTGCGGGAGCGGCCTTCTTCGCAGGGGCGGGCTTCTTTGCGGGAGCAGCCTTCGCCGCCGGTTTCTTTGCGCTGGACACTTTCTTGGAACTCATAGGTTACTTCTTTTCCACGATTTTGATGTTAATAATGGGATCGTAAGGTTCGATGCGGCAGACGACATCTTCGCCGCTAATCACCTTGCCAAAAACGGTGTGCTTGCCATCCAGATGATGCTGGGGCATCTGCGTAATGAAGAACTGTGAACCGGCCGTGTTCGGGCCGCGGTTCGCCATCGAAATCACGGCCTTCTCGTGCAGGAGATCGTTCTTTTCGTCGTCGATGGTATAGCCGGGGCCACCCTGGCCGTTACCTTCGGGGTCTCCCCCCTGGATCATGAATCCGTTGATGACGCGATGGAACATGAGACCGTCGTAAAAACCTTTCTGCGCAAGGTCGACAAAGTTTGCGACCGTATTCGGGGCGGCCTTGAAGTCGAGGTCAACGACGATTACACCCTCGTGGGTCGTAATAGTCGCCTCGATGGAGGTGATGCCGGAATAATCCTTGTTAAAGACCTTCCCTTCGGCAAAGGAAAGCCCGACCCCGCACAGGAGAACGAGGACCGACATAATAGACTTGAAACTTTTCATGCTTACTCTATGTTTATCGTCATGGACTTTATTTTTGTCAACGGGAATATAGTTAATTTTTTCATATCGGACCAAGCGGCGCTTCGGGAAAAGCGGTGAAATTTCTATATTTGAGGTCAAAATTAAAGAAAAGACTCTCTATGCCGCAAAACGACAATATCCGAAATTTCAGCATCATCGCCCATATCGACCATGGCAAGTCGACGCTTGCCGACCGCATGATAGAACTGACGAAGACCGTCGCGAAAAACGAGATGACGAACCAGCTCCTGGACGACATGGACCTGGAGCGCGAACGCGGCATCACCATCAAGGCGCACGCCATCCGCATGGTATACGAGAAAGACGGCAAGGAATACATCCTGAACATGATCGACACGCCGGGGCACGTGGACTTCACGTACGAAGTGAGCCGCTCGCTCGCCGCATGCGAAGGCGCCATCCTCGTGGTGGACGCAAGCCAGGGCATCGAGGCGCAGACGCTTTCTAACCTCTACCTCGCCATCGAAAACGACCTCACGATTATCCCGGTACTCAACAAGGTGGACCTGCCGGGCGCACAGCCCGACCACGTGGCCGAACTCGTGGGCGACCTCCTGGGCTACGACCCCGACAAGATTCCGCGCATCTCCGCGAAAACGGGCCTCAACGTGGAACAGGTGCTCGACAAGATCGTGGACGAAATTCCGGCCCCCACGGGCGACAGCGGAAAACCGCTCAAGGCACTGATTTTCGACTCGGTATACGATTCCTACCGCGGTGTCATCAATTACATCCGCATCGTAGAAGGTTCGCTCAGGGCGGGCATGAAAATCCGCATGATGAAGACCGGCGGCGAATACATGGTGACCGAGGTCGGCACGTTCAGCATGCGCCGCGACCCGCGCGACGAACTTTCCGAAGGCATGGTGGGCTACGTGCTCGCGAACGTGAAGACCATCAGCGACGTGAAAATCGGCGACACGCTTACCGATGCCGCAAACCCCGCCACAGAGCCTCTCCCGGGCTACAAGGACATCTTGCCGATGATCTATTCCGGCATCTACCCCATCAACCCGGAAGACTACAAGGACTTGCGCGAGGCTCTCGAAAAACTCCGCCTCAACGATTCCGCCATCAGTTGGGAACCGGAAACCTCCGAAGCATTGGGCTTTGGCTTCCGCACTGGGTTCCTCGGGCTCTTGCACATGGAAATCGTACAGGAACGCCTCGACCGCGAATTCAACGTCGACATCATCACGACCGTGCCGAACGTGGAATACCACGTGTACATGAGCGACGGCACGATGGTTAAAATCGAGAGCCCCTCCAAGCTCCCCGATGCAAGCCGTTACGACCACATCGAAGAACCCTACGTGAAGGCGCAAATCTTTACGCCCAAGGAATACGTGGGTGCGCTCATGACGCTCTGCGATGAGAAGCGCGGCGAGTTCGAGACGATGGAATACATCGACGAGGCGAAGGTGATTCTCAAGTACGATTTGCCGCTCGCCGAAATCATGTTCGACTTCTACGACCGCCTGAAATCCGTGAGCCGCGGCTATGCAGGCCTCGACTATGCGCCGAGCGAATACCGCAGGAACAACCTCGTGAAGCTCGACATATTGCTGAACGGCGACCCGGTGGATGCGTTCTCCGTGATTATCCACAAGGACAAGGCGCACACCTACGCGAACGCCATCTGCGTAAAGCTCAAGGACCTGATTCCGCGCCAGCAGTTCGACGTGGCCATCCAGGGCGCCATCGGCGGCAAGATTATCAGCCGTTCTACCGTGAAGGCGGTCAGGAAGGACGTGCTCGCCAAGTGCTACGGCGGCGACATCACCCGCAAGCGCAAACTCCTCGAAAAGCAGAAGGAAGGCAAGAAGCGCATGAAGAGCATCGGCTCGGTGGAAGTGCCGCAGAAGGCGTTCCTCGCCGTGCTTTCGCTCAGCGACGATTCCAGCAGCAGCGGCGAATAAGGTTCCAGCGCAAGCGTTTTGAACAAACTATGTCTAAGTTGAAGAACAAGGTAAAATCGCTCCATCGCAAGAATTCCAAGGGAAGGGTCGCGATGCTCGTCCTTGTTCTCATTTCGGCATTCGTGCTCGCCATGGCCGCACGCTTCTACATTTTCGAGCCGCTCCAACTGCACGACAACTCGATGTACCCCCGCCACAAGGACCGCGAAATCCTCTGGATGTGCAAACTCCCCGGCTGCATCGACCGCATCGGCTACAACGATATCGTCTGGGCCAGGCTCCGCAACGGAGAAACGCTTGTCCGCAAGGTCATCGCGCTTCCCGGAGACAAGGTCGATTTTTCCGATAACGGCCGGGTCAAGACACCCCACGGAAAATTCAAGTGGAGCGAGGAGACCGCTTTCATCCAGAACAGGCAGGTCCACATCCCGCGCAAGGGAGACACGCTGCATATCGCGCAGCTGAACGACGTGGAAGAAGACTACATGATCAACCTGCTTATTGAGCAGGGCGAAGAGTTTTTTGTAAAGACCACGCTATGGCAGGGGGACCGCGAAATCGGGATCGAACGCGTCGGCGCGGCCAAGCTCGGAAACAGGCAAGTGAGCCTTCAGGAAATCGACTTTTTGCCGTGGCAGGACCGCTACCTGCTCGAGCAGCAGATTTTCCATTCGGAACCCGGGAACGCTCCCATCCAGATGCGCAGGGAATTCCTCCGCAAGTCGGATTCCACACGCATCGAGAGCATCGTCGTCCGCGAAGACTGCTTCTTCCTCGCCTGCGAAAAGGGAGCTTTCTGCCTCGACAGTCGCGAAACAGGCTACTTTACCAGGAGTCACCTTCTTGGACGCTACGTGAAGGAACCGAGGCAAGCCATCAATGCGGTAAAGAATTTCGTTTCTAAAATCCTTTTGCCATCCAAGGTCAAGAAAACAAAAGAGGCCGCGCAGCCCAATGGCGATGCGCAGCCCGAAAAGGCGAAATAGATAACGCTACAGGCCCTTGCGTTCCAAGTCTAGCAGGAGACCCTGCAAGGAATCTTCCACAGAATCACGGAAATTGGCGGCACCAAGGCTGCAGCTGGCGACAACCTCCCCTTCCTTGGAAATACGGATGACGGCATAGCCGTTCTCGTTGGAAAAAGTGACGCTAAGGCCTTTCTTCAAAGCTTTTTCGAGCAGGTCGCGCATAGAGACTCCTTTATATCTTACGTTCTAAGGATACAGATTCTGTAAAAGGCGGGAACAAGCCCCGCGCCCCTTAAACTAGACTTTTGAGGGCAAAAAAACAAGCACTTTTTTCAAAATTTCGTATTTTATTGGGAAAATGCCGATTTTTGACTCACATTTGCACCTGGCGAGGCTCCCTCAGCCCCTGAAATTGGCCGCAGAACTGCACAGACGCGGCTACCGGTACACCGCCGTGGCATGCGAGCCGTGGGAATGGGAGGCCCTCGACAGGATATGGGCCGAAGCCTCCGGAGCCGGTTGGCTCGATGGATGCGGACGCGCCTACGGAATCCACCCGATGATTGCATCCGAATTTGCAGAAGCCGCGAACCCAAATTTCGAAAAAAAACTCGCGGAACTGCGCCGGCTGCTGGAGAGCGATCCGAACGCACAAGTCGGAGAAGCGGGACTCGACAAGCGCTATGCGGGCTATGAACCGGGCGGAGCGCAAGAGGATGTCTTTCGTAGGCAGGCGGAAATGGCGCTCGAATTAGGGCGCGACCTGCAAATCCATTGCGTGGGCGACTACGGACGCATCATCAGGGTGTTGCGCGAAGCCGGGTTTGGCGTTAAACGGCCGCACCCCATATTCCACAGGTTCGGAGGCGATGCGGGCATCGTGAAGGCAGGTCTTTCGCTGGGCGCGTTATTCTCCATCCACGCGGATACACTCCGCAAGAAGGCGACGCGGGAAGCGCTCGCGCTTATACCGCGGGCGAATCTCCTTTTCGAAACCGATGCCGACGAAACGTTTATCGAAACGCTTGTCGCCACGCGCGGGCCAAAAGACGATGTCACGCCGCAAGAAGTCGCCGTAATGCTCGAGGAAACGCTAAAAGAAGTTTCCTCAAGATTCTCGCCTGCGCGAGAATGACGAAAATTACTCCTAGTTCAGGATATTCGTGTCCTGGAAGAGCGGGTTGGAAGGTTCCGCCTTCGCGGGCGTCAGCGTGATGTCAGAAAAATTACGGAAGAGCTCCGCGATTTTATCGGCCATTTTCTCCGCGGGCGCTGCACCCAGTTCGAATACCGCCTGCAAGGGCGAAGTTCCCACGTAGCGCATGGGACACGTGCTCTTCCCGGCAATTTCGCCAAGCACACGCGTCTCGATGGGCGGGAACTCCACGAATGTCGCCACCAGGATTCCCTTGCGCTGCTGCAATCCCTGAATGCGGAGGCGACCGGCAAGGAGCCCGATCTCGGTGACAAGCAAAAGCATCTTCGCTGGCACAGGCAACTCGCCGAAGCGGTCCGCCAGTTCCTGCCGGATATTCTCGACTTCCTGGGAACTCGAAATGCGCGCAATACGCTGGTACATTCCGATTCGCGTAAGACCGTCCTGGATGTAGTCCTCGGGAAGGTAGGCATCCACACCAATCTCCACACGCGGCTGCACGGGCTTTTCTGTCGTTCCGCCCCGAAGCTGTTGCACCGCCTCGCGCACCAAGCGCACGTAAGTTTCGAAACCGACCTCGGCAATAAATCCGTGCTGTTCCTCGCCAAGCAAGTTCCCCGCGCCACGGATTTCGAGGTCGCGCATCGCAAGCTGGTATCCGCTTCCGAGGTCGCTGAACTGTTCCAGGGCCTTGAGGCGGCGCATGGATTCGGGCGAGACTTCCCCGCGCACGGGCGTCACAAGGAATGCCTTCGCAAGCACATCGCTTCGGCCGACGCGGCCACGCATCTGGTAAAGCTGGCTGATGCCGAAATGGTGCGCGTTCATGATGATAATCGTATTGGCGTTCGGCACATCGAGCCCGGACTCGATGATACTCGTACTCACGAGGATATCGAACTCGCGCGAAAGGAAGCTCTCCATCACGCGTTCCAGGTCGCGGTCGTTCATCTGCCCGTGGGCCACCGCCACGCGGGCTTCCGGCACCCAGGATTCCACTTCCTCGGCAAGGGCATTGATATTCTGCACGCGGTCTTTGACAACGAAAACCTGGCCGCCCCGCGCAAGCTCGTCACGTACGGCGGCGGCAAGCACCACATCGTCGCGCTTCATGAGCTTGGTCTCTACGGGCAAACGGTTCATCGGCGGCGTGTTGATAAGCGAAATGTCGCGCACGCCCGTCATGCTCAAATGTAACGACCGCGGAATCGGAGTCGCACTCATGCTGAGCGTATCCACCGACATGCGCATTTCACGCAGCTTTTCCTTCTGCTTCACGCCGAACTTCTGTTCCTCGTCTATCACGAGCAGGCCAAGGTCCTTGAACTGGTTCTTATCGCTCAGGAGCGCATGCGTCCCCACGACAATGTCGATTTTCCCTTCGGAAATCTGCTTGAAGATTTCCTTTTTCTCCTTCGCGGTCTTGTATCGATTCACAAGGGCGATGTTCACCGGGAACGCGGCAAAACGGTCCTTGAAATTCTCGTAGTGCTGGGCGGCAAGGATTGTCGTCGGGACAAGAATCGCCGCCTGTTTCTTTGCCGAGATGCACTTGAAAACAGCACGCATGGCAACTTCGGTCTTTCCGAAGCCCACATCACCGCACACAAGGCGGTCCATGGGCTTCCCGTCTTCCATGTCGCGCTTGATTTCGGCCGTAGCCTTCACCTGGTCCGGCGTCGGATCATATTCAAACGCGTCCTCGAATTCGCGCTGCAGCTGGCCGTCCTGCGGAAAATGGAACCCAGGCACGAGTTCACGCTTCGCATAGAGTTCCACGAGGTCGCGCGCTATCTTGACGACCTTCTCCTTCACACGCTTCTTGAGCGTTTCCCAGTGCTTGCTTCCCAGACGGTCGAGCTTAGGGATTTCGCCCTCGCGCGGATCCAGCCGCTCGATTTTCTGCAAGTCCGAAACAGGGAACTTGAGACGGTCCCCGCCGTCGTATTCCAGGAGGGCGCAGTCGACAAGGCCCCCGTTCACTTCTACGCGCACAAGTCCGAGGTAGCGGCCGACACCGTGGTCCTCGTGAGCAACTAGGTCCCCGCGGTTCAAGGATTCGACCATCAGGGCAGCCGTCACGGAGCCCGAAATCTGGCGCTTGCGCGACTTTGTTGCATGGCGGTTGAAAATGCGGGTTTCCGTCAGGAAGGCCACCTTGTCCGTATCGAGCCAGAATCCCTCCGTCAGGTTACCGACAAAATAATCTTCTATCGGCAAGCCTTCAAAAACATGCTTCAACCGGGAAAGCGCACCTGGTGTCGGGGCAATCACATATACTTCGCCACCGCCCGCGCAAAAATCCTCAATCTTCCTTGCAACTTCTTCCGTCCCTGCACTTGCAAAATCCTGCGGGCGGGATTCAACCTTGAACCAGTTCGAAGCATCCGTTTCGGCTTGGGTTATATCGAGCGAGGCATGTCCCGGAAAGCGCATGGAAAGTTCACCGAACTTCCACCATATCGCATTCGGAGGAACCGTGTCGACAACCGAAGTGCGCAAATCCTCGAACGCGTCCCCATAGTTCTGGACAAGGCGCGAAGCCGACTCCGAAAGCGCCGAAAGATTCTCGAAAACAAGGGATGCGCCCGGAAGATAGTCGAGCAGGCTGGAATCAAGCTTCTCGTAAAGGGAACGCTTCCACCAGAGCCCCGCACGCTCGTTGCCGAGCTTGAGCAATTCCGATTCTCCCAGGGTCCATTCTCCCATCGGGTAGAGCGACACACGGTCCATATTCTCCACAGAACGCTGGGTAAAGATGTCGAAACTGCGAATGGATTCAATTTCATCGCCAAAAAACTCGATTCGAATCGGATGCGGGTACAAGAAGCAGTTCACGTCCACGATGCAGCCGCGGATGGAGAATTCCCCAACCGAACTCACGACCGGCTGCTCCGTAAACCCATGGTCCAAGAACCACGGGCGCAGCGACGAAGGTTCAAGGACATCGCCCGTCTTGAGCGTGCGCATGCCGTGCGCAAGGCCTCCGGGAGCCGGAAGCTTCGCCAAGAGCGCATCGAGCGGGCTCACGGCGACTATGGGCTTCTGTGGATTGCCAGCATCCCTGAAAAAGCGGAGGCGTTCTTCGAGAACCCCCTCGAAGGGTTCCTTCTGCTCGTAAGGCTTGAGGCCGATGGACGGGAAAAAACGTACAAATTCATCGCCTACAAGCGTGCGGAGGTTTTCCATCCACGATTCGGCGCTCTTGAAATCGCGCGCGACAACCAGAACCGGTCCCGGATTATCGAAAAAGCGCTTCGCCACCATCATGGAAGCGATCGGCACCGTCGCGCCACAAACATGGAGCGCCTCTTTACCCGCATCCGCAAAAAGCGAAAGCGACGGGATTCGAGAATCTTGAATAAATTCCTGGAAAGTCATACTGCGCCGGCCCTAGCCCTGCCTCTTCAATTTTTCGACAGCCTCTTTCGCTAGTTTATCTACAAGTTCGTTCCACTTGACGCCCGTATGCGCAGCCACTTTCTCGAACTTTACGCGGAAAAGGAAGGGCTGCACGGCTTTCACGTATTGCTGGGCGATACTGCTTTTCGCCTTCCACTCCCCCCTCGCCCATCGAGCGATTCCCTCGTAGTCATGGCACAATGTTGCATACTTGTCGTTCAAGTCCAGCCAGCGCATCGCCTGGTAAGACGCCATACATTCGCCATCGATATTCCGGCTTTCGGCCGCAAAGGCCGTATGCCCCGAGCCGCGGGCAATTTCGTTCCCGTCTTCTACAACAACAAAGGCCCAGCCCGCCTTGTCACAGCCCGGCATAAAGGAGCCGTCGACATAGATTCTGAGGCCCCTGGGTTCCTCCGCTTCGACGCCATCTATCCAAGCCTGAGCTTCGGGACGCGAAGAGAATGACTTGTACTTGAGCCCCTTCTCTCCACGGACTATTTTTTCGCACGCATCCCACGTATCGACGATTTGTCCCCCGTCTGGGCGCTTGATTGCATAGAATTTCTGTTTCGGCATGGGCACAAATTTATATATTTTGACGAAAAATTGGAGTTAACTTGAAGCCATCGCCATATTTTGTAGACCAGTTTCGCTTTTTCTTCAAACGGTTCTCGAGCAGGGATTCGCTGTTCAAGTGGTTCCTGAAAAAAGCGGGCGACGACTCTCAGGCGTTCAACTTTCCCGATGCGCTCAAGGATCACCCCAAGACGCTCGTGTTCCTGCCACGCGATATGGAAAGTTCGGCAGCATTCCTGCACAAGATGCCGCAGGCATGGTTCGAAAACGTTCTGTTCGTCGCCCATGAATCGCTCCATGCGCTCATATCGGCAAAGCGTTCGCATGCCATCTACTATAGCGACACGGAATGCCGCTACGGCGAACGCGTTTTCGACGAGATTTTCCAGAAAATTCACGAATTTGCCCCCACGGTCTGCATTTACCTCGGGCAGGAATTCCTTCCCAGGCTCTACCTCGCAAAGACAAGCGGGGCCGCATGCCGCATCGGGTTCAACTGCGAATCCCTATACCCGTTCCTCAACCTGAGCCTCCACCCGGAACAATCCAGCGAGGCCGAGCTTATCGCACGGTACTACGGAGTCACCAAGTGATTCGGGGAACGATCATCACCGAAAAAGGCGGATACGCAGACCTGCATCTGCACACGCGCCTTTCCGACGGGACCCTCTCTGTCGAGGAGCTCCTGGCCCTGTGCAAGCGCAAGGGGCTTCGCTGCATCTCCATCACGGACCACGACAACCTGGATTCCTACAAGATAGCCGAAGGGCCCGCCCACGACATCGGGCTCGAAATCATCCCGGGAATCGAGATTTCGGCCGTTTGGCAAGGCAAGGACATCCACATCCTCGGCTACTTCTGCGATCCGACGAACCTCGCCCTGAACATGGAACTCGAAGATTTCGCAAAGCAGCGCATTGCGCGCGTAAAGGCGATTATCAAGAAGTTGAACGCGCTCGGCATCGACATTACCTACGAGAAGGTCCATTCCTACTGCAAGGGAAAAGTCATCGGGCGCCCGCATATCGCCATGTCGATGGTGGACGAAGAATACATCGGCAACTTCGCCGAAGCCTTCACCAAGTACCTCGGAGACGGATGTGTCGCCTTCGTCGAAAAGAAGGGGCTCAACCCGCAGCAGACCATCCGCCTCATCGAAAACGCGGGAGGCATCGCCGTGCTTGCCCACCCCTACAAGTCCGGGCTCTCCGACGAATTCATCGAGAACATGGTGGAATGGGGAATCAAGGGAATCGAGGTCTACAGTCCCGCGCAAAAGGGCGCCGTCGGCCGCAAGTACAAGGAAATGGCGGTCCGCTACGGCCTCGTGGGCACCGGCGGTTCCGACTTCCATACCGAAGGCGGCGCCTACCCTCCCGGCTGCATGAAAATGCCCTACACTGTCGTGCAGGCGCTCAAGGAATGCCGCGAAAAATCACGCGCAGAATGGTTCTAGAATGAAGTCCTGTCGCGCACTCGCAATAGTATTCTCCTTTCTTGCCATGTTCGCCGCAACTGCAAGCGCACAAGTCTTGCAGCCTACGCAATATTCCCTCCCCTCAAGGCAGGATTCCATAAAAACGGTCCCCGACCGCATCGACGCACAAGTCCGCGAAAACGACGCCGGACGCTTCGGCATCGTCCATTCCGAAGTCATGGAACGGCTCTACGACGTCTCGGGGCAGAAATCCGAATGGCTGCTCGGGACCTCCATCCTCGGCGCTCCGGAACTGGACCCGACCGCCCTGGGAATGGCAAGCACGAGCAAACGCTACCCGGCCATGCTCTCGGGAATCTACACCACACGCCTCGGGTTCGACCCGTCGCGGCTCTCGCTCAACGGCGAAAACGGGATCCTCTTCGAAGAACGCCACGGCATTCCCGTCGACACCCCCGTCACCGACCTCGCCTGGGAACGCGGGGCCTTCGGCGGAAACGCGCTGCATCTCGATTTCAGGAGGCTCGTCACCGATTCCATCACGCTCGACTTCGGCCTGCAAAGCCGTTCGAACAAGGATTCCAAGGAATACGACTACCAGAACGTCACGAGTTCGCCCTATTTCGCTCTCGGACGCGACTCTTCGAGCATTCCCTTCACCGGGCGCAACATCGCCGCCAACACGATGCATATCCAGCCCATCCTCACATGGAAATTCGGGCTCGGCAAGGCGTTCTTCAAGATGAATTTTCTCTCGCTCAAGAACGCCGACAACACAAGCTACAAGGTGCTGCTCGATTCGCTCGACCTGACCAAGCGCACCTTCCAGAAGCCCTACTACACCATCGAGGAGAGGGCCGTCACCTACGGCGGAGGAATCGAGATCTCCCCCATCAAGAAACTGACCCTTTCAACAAGTTTCCATTACGGGTCGCACGAAATCAAGGAAGATTCGCTCCCCCAGGTTTCGTTCGGGACCAAGATAGTCAGGGATACGCTCGGAAACGAAAGCGAAGACAGCCTCTACTACGACACCCGGCACGGCTACACCTACAACACCGTGCTCGGCGACGCGGCCATCCGCTATGCGACATTCCTCAATCCGGCCATCCGCTTCCAGTACGAATTCGTGAATACCGACGAAAAGCGCGATGACCTCGAGATTTCCAAGACCTACTACCAGGACCGAGAAATTGGATACGGGGAAATCTCCGACACGCTCCGTTTTGCATTCTTCCGTGTGCAGGCGGGCATGCAGCGCAACAGTTCGCTCATGGACCACGTCGATTTCGCACCCGCCTACTCCGCCGACGCCACCTTTAACCTGCCCTTCCACCTGAAGCTCAACGCGATGTTGCGGCACGACAACAAGTTTCCCGACATGAAGGAACTCAAGCTTCACGAAACAGGACGATTCTCGTTCCCGAACGAGGACCTGAAATTCGAGAAGAGGAACCGGCAGGCCGCTACCCTCGGATGGTATTCCCGCGAAGTATTCTATGGCATCGGTCTACGCCACGAAAGCGCAGAGAACCTGATGAAACAGCGCTGGGTGCTTGGCGAAGGCATGGAAAGCGTCAATAGCGCATTCCAGTGGACCAACCTCGACGAAGCTTCCACGCTGGACTGGCTGTTCAAAGTCGGCTTCAGGCTCGGGAACTGGAAATTTTACCTGGAACGAGGGCAAATCCTCGACCGCGACAAGCGCGTTCTCGACGTCCAGGAGCTCTACTACAAGGGTTCCATCCACTGGCAAAACCGGTTCGTCCGCGACAGGCTCGGCGTGAGCGTCCGCGTGGACTGGCAGTGGTTCGGCAAGCATTACGACTGCACCATCAACGAGGAAGGCCTCCCGGAACTCGAAACGATGGAAAAATACCTCGCGCTCGATTTCGAAGCCCGCATGCAGATTCTTTCGTTTGAGCTCTACAGCCGCATCGAGAACTTCAACCACAGCATCTACATGCCCGCTTCCGGCTACACGCCCGAGGGGTTGCGGTTCGCCTACGGCATTGTCTGGAGTTTCGGAAATTAACATCCACCTTTTTTGTATATTAGCGCTATGAAGTTTTTCGAATTCATCACCTCCGTCCTAATGCTCTGCGTGTCGGCAATCTGCATTCCGCTTGCGCTTGCCTTCAGTGCCGCCAAGGCCTACGCGAAAAAACTCAACTGGGTCGTCCTCATCGGCATCGCCGTCTTCTGCATCGTCCTCGCCATCGTGAACAACATCCGCGTGGGCGAAGGCAAGTCCGTCGATTGGATTGGCACCCAGGACGTGATGGAAAAGCCCGCGGAGGTCCTGTAATGAAACGTACAATCGCTTCCGCAATCCTCTTCGCCATCGCGACATTCTTTATCGCTTTCGGCATCGCCGAAATCAGTTTCCCCGAGAGTTTCCTCACCTTCACTGACCACGAATGGCTTCTCGAAATCTGGCCCAAGGCTTACCGCTACAACATGCACTTCGGAATCGGGGCCTGCGCCGTATGCGGCCTTCTCCTCATTCCCGCCTACAGGCTCCAGAAGGATTTCGCCATCCGCATGCTCGAAACGCTCTGCCGCATAGGCATCGGCGGGATGTTCATCTTCGCATCCATTTTCAAGATCCAGGATCCGCACCAGTTCGCGACCCTCGTCGCGCAATACCAGTTCTTCTCCGCCCTTCACCTCGATTTCGTCAACAACTTCTTTGCGCTAGTTTATCCGCAATTCGAGCTCTGGTTCGGGCTCGCGATGATCGTATCCCCGTTCGTCCGCGAATCAGCGTTCGCCATCTTCTGGATGTTCGTGAGCTTCATCATCGCGCTCGCTTGGGCTCTGTGGAACGACCTCGGCATCACCTGCGGCTGCTTCGAACTCGAAGGCGCCCAGGACAAGGCCGAAGCCTGGACTAGCCTCATCCGCGACCTCATCCTCATCTGGCCCACGTTCTGGCTTGCCACCCGCAAGAACAAGAGTCTTATCGGCATATGGCGCAAGAAGTAAAAGAAGCCGCGAAAAAAAGTCGAGGACTATATCATTTCCGTTCCGGACTTTCCGAAACCGGGAATCCTGTTCCATGACATCACGGGCATCCTGAACGATACCGACGGCCTGAAGCTCCCGCGCGAGACTGTCGGAGTCTCCTATGACCTGGAATACGGGAGCGCGAGCATCGAAGTCCACAAGGATGCCGTAAGGCCCGGGCAAAAGGTCGTCATCATAGGCTAGCCAAATACACGTAAAAGCGAAAATACACTCCGATTTAGGAATTTTTTCAAAAAAAATTTCCTTTTTACCCCCCAATCTTTATATTTTTTCCATTGGATTTTTGCGCCACGGGTGTGGTACCACATGCCCGGGGTGTATATGATCAGATTTTTTCGAAAAAACCTAAAAATTGGAGACACACATGGCAAAAAAGATGATTGCGTGTGATGGTAACGAGGCCACCGCTAGCGTAGCGTTTGCTGTTAGCGAAGTTGCGGCTATTTACCCGATTACACCGTCTAGTCCTATGGCTGAGCACGCCGACAACTGGAGTGCTGCAGGCAAGAAGAATATTTGGGGACAGGTTCCCCGCGTGTTTGAAATGCAGTCCGAAGGTGGCGCTGCCGGTACCGTTCACGGTGCTCTGCAGGCCGGTGCCCTCACCACGACCTTCACCGCTTCCCAGGGTCTTCTCTTGATGATCCCGAACATGTACAAGATTGCGGGCGAACTGACCCCCACAGTCTTCCATGTGACTGCCCGTGCCCTTGCCATGCAGGGCCTTTCTATTTTCGGAGACCATTCCGACGTGATGGCCTGCCGCCAGACCGGTTTCGCCATGCTCGCCTCCAGCTGCGTGCAGGAATGCCAGGACCTCGCTCTCGTGGCCCACGCTTCCACTCTCGAAAGCCGCGTTCCGTTTATGCACTTCTTCGACGGTTTCCGCACCTCCCACGAAGTGATGAAGATCGAAGCTCTCGAAGACGGCGTTATCCGTAACGTCATCGACGAAAAGTATGTGAAGGCTTGCCGTGAACGCTGCCTCACTCCGGACCGCCCGACCATGCGCGGTACCGCACAGAACCCGGACGTCTACTTCCAGGGCCGCGAAACGGTGAACCCGTTCTACGCCAAGGTTCCGGAAATTGTCCAGAAGTACATGGACAAGGTCGCGAGCTACACCGGCCGTCAGTACCACATTGTCGATTACGTCGGTGCACCCGACGCCGAACGCGTGATTATTTCCATGGGTTCTTCGACCTGCACCATCGGTGACACTGTCAAGTACCTCAACGGGAAGGGCGAAAAGGTCGGTCTCGTGAACATTCGCCTCTACCGTCCGTTCCCGATGGAAGCTGTCGTTGCAGCCCTCCCGAAGACTGTCAAGAAGATTGCCGTCCTCGACCGCTGCAAGGAACCGGGTTCCGCTGGCGAACCGCTCTTCCAGGACGCCCTGACCGCAATCAGCGAAGCCGTGATGGCTGGCAAGATGGCTATGCCGAAGATGATCGGCGGCCGCTACGGTCTCTCTTCCAAGGAATTCACCCCGGCTATGGTCAAGGCCATCTACGACGAACTCGCCAAGGCCGACCCGAAGGCTCGCTTCACCGTCGGTATCAACGACGACGTCTGCCACACGAGCCTCACCATCGACCCGAACTTCAAGCTGGAAAGCGACTTCTTCCAGGCCATGTTCTTCGGTCTGGGTTCCGACGGTACCGTGGGTGCCAACAAGAACTCCATCAAGATTATCGGTAACGAAACCGACAACTACGCCCAGGGCTACTTCGTCTATGACTCCAAGAAGTCCGGCTCCATGACCACCTCTCACCTCCGCTTCGGTAAGAGCATCATCGACGCCCCGTACCTGATTGGCGAAAACGAAGCCGACTTCGTGGCATGCCACCACACTCCGCACCTGGAATCCGTGAACATGCTGAAGTACGCGAAGGATGGCGCAACCTTCCTCGTGAATACTCCGCATTCCGCCGACACCGTGTGGGATACCTTCCCGCGTCCGGTGCAGGAAGAAATCATCAAGAAGCACCTCAAGGTGTACGTGATCGACGCCTACGCCGTTGCCGCGAAGACCGGCATGGGCCGCCGCATCAACACCGTGATGCAGACCTGCTTCTTCTCTAAGCTCGGTAACGTGCTCGATGCCGAAACCGCCATCAAGTACATCAAGAAGTACGCCGAAAAGACTTACGCCAAGAAGGGGCAGGAAGTGGTCCAGAAGAACTGGGACGCTATCGATGCTTCTCTTGCTAACCTGTTCGAAGTCAAGGTTCCTGCTACTGTCACCAGCAAGAAGGAATTCCGCGCTCCGATCCACGGCGACGCTCCGAAGTTCGTGAACGAAGTCACCGCAGAAATCATCAAGGGCAACGGCGAACTCCTCCCCGTTTCCAAGATGCCTTGCGACGGTGTGTTCCCGACCGGTACCACCAAGTACGAAAAGCGCGACCTCGCCCTCAACATCCCGTCCTGGAATCCGGACGCTTGCGTGCAGTGCGGCAAGTGCGCCATGGTCTGCCCGCATGCAGCCATCCGCGTGAAGGTCGTTGACGAATCCGCAGTGAAGAACGCTCCGGAAGGCTTCAAGTACACCCCGGCCAAGGGCTTCAAGCTCGAAGGTTCCGACAAGCCGGTGTTCGCTATTTCCGTGTCCAGCTACGACTGTACGGGTTGCGGCGTCTGTACGCAGGCCTGTATCGGTAAGGACAAGACCGACGAGACCAAGAAGGCCATCAACATGGTGCCGCAGGAACCCATCAAGGTCCAGGAAGGCAAGTGCTGGGACTTCTTCGTCGATCTCCCGGAATTCGACCGCACCAAGGTCAACAAGAACCTCGTCAAGCAGGCCATGCTCCTCGAACCGCTGTTCGAATTCTCCGGAAGCTGCGCAGGCTGCGGCGAAACCGCTTACGTGCGTCTCGTTTCTCAGCTCTTCGGCGACCGCATGGTTGTCGCGAACGCTACGGGCTGCTCCTCCATTTACGGCGGTAACCTCCCGACCACTCCGTGGGCAAAGAACAAGGAAGGCCGCGGCCCCGCTTGGGCCAACAGCCTGTTCGAAGACAACGCTGAATTCGGTCTCGGTATGCGCCTCGCTATCACGAAGCATGCCAAGCAGGCTTTGAGCCTCCTCGAAGCCGTGAACGTTCCTGCCGAACTCAAGGAAAAGCTCACGACCCAGGAGCAGAATGACGAAGCCGGCATCAAGGCCCAGCGTGAAAACGTCGCCGCCCTGAAGGCAGCTCTCGCCGGTGCAACCGACGAAGCATCCGTCAGCCTCCGCGACGAATTCGCCGACTACCTCGTGAAGAAGTCCGTGTGGATCTTCGGTGGTGACGGTTGGGCATACGACATCGGTTACGGTGGTCTTGACCACGTGATGGCAACCGGTGAAAACGTGAACATCTGCGTCCTCGATACCGAAGTGTACTCCAACACCGGTGGACAGGCTTCCAAGGCCACGAACCGTGGCGCAGTCGCCCTCTTCGCTGCCGCTGGTAAGCGCGCCGGCAAGAAGGACCTCGGCCTCATCGCCATGAGCTACAAGAACGTTTACGTGGGCCGTATCGCCCTCGGAGCAAACGACGCTCAGGCCCTGAAGGTCCTCCAGGAAGCAGAAGCACACAACGGTCCGTCGCTGATCATCTGCTACTGCCCCTGCATCAACCACGGTTTCGATCTCAACAGCCAGCTTCAGCACCAGAAGATGGCCGTGGATTCCGGTTACTGGACTCTGCTCCGCTACAACCCGGCTCTCGCCGCCGAAGGAAAGGCCCCGCTTATCCTCGACTCCAAGAAGCCGACAATCCCGGTCGCAGAATACATCTACACCGAAAACCGCTACAAGCAGCTCACCCGTAGCAATCCGGAAGTGGCCAAGAAGCTCGCCGACGACCTCCAGAAGGAAGTGGACGCCCGCTATGCCTTCTACGACGCCATGAGCAAGGACACGGAAGGGCTGATCAGCCTGTAATCCGCAACTTGTCATCCCCGGCGCCTGTCCTCGCTTGACGTGGATGACCGGGGATCTCCTTTCAAAATTAAAGACGAGTGAAGAATTTCTTCACCCGTCTTTTTTTTTCATCAATTTGTTGGCTGTTTTACTTCTTGAACAAGTCCGAATGCGTTCCTGTTCTTGTCAAGTACAAAATCAGACTTTCTTGTGCGATTTCGTAAATCAGCAACCAGTCTGGCTCAATATGACATTCCCTGCAACCACTGAACTTGCCTGATAAGGAATGATCGCGGTTGGACTCGGGCAGCGTTTCTCCAGCGGCAAGTTTCTTGATGACATCGGTCATCTTCTGTATGTCATAGCCACGTTTTTGAATAAGTTTAAGGTCTTTCTTAAACTGCTTGGTAGGCTTGACAGAATACATTACGCGAGCAGCTCCTGCATCATCGTATCGACATCCGTATAGGATTTGCCCTTAGACGGATCAGCCTTCATCTCTTCCACTTCGCGAAGGGCCGCCTTGGTCTCTTCATTCAAATCGTCTTGGGAACTTTCCTTCTCAAAACGGAACAATATGAAATCGAAGAATTCATCGACTTCATCAAAACTGTCTTCAGGCAGCGTTCGCAATTTTTGTTCTAGAAGTTCCAAGGACATAAACAACCCCTTTCAAGGACTATTCTTCTCCAAATATACTTTTTTCGTGCCGCAGATGCAAGCAACGGTTATGTTCATTCGGTATTGCGATACTAGAATATTGAAGAAAATGCTCTTTTTTGAAGAAATTTCCGGTAGTAACGGAGCTATTTAAAGTTATTTATGTTATTTTTAAAACGTAAAAGAGTTTTTGCTTTTGTTCTCCAAACGGAATCCAGACACTTCCAAATACACGAGGACAAGGCGAACGCTCACGCAGGTATGCCGTTTTCGGCATATCTCGGTTTGTCGTGTCAGCTATTCAGCTGATTTATGGTCGTATCGACCAATGGCAACAGCCCTTTTGGGGCGTGGGTCGTTTGTGTTTATCGTGTAGAGGCAGACTGGAGCCCCGTTTGGATAAATGCGACGATCTACGCCTTTTTTTTGTTTCCTTACAAAATCGGTATCGCGCTTTCTAGGCCGAAAAAGGCGAAACTCCAAGGAATTTAACCGATGGAGGCTGTTGTGGCTAAAATAATGAATGTAGGCTTGATTTCGTTGTTAATGATGCTTTTGGCGTTATCGTTTGCCGTAGCTGGTGAAATTCACCCAGGTCTAAAAAACGCAATTGACAACGGCGATTACAAGATGGCGAAAAATCTTGTAGCAAAAGTTGGTGTAAAAGATATTTACTGTCCGGCATCATTAAGTGTAAAAGAGGCAGAAAACATTTATTCCTCAATCTTGCAAAAGAACCCACTCGCAATAGTAAATGGGGATGGAGAAAACGTATTCTATGAACCAGAATTTAATGTTAAATATGCTGAAGCAAAGTGTAATGGGAAACTAGCTATAGATAATGAAATTTGCACACAATGGCGAAAAAGATCTTACGACACGTCCTATGAATTGTTCAGCAAATGGTTTGAAGAAGAAAAGGGCTTATGTTTGAATGCGGAAACAATGGAGCAATGTGAGTGGTTTGCTTGGGAATCAAAATTGGATAAACGTATGGAAATCTTTAGACAAGTTGAAAAAAAGAAATTGATTAGTTATGATAGGATGATTGAAAGAGACACAATGGTCCATAAACCTATTCCTAAGGGAGAATGTTTGAATAATCTTAAAGAATATGAAAAGAGTCAGAAAGTCATAATTGGTGCGAAAAAGAATGCGACGGGTTGGTATAGTTTTCCTTTTGACGCATGCTACTTTGACAGAACAATGAAAAATATTGATGTCTGTATTGACAAATTAAGAAAGGCTGTAAAGAAAGCCGAAGATGAGTGTAAAAGAGGGCTTGCAACGAGAGATGAAAAAAAGAAAATCAAAAGAAAGGAGAAAATTTTCCCGTTGAAAAATGTTATGGAAGATACAAAAGCTGAAATGCTGAAAAAAAAGTGGTATCAGATGGATGAAAAATGGGTGGAGGACTTTCTTTTTCTCGCAAAACACGTGGGAAAAGAAGATGAAAAAGAAATTATAGATGAAATAAAGAAAGAGTACTCTTTGCAAGGTGATTTAGGAATTTCTTATTTGGTAAGAAGTTGTAAAGTGTATCCATCTATAGACAAAAAAATAAAAAAAATCCTTGGTGTTGAATTATTTTCTTGCAGTCACATTATTGCCAAATACCAGCCACTGGGTGCACAATGTGATGCTTCTAATGCAAGCTGGATGCTAAAATCAGGTTATACTTTAAATAGCAAAGATTCGTCAGATGCAATTATTGTTTGTGATAAAAAAACAGGCCGGTATCGGCTTCCAGACAAATACGAATCCATTAGTCAGGAAATTTGTGAAAATCCAGAATCTAGTTGGGCCAAGACATACGGAAGTGGAAGTAAGGCTACTACACTTGTATGTGATAAAAAATTAGGCAGATTTAGAGAATCTGTTTACCCAGAATTCGTTGCAGGACTATGTACCAAGGAGTCTGAAAAAAAAGAGTACGTTTGGTTCACTTGCCTAAATGAAAAATGGGAAGACTCGAAGGAAGTCAACACGAAAAATTTGCAATTTGACGTAAATGTTTTGATTAAAGGTGAGGTAAATCCTGATTATATGTACTTTAAGGATTTTAGAGATGGTCAAATATATCGAGCTGTAAAAATAGGTGATCAGATTTGGATGGCTGAAAATTTAAACTATGTAGACAGTTTGTTAAAAAGAAATTGGTGTTATTATCCAAATGATTGTAAAATGTTTGGTCGCCATTATTCATGGCATGATGCAGTAGCTGATGATAAGAAAAATCCTGTCCGCGGAATATGCCCCGAAGGATGGCACATACCTGATACGACCGAATGGAAGACTTTCTTTGCTGCGGTAAATTCCTCGGTTTATTCTATACAAGCGAAAGCTCTTGGTAAGTGGACTAATTCAACGGATGCTACAGGTTTTTCGGTTATTCCTGTTGGGTTCCAATTCTATAGTAACCGTCTAGAAGAACAAGGGTCTGAGACTCATTTCTGGAGTGCGAACGAATGCGACTATAATATAGCTTATGGTAAAGCCCTTTCATGGGTGCTAAAGACAGATCAAGCTTCGTTTGGCTACGATGATAAAATGGACGCAGGAAATTCTGTTCGATGTGTAAAAGATTCTGAATAAAGTGAAATTGTGGCTACTAGTGCCTGATTAACCGATCCGATTGGGTCGGTTTCTTTTTATAAAACGAAAACCATCAACTAAGTTGGAGGTTTTCGATCTATAAGAGGCTGTAAACTAAACTGTGTGTTTGTCTTTATCCATAGGTTTTCTCAATACAATTATACAAAAATAGCGGGGCATAGCCCCGCTATTTTCATTGTTTAGGAGTTCCTTCGACTTCGTTTCCTTCGGCGGTTCGGCAGGCTCACCGACCTTAGGAAACTTCGCTCAGGATGACACTTTGTCCTACGACACGAGCATCATGGAGAACACCATGACGAACAGTGCGACGGTTTCGCCGACGCCGAGCACCATGAGGTAGTTCACCAGGCCCTTGCCAGTTTCGCCGAGGGCGTTGCAGGCGTCCGCAGCGGACTTGCCCACGTACCAGGCAGAGGCCATCATGCCGATGCCACCGAAGATACCGACACCCAGGTATGCAGCCCAGTTGGCCGGAGCCGCCTGGGACTTGTTCAGGATGTACATCATCAGCAACATGCCGTAGATTGTCTGCGCAATCGGCGCGCCCACGAAGATGAGCAGCGTAAACAGCGCGTTCTTACCCTTGAGATACGCCTTCTTCCAGGCCCCGATGGCCGCCATGCCGGCAGTCCCGCAGCCCAGCGCAGAACCCACCGCGGCAAGGCCCAGGGCCGCCACCGCGCCGAGTTTCGCGAGCGTTAAAAGTTGAGCTTGATCCATACGTGTTACCTCGCTGGATTAAAGCACCATCATGGAGAACACGAGAACGAACAGGGCCACGGTTTCCACAATACCGAGCACCATCAGGTAGTTCACCATGCCCTTGCCGGTTTCACCGAGGGCGTCGCAGGCCACAGCGGCGGACTTGCCCTGGTACCAAGCAGAAGCCATCATGCCAAGACCGCCGAAGATACCGGCGCCGAGGCAGCCGCCCCAGTTGGTAAAGCCGTTTTCAGCAGCCTTGCTCAAGATGAAGTTCATGAGCAACATGCCGTAAATCGTCTGGGAAATCGGGGCACCCACGAACACCAGCAAGGTGAAGAGGGCCGACTTGCCCTGGGCATAAGCCTTCTTCCACATGGTGATGGCGGACATACCAGCCGTTCCGCAACCAAGGGCGGAGCCCATTGCCGAAATGCCGAGAGCGGCAGCAGCACCCCTATAATGACCGAACAACCTTTGGTTGTTCTCTCGCCAGCACGACTAGCTTACGCTGAGTCGCTTTCTGGCTCACGGTAGCGAGAGTCACCATTGTATTCGGTTCCATTGTTTTTTCCTCATTAAGTAGCGGGAATCATCCCTTGGTTTAATTTTTCTGCTTGGCGAAGGGCGCGAACGCGAATCCGCTCCATTCCTGGCCAAGTCCATTTGAAAATTCGAGTGTGTTAAGACGTACGGCGTGGACCGCGACGCCCATGACCGCAAGCGCGATATTCAGGCCGTGTACGAAGAGCAGCAAGAAGGCAGCACCGGCGATACCGACAGCGGAGCCGAACAGCGGCGAGAGCATGTCGTTGAACGCCTCGGCGATGGCCGCACCGGACATGCCCACAGCAAACAGACGGATGTAACTGATCACGTCAGTAAAGCTGTTCACCACGTCGAGCACCAGCATCGGGATGCTGATGAAGTCCTGCTTGAGCCTCTTGGGCGGCACGGTAAAGAGCACCAGGAGTACCGCTTCCACGATGAACATCGGGATGACGAACTTCGGCATGTCGATACCGAGCACCATCTGGCAGGCCAGGAAGAACATCACCCAGCAGCCGATGAGCCAGCCCACCTGCGCCATGAACGTGGAATCCTTGCGCTTGATGCGCACGCAGACGTTCCACACGTGAGCGATACTCAGGTGGACCACGGCGATGCAGAAACAGAACAGCTGGATATGCTGCATCTGGGAGGCACCCGCCGCCTTCGGCACGAAGCTATCGGGCAAAATCGTGATCGACTGGGCGAAGGCCTTGTAGGCTTCGAACTTCGCCGGGTCAGTCGGGGCGCTCGTGCGGATCCAGAGCATCGCGTTTTTCAGCGGTTCAGGCAACCAGCCGTAGTTGGTGATGTCCAGGTAATACGTCCACCCCGCAAGCGAGGGGCTAAGCCCCAAGAAGCTCGCGTTGATGACACCCCACACGATGGTGGCGATGCTCATGAGGTAGATAAAGTGGAAACCAGCAGGGCTCGCCTTCGGCATCTTTTTGCGGGCAAAGAGTGCAAGACCGAGGAAGAGCAACCCGTAAGCGGTATCCCCCACAATCATCGCAAAGAAGATGCTAAAGAAGCAAAGGAACACTGCCGACACGTCCACTTCCTTGTACCCCGGCGAAATACCGATGATGTCGTACAGGAACTGCATGGGGCGGCTGAGCTTGCTGTAGGTAAGCAGCGTCGGGATGTCGTCGCCGTCGGCTGGGTCGTCCACCAGGAGGCCCCAGCCGTGCTCGCGGGCGGCCTTCTCGAGTTCGCCCACGCGAGGTGCAGGGCAGAAGCCCTGCACGGCGGCGACGTTCTTGTCGCCCACCATCGAGGCTTCGGCTTCGACCATGCGGTAGTCGTCACCCACTTCGAGGAGCTTGTCCTCGATAGATTCGCGGGCACCCGAAAGTTCACCCAGGCGACGCTCGACGCGGGCAAGCGTTTCCTTGGCTTTCGCTTCCATCTCGCGGTACTCGGCAAGGGATTTGGGCGGCATCGAGAGTTCAGTGAAATTTCCCTTCACAGCCACAGGGGCTTCTCCCCTGCTCACGACAGCCACATACTTGCCGTTTTCATCCTGGCCGAATTCCTCGATAACACCTTCGCCATCGAGTTCGAACGGGATTTTACCGTCATGGAGCTGGTACAGTTTGACATAGATACCCTTCGCCTGCAAGGCAGCTGCCGTTGCGGGGTCCAGGTTCTTGAACATGGAAAGTTTAGAGAGTTCCTCTTCGGCCTGTTCCTTGTCGATTTCTGCCTGCTTGCTTTCGGCAACCAGGTTCTGGATTTCATCGATAAGGCTTGCAGCTGGAGCGGCATCCTTCACGGGAGTCACACCCTTCGGGGCTTTTTCGGGCACCACTTCCAAGGCCTTTTGCACGCGGTTCATTTCGCCGCGGGCCTTGTTCAGCTTGGCGCCTGCAGCAGCCTGCAAGGGCGTGAGGTGCAAAATTTCAAGCGTACGGAGCACCTGAAGCGTTTCCTCAACCGCACTTGCAACCGTCAGCACCGTCACTTTCTTCATAGGAGTAATCATGCGGCGGCCTCCTTCGCGAGTGCATCCTGAGCAGCGGTACGAGCGGTAGCCTTACCCTTCGCAAGCTTGCTGCGGGCAACGCCGGACGTCTGCTGGTCGCCCAGGAAGATGTTGATAACGCGGATATTTTCCTTCGCTTCGGGAATCTTCACCTTTTCGAACAGGTTCACGCGCTGGCTCGTGGTACGCAGTTCCTTCGAGAGGAGCTCGTACTGCTTTTCGAGCACGCGGCGTTCGAGACGCAGCGAAATCAGGCCCTGAAGGCTTCTGATACCGTCGTCCAGCCACACGGGCGTGGTGAAAAAATCCGGAATGGCGATATTAAAGTCTACCCCGTCGTATGTCGGAATCTTCACGCCGGCGATGTTACCTTCGCCCTGGCGCACTTCCTTCACCGACAGGTACTTTGACCATTCGATGGGTTCGGCAAACAGCGAAATCCAGGAAGCCATGCTCTTGCGGAGCTTATCCTCCTCTTCTCGCTTAGCCATCACCCTCTCCTGGAGCGTGCGCATTTCCATCTGCAGTTGCTGCTTTTTCAAGAGCAACGTCGGCAGATAGCGCTGAAAGCGCTTCAATGCGTCGCGTTCCGCCTTGAGGGCGTTTTTAGTTAACTTGACCTTCGCCATATTACCCCTTCTTGGGCCAATATTCGTTGATCATCTTGGTCGGAATACCCGTTTCTTCGGGTGCGAAACAGTCGGCAAGGATTTCCCAGCCAAGGTCCAGAGCCTTTTCCAGCGGAATGTTGACGGAAAGGTCCATCATTTCGCTTTCGAAACGCTGACCATACTTCAACAGCTTCTGGTCCCAGTTACTCATGTTGAAGCCCATGGACTGCTTTTCCAAAGTTTCCTTGTAGCTTGCGTACAGCTGAATCATGGTGTTCATGATGGTACGGTGGTCGCTACGGGTCTTGCCGTTCACCTGCTGTTTCAAGCGGCTCAAAGAACCGAACGGTTCGATACGGCCCTTACGCAGGTAGAACTGACCTTCGGTAATGTAACCGGTGTTATCCGGAACCGGGTGGGTCACGTCGTCGCCAGGCATGGTCGTAACAGCAAGGATAGTGATGGAGCCCGAACCTTCGAAGTCCACAGCCTTTTCATAACGGCTAGCAAGCTGAGAGTAAAGGTCGCCAGGATAACCACGGTTCGACGGAATCTGTTCCATGGTAATGGCGATTTCCTTCATGGCGTCGGCAAAGTTCGTCATGTCGGTAAGGAGCACGAGCACGTTCTTGCCTTCGGTGGCGAACTTTTCAGCCACGGCAAGGGATGCATCCGGCACGAGCAAGCATTCCACGATCGGGTCGGAGGCGGTGTGCATGAACATCACCGTACGGCTAAGGGCACCGTTCTTTTCGAGGAAGTCCTTCAGGTACAGGTAGTCGTCGTGCTTCAGGCCCATACCGCCGAGGACAATCACGTCCACTTCGGCCTGCAAGGCAATGCGGGCCAGGAGTTCGTTGTACGGTTCACCGGCAATGGAGAAAATCGGGAGCTTCTGCGAAACCACGAGCGTGTTGAACACGTCGATCATCGGGATACCCGTACGCACCATCGTCTTCGGGATGATACGCTTGGCGGGGTTCACGGAGGGGCCGCCGATAGTAATGCGTTCGCCGTCCACTTCGGGGCCGTTATCGCGGGGCTTGCCGGCACCGTTAAACACGCGGCCGAGCAAGGCTTCGCTGTACGGGACCTTCATCGGTTCGCCAAGGAAGCGCACTTCGGAGTCGGTGGAAATACCGCGGGCACCTGCGAACACCTGCAAGTCCACCATGTCGCCGTCAATGCGGATCACGCGGGCAAGGGATGTTCCGAACGAGCTTGTCACCTGGGCAAGTTCCTGGTTTGCTACACCTTCGGCGCGGAGCGTAATCACGGAACCGGCGATGCGTTCAATACGATGGTATGCCACATTATGCATTAGCGGAAACCTCCTTCACGGAAGCAAAAATACTTTGTTCAAGGTCCTTGAATTCCTGGGAATCGAACTTGACGCGGTTCCAGTCCTTCGTCGACTGAGTAAGCTTAAGGAAGAACGTACGGGCGACGTCCTTCTCGCTGAACTTCATCGGGGTCTTGAGGATGGTGTAAACCTTGTCGAACACGTACTTCTGGCGTTCGGCGGAGCAAGCGGCGTCGATTTCGTTGTAGGCGTCCTGCTGCAGGTAAACGGAGTCCAGGTATTCGGACTTCAGGTAAATCACGAAGTCGTCGATAGAGGTACCTTCTTCGCCCACCACCTTCATCATGTTGTTCACGTCCACGCCGCTTGCGAGGATGTGACGGGCTTCGGCCACCTTCTTGCTGTCGATAATGCCTTCGTACTTGGACCAGGAATCCAGCGGATGGATTGCCGGGAAGCGGCGCTGGTCGGAACGTTCACGGCTAAGGCCGAGGAATGCGCCCACCACCTTCAAGGTAGCCTGGGTCACCGGTTCTTCGAAGTTACCACCTGCAGGCGACACGGAACCGCAAATCGTCACGGAACCGGTAGAGCCGTCCTTGAGGCGAACCACGCCACCGCGTTCATAGAAGGCGGCAATCACGGATTCGAGGTAGGCCGGGAAGGCTTCTTCGCCCGGAATTTCTTCCAGACGGCCGCTCATTTCACGCAGAGCCTGTGCCCAACGGGAAGTGGAGTCAGCCAAGAGGAGCACGTTCAGGCCCATCTGGCGGTAGTATTCGGCGAGAGTCACGCCCGTATAAACGGAAGCTTCACGGGCAGCCACCGGCATCGAAGACGTGTTACAAATAATCAGCGTACGTTCCATGAGGGACTTGCCGGTACGCGGGTCAATCAGTTCAGGGAATTCGCGGAGGGTTTCCACCACTTCACCTGCACGTTCACCGCAAGCGGCCAAGATCACGATATCCACGTCGGCGTAGCGGCTCATGAGCTGCTGGAGCACGGTCTTGCCGGCACCGAAGGGGCCCGGCGTACAGAACGTACCGCCCTGCATCACGGGGAAGAACGTATCGATAATGCGCTGCTGCATGGTCAAAGGCTTGCTCGGGCGCAGGCGTTCTTCGTAGGCCTTGATCGGCATCTTCACCGGCCAGGTCTGCACCATGGTCACGTCCTGGGTTTCGCCGTGAGCGTTCTTGAGCTTAGCAACAACAGTTTCTACAGTGAATTCGCCCGCGGCAGAGACCGATTCCACGGTCCACTTGCCCAACAGGCGGAACGGCACCATGATGCGGTGCGTGAACACGCCTTCGGGCACGGTGCCCAGCGTATCGCCAGCGACCACCACATCGCCCACCTTCGCGACCGGGGTAAACGCCCACTTCTTGTCGCGCGGGAGCGCCTTCAAGTACTTACCGCGCTGCAGGAAGAAGCCGCATTCTTCGGCAAGCTTCGGGAGCGGGTTCTGCAGACCGTCAAAGACCTGGGTCAAGAGGCCGGGGCCAAGTTCTACGGACAAAAGTTCGCCGGTGAATTCCACCTCGTCACCCGTCTTGAGCCCCGTGGTGTCTTCGAACACCTGGAGTTCGGCGTAGTCGCCGCGGATACGGATGACTTCGCTCTTGAGGGGGATAACTTCGGACTTGCCGTCCTTGTTTTTCTGAGTAAGCTTGGCATACGCCACTTCGTTCTGGGACACGGCGCTTTCGAACTTGACGCGAATCAGGTTACCGTTGACGCCGATGATTTTTCCGATACTAGCCATTGAAAATGGACCTCCGGTCATTCCTGTGCCGCCGCAGGGGCGTATGCAGGATCGTTTGCATTAATAACATTCAACACGGCAGCGTCGCCCGCTTGTTCGGAGAGGCGCGCCCAACGTTCACAAATCTTCAGTTTGATCGCATAAGCGTAAACATGCTTGACGGTACCCTCGCCTACACCTGCAAGCGAGTCCACAAGCCAGAAACGAGCCTTGTCGATATCCTGCTCTTTTTCCATAGGATTCGACTTGGCAAACGCATCTTGAATCATCTTGGCAAAGGCGACATCGTAACCCGGGAAGGACTTTTCCGTAAAACGGATATCGGGCCCCCATGCGCTTGCACGGAGCCTGCCCGAAACGTTCTTCATCTGGATTTCGTGGGCCTTGTAGGCGCGCACGAACTCGTCGTCGCACTCTTCGCATTCACCGTCATCCAAAAGCGCGTCCAGAGCCGCAAGTTCCGGCTCGGACAGCACACCGATGCAGCGGTGGCGAAAATCTTCCATACTGAGCGGGGCTGGATCGCCGAACTCAATCATCGGAAGAGATGCCATCAAGTAAGAAGGACTGCTCATCAAGTACCCGCGTTACTTCGCCTGTGCGGCAGCGTTTACCACTCTGGCAAGTTGCGGACGGAGCAGGGCCGAAAGAGCGTCGGCCATTGCAGCTTCTGTAAATTCGTGGGTGACCTTGCCGCCATCGAGCTTGATGCGGAAACCGAACTTGACACCCTTGTCGCTTTCGACCTTCACGCCGGCGGAAAGCTGCTTCTTGAACTCGCCCATCACAAAGGAGCTGAGCTTACGGGCATCGGCATCGGAGAAATCCACCTCGATGTCGGAGGTATAGGACTTGGCTACCGTGAGGAGCATGCTCTTGACGGTGGATTCGTCCAAGGACTTCTCCACCTCGAGGTTCAACAGGTCCATAATCATCTTTTCGAGATTCTTGCCTACCGAAAGCAAAAGGTCGCGGGCGGACTGTTCAAGGGTGCGTTCGCTACGTTCCGTGAACGCTTCGGCGTCCTTGTCGGCCTTTTCCAGACGGGCGGACGCTTCGGCCTCGGCAGCCTTCACGATATCGGCCGCCTTTTCCTTGGCCTTGGCAATGATAGCCGCCGCCTCGTTTTCTGCTTTATCGACAGCATCTTTCTGGATGCGTTCCATAAGGTATTGCAAGTCTTCTGCCATATATATCTCCAAATTACGCTCCGGATTGGGATTACACGACAAAAAACGGCCCTGCTAGCCCTAATCCAGAAAATTTTGATAGTAATATATATGCTATTTTCGCAAAAAAATACCAAATTCTGCAAATTTTTTGAAAAAAAAGACGAAATGGTGCTTTTTGGCGATAAAAAGCGCTTTTTGATGTAAAATTCAGTTTACAAACATTCTTGCACCCATTCCGCCCTCCTTTTCAATCATCTTTTCTTGACATTGGAAGAAATCGGACGACCACGTTTCATTTTTCTATCTTTCCCCTCCGAAATTATACGGCGGCAGGCCCGCCAAAAAGGACTAAAAATGAAACTCTCGAAGTACTTCTATGTGACGCTCCGCGAAACGCCGAGCGATGCCACCATGCCCTCTCACATCTTCCTCATGCGCGGCGGCTACATCAAGCCTGTTTCTACCGGTATCTATTCCATGATGCCCATGGGCTTCCGCGTAATTCAGAAGATCGTGAACATCATCCGCGAAGAAATGAACAAGATTGGCGGTATCGAAGTGGACCTGCCGGTGGTGCAGACTGCCGAACTCTGGAGCGAATCGGGCCGTTACCAGGCCATCGGCGAAGAACTCCTGCGCTTCAAGGACCGCAACAACCACAACATGGTGCTCGCCATGACGCACGAAGAAGCCATGACCGACCTCGTGCGCTACGTGCTCAACAGCTACAAGCAGCTGCCGGTGATGCTCTACCAGTTCAAGACCAAGTACCGTGACGAAGCCCGTGCCCGCGGCGGTCTTATCCGCGTCCGCGAATTTTTGATGAAGGATGCCTACAGCTTCCACACCAGCCAGGAAGACCTGGACCGTCACTACCAGGAAGAATACGACGCCTACCTGCGCATCTACCGTCGCGTAGGCATTGAACCGGTGGTGGTGCAGAGCGATACGGGCATTATGGGCGGTAAGGTCGCTCATGAATTCATGCTCGACACTCCGAACGGCGAAGATTACTTGATTCTTTGTAAGAAGTGCGGCTACCAGGCCAACCGCGAAATTGCGAAGTTCCAGCGCGTGCCGTTCAAGGGCGACGAAAATGCAGCTCTCGAAAAGGTCGAAACTCCGCACTGCGCAAGCATCGAAGATCTCACCAAGTTCCTGAACGTCCCTGCCGAATCGACTGCCAAGTGCGTGTTCTTCGACTTCGAAGGCAAGCTCATCACGGTCGTTGTCCCGGGCAACCTCGACGTTTCCGAAATTAAGCTCCACAACTTGCTGAAGGCCAAGGAACTTTACCCCGCCGAAGACTCCTTGATTAAGGCCTGCGGCATGGTTCCGGGCTTTGCATCCCCGATTAATTCTCACGACACCCGCATCATCGTGGACGAAGCGATTGCCGATTCCTTCGACCTCGTGACCGGCGCCAACGAAGAAGGCTTCCACTTCAAGCATTGCAACCCGAAACGCGACTTCCCGAAGTTCGAAGTGGCCGACATCGCCGAAGCATCCGAAGTCTGCAAGTGCCCCTGCTGCGGCGAACTCCTCACCGAGACACGCGGTATCGAAATGGGCAACATCTTCAAGCTGGGCACCAAGTTCTCCGAATCCATGGGTGCGAAGTTCCTCACTGCCGAAAAGACCACCGCTCCCGCTATCATGGGTTGCTACGGCATCGGCGTGGGTCGTTTGATGGCCTCCGTCGTGGAAAACAGCCACGATGACTTCGGACCGATTTGGCCCAAGTCCATCGCTCCGTTCCAGGTGGAAATCGTCCCGATTGGCAAGGAAGCTGAACTCGTGGAACTCGCCGAGAAGTTCGAGAAGGAACTCGAAGCCTCCGGCATCGACGTGCTTGTAGATGACCGCGACGAACGTCCGGGCGTGAAGTTCAAGGACGCCGACCTGTGGGGTTCTCCGGTGCGTATCGCCATCGGCAAGAAGGGACTTGCGAACGGCGAAGTCGAATGGAAGTTCCGCAACGAGAAGGAATTCTCCATGGTCAAGGTCGAAGACGTCGTCGCCAAGGCCAAGGAATTCTTCAAGGAGTAGAAAATGTCACCCTGGAGGGAGCCATCGGCGACCGATAGGGTCCATGGATTCTATCGGCCTCTTTGAGGCCTCCAGAATGACAACGGGAGTCAATATGAGCAAGATTAAAGTCGCAACTTTGCAAGGCAAGTGGACAGGCGATTTCGACAGCAACAACGCCTGGTACGTGGAACAGGCCCGCGCCCTCAAGGGCAAGGGCTACGACCTGGTGGTTCTGCCGGAGCTTTTCCATACGCCCTATTTTCCCTTCGAGGAAAACGCGGACTTCTTTGACCTCGCCATCGAGAAGGACCACCCGCTGGTAGCGCAGTGGCAGGGCATCGCCAAAGAACTGAACGCCGTGGTGGTGTTCCCGTTCTTCGAAAAGCGCGCCCGCGGCATCTACCACAATTCCGCCTTCGTGTTCGAACGCGACGGCAGCATTGCAGGCCTCTACCGCAAGAGCCACATTCCTGACGATCCCGCCTTCTACGAAAAATACTACTTCATCCCGGGTGACACGGGTTTCGAGCCCATCAAGACATCCGCAGGCACCCTCGGCGTGCTCATCTGCTGGGACCAGTGGTTCCCGGAAGCAGCCCGCATCATGAGTCTCAAGGGCGCAGACGTGCTCATCTACCCCACGGCCATTGGCTGGATGGATTCTGAGCCCGAGGAAATCTACCCGCGCCAGCAAGACAGCTGGACAACCGTCATGCGCGGGCACGCGATTGCCAACCGCACGTTCGTGGTGGCGGCTAACCGCATCGGCACCGAAGGACACCTCACGTTCTGGGGCACAAGCTTCGTTGCCGCTCCCGATGGATACTTCATCGAGAAATGCTCGCCCGATTTCCTCGGAGTCTCTACCGTAGAAATCGACCTCGCCGAAACCGAAGAGAATCGCCGCTGGTGGCCGCATTTCCGCGACCGCCGCATCGACCTTTACAAGGACATCCTCAAAATCTGGGGTGAATAATGACAACGAAAATTCGCTATCCCGCCGAATGGGAAAACCAAAAGGCTACATGGCTAGCCTTCCCGCACAACAAGCAGAACTGGCACGGAGAACGCGGAATCAAGATTCGCAAGTTCTACATCGACCTCATCCGTACCATTAGCGAGTTCCAGCCTGTCAACGTGCTGCTCCCGAAACTGGATTTCCTTACAGCCGAAGAAAAATTCGCTGTAGCCGACCGTCCTTTTCCGGCCACGTTCATTCCGCTCAAGACCGATGATATCTGGATTCGTGACTATGGTCCGTTCTTCGTAAAAAAGGGAAACAAGACAGCCGTCTCTGAATCCGTATTCAATGCGTGGGGCGCAAAATTCCCGCCTTGGAAAAACGACAACCAGATTCCCACCAGAATTGCAAAAGCATTCAAATATGCCAAGGGCAAAAGCATTCCCTATATTTTCGAAGGGGGTGCCATTGAAGTAAACGGGGATGGTCTCGGAATCACGACACTGGACTGCCTTGTAGGCAAGAACCGCAACAAGCCGGAAGACCTGACAAAGATCATCAAGGCGATATGCCAGATGCTCGGCCTCAAGAGTCTGCTCATCCTTCCCCGCGGTCTCAACGGCGACCACACGGACGGACATATCGACAACGTAGCCAGATTCGTCGCCAAGGACCGCATCGTCATGGCATGGGATACAAGCCGCAAGGGACCGAACGCCCCCATCCTTGCTGAGGCTAAATACCTCCTAGAAACCTGGCTCGGCGCCTATTACGGAAAAAAATCGAAGGTGGACACGCTTGCGCTCCCGCCGCAGCGAAAGCTAAGCGACGGACAGATTCTCCCGGCAAGCTACATGAACTTTATTTTTGTGAACGGCGGACTAATTTACCCCAAATACAAATGCAAGAACGATTCCGTCGCCCAGAAATATTTCGAGAGCGTTTATCCTGACCGGTTCGTCATCGGACTCGACTGCCGCACCGTCATCGAGGAAGGCGGAAGCCTGCACTGCATGAGCAAGCACGAAAGCCTCTAAAATTTCTACATTTGGCCTATGTTCCTAGACGAAAAAACCATTGAAGTGCGCTCCGGCAAGGGCGGTGACGGCATCGTGAGCTTCCACCGCGAAAAGTTTGTTCCCCTCGGAGGCCCTGACGGCGGCGACGGCGGTCGCGGCGGTCACGTGATTCTGCAGGTGAACGAGCAGTATTCCACGCTCCTCGACATGGGCAACGCACGCGTATACAAGGCGCTGGGCGGCCAGCCGGGTGGAGCGAAGCGCTGCACCGGGCGTAGCGCCGAAGACCTCATCGTCGATGTCCCGCGAGGCACCATCGTGAAGGATTCCGAAGGTCGCATCCTCGCAGACCTCACGCAGCCGGGCCAGAAATGGATTGCGGCGCGCGGCGGCAAGGGCGGGATGGGCAACCAGCATTTCGCGACCCCGAAGGTGCAGGCACCCCGCAAGTGCACACCCGGCGAAAAGGGCGAAAAGCGCGAACTTTTCCTGGAACTCAAGCTCATGGCCGACGTGGGCCTGGTCGGGTTCCCGAACGCGGGCAAGTCGAGCCTCGTGAACAAGATTTCGAGCGGACGCCCGAAAGTCGGCGACTATCCGTTTACCACCCTCGAACCGGTGCTCGGCATCGTGCAGACGAACGGCCACAGTTTCGTGGTCGCCGACATTCCCGGCCTGCTGGAAGGCGCCAGCGAGGGCAAGGGCCTCGGGCACCAGTTCCTCAAGCACATCGAACGCACGCACACGCTCCTGTTCGTCATCGACGGTTTTGCCGAGAACGCCTACGAGCAGTTTACCGTGCTCAAGAGCGAACTCAAGGCATTCCACCCGAAGCTCGCCGAAAAGCCCTTCGTGATTGCACTCAACAAGGACGATCTCGGAATCGAGAACGCCATCAAGGAATTCAAGAAACACCGCCAGAAGGTCATCGTGACGTCCGCCATGACGGGCGACGGCTGCAAGGAACTCGTACAGGCTCTCGACGAGGCTGTCCCGCACGTACAGAAGAAGAAGGTCGGCTGGGAATCGAAGGCCCTCGAAAGCAGCAAGGCCAGCGGCAAGAAGAGCGGCTGGGGCAAGAAGGCTTAACGCATGGCAAAGAAGGAGCAACAGAGCACGCCGGTCATCATGAACCGCAAGGCAAGCCACCTCTATTTCGTCGACGAGACGTTCGAGGTGGGCATCATGCTCATCGGCTCCGAAGTCAAGTCCATCCGCGACGGCAAGTGCACCATCGGTGAAGCCTGGGTCGACGTCGACGACAAGAAAGACGAACTCTGGCTCATCGGCGCCCGCATCGACGAATACCTTTTCGCGAACAGGTTCAACCACTTTCCCGCCCGCAAGCGCAAGCTCCTCGCCCACGCGCACGAAATCCAGAAAATGCGCAAGGCGAAGGAACTTAAGGGTTGCACCATCGTCCCGCTGAAACTATACTTTAAGAACCGACGGGCAAAACTCGAAATTGGAATATGCAGAGGCAAGGATCAACGCGACAAGCGACAGGATATAATCAACCGCGAAGCGAAGCTGGAAATGGACCGCGCCGCAAAGGCACACCGCTAGTTTTCGCCCTGTTGCTGATAATCGGCTGGGCAATGTCCTTCGCCGACGTCAGTGCCGTCGATGCTGAAGCTTTCGCCAAACAGAACGGCGCCTCTTTCCACTGGTTCCCCATCCAGAAATCGTTCATCCTCGTCACCAAGGAAGACACAGCCAAGTTTGCAGTCGGCATTCCCTTCGCTTCGGTGAACGGCGGAACCATCGATTTATCCGCAAGCCCCGTCCTCGAAGACGGGCACCTGTGGATTGCAGAAGAGGACGCGAAGCAGATTTTCAAGAAAGTTCCTGCCAGCAGCAGTTCAGCCGCAGCAAAGGATTCGAGCTCTTCGACCGGTTCGGCAAGTTCCGCGAAGGCCGAACCCGCGGCAGCGCCCGCAAAGGCAGACCAGAAGGCGGTTTCTGCAACCAAGCCGAAGAACGAGACCGCGGGCACCCGAGAAGTCAAGACCATCGTAATTGACCCCGGCCACGGCGGCAAGGATTCTGGCGCTCTCGGCAAGAATGCGCAGGAGAAGGACCTCGTTCTCGCCATCGGCAAGCTCCTGAAAAAGGCGCTCGTGAAAGAAGGGTTCAACGTAAAAATGACCCGCGACAAGGACGTGTTTATCGAACTCGGGCAGCGCGCCAACCTCGCGAACCAGTGGGACGGAGACCTGTTCATCAGCCTCCACTGCAACGCCGTCGATGCGACTCCCGAACGCAAGAAGCAAATCAGGGGTTACCACGTGTACGTGCTCCGTGCCCCCGAAAGCGAAGAAGACAAGGCGATAGCCCGCCGCGAAAACAAGGTGGCGACCCTCTACGGCGAAAAGAACGCGAAAGAGGAACTCTCCCCCATCGAATGGTTCAAGCTGGAAGCCCGTCTCGAAAAGTATAAACAGAACAGCTACATGTTCACCGAGGAAATGCTCAAGGCGATGGACGGCGGAAAAATCCGCAGGCAGGCGGGAGGCGTCGGAGGTGCCGGGTTCATGGTGCTCGTGGGTGCGCTCATGCCCGCAGTGCTATTCGAAATCGGATTCATCAGCAACCTCGACGACGAGGCCTACATGATGAGCAAGGCCGGCCAGGAAGATATCGCCGACCGAATAGCGAAGGCCGTGAGCACCTACAAGGCGGCAGTGCACAGCTACCGCGAGACTCTCGGGCGATAAGCCGCATCACTCCTCAAGCACAAAAAAACCGACTGCTCCAGGCAATCGGTTTTTCAAATTTTGGAACAAATAGAGCTTACTCAGCAGCGTCCATATCGGCTTCGTCGATTTCGGCGTTGTGGTAAACATCCTGGACGTCGTCGTGGTCTTCGAACTTGTCGATGAGCTTGAGGAGCTTCACGGCATCGTCGTGACCGAGCTTGACCGGGTCATTCGCGACGTAGGTGATTTCAGCGCTCATCATCTCGATTCCGGCGGCTTCGAGAGCCTTGGAAACGGCGTCGAAAGCTTCCGGAGAGGTGGAGATTTCATGCACGCCGTCTTCGGTGGACATGTCTTCGGCACCTGCTTCGAGCACGAGGTCCATCACCTGGTCTTCAGGATACTTTTCTGCGTCGACAATGATCACGCCCTTGTAGGTGAAGGCCCAGGAAACGGAGCCCGATTCACCCATGGAACCGTTGTTCTTGTTGAAGATGTTGCGGATTTCGGCAACCGTACGGACCTTGTTGTCGGTCAGGCACTGCACCATGATGGCAATGCCGGCCGGGCCGCGTCCTTCGTAGAGCGGTTCCGTCATTTCGGTACCGGAGTTTGCACCCGTACCCTTGGCGATGGCGCTTTCGATGTTCTTGGTCGGCAAGCTCTGGCTCTTGGACTTGAGAATTGCCGCACGCAGGCGCGGGTTTGCGTCAGGGTTTCCGCCGCCGAGCTTAGCAGCAATGGAGATTTCCTTGATAAGCTTGTTCCAAGCCTTCGCACGAGCGACGTCAGTCTTGGCTTTCTTGCGTTTGGTGGTGGCCCATTTGGAGTGACCGGACATAGATTACCTCGAATAATTCAGGTTTTCGATTTAGTGAAACTTTTACTTTTTCTTCATGCGGCAACGCTTCTTTTCTCTCGGAGAAAGGTTCGGGTCATCGCATTCATCCCTGTTGGACATTTTTTTCTTTTTCTTCTTCGGCTGATCGTCGTCAGCCATATCCTTCATGCGCTGTTTCCTCTTCTCGGCAACAGACATTTCGGAATCCTCCGCTTCCATCTTTTTCTTCTTCATGGACTGAAGCTTGCGCTTGTCAATCGGATCGGCGGAAGCCTTCGTGATAGCCCTTTCGTACTTGCCCTTCCAGATCTGGCCAAGAAGCGAGCCCGAAGCAAGAGCGTCGTTGAGGATTCCCTTCGACCAATCGTCATCGGCCGGAGGCAACAGCCTGAACTTCAGGTTACGGATCGTGGTCGGTTCTTCATCATAGTAGAGCATGATGTCGAAGAGGCCCACGTTATACTGTTCGCCATTGACTTCCACGGGGGAATTGTCAATATAGGCAAGAACCGCATAGACTTCGCCTTCGAAAAGGGCTTCGCGCAGAAGCTCGGGATCGCCGTTGGGAGCTCGAACCTCACCGATGGCCTGGAACGCCCAGGGGGCGACATCCACCTTCAGCGAGAACTTCAAAAAACCCTTCTCCGAATCCTTGAGCTTGAGCAACGCACCGGAGAAGGCCTGGAACTTAGGCCTTATAGAACCTTCCTGTGCATAGCCCACCATGGAAAGCGCCAGCACAAGTAATATCAGTATTTTTTTCATATATGCTTTCCTTTTCCCCAAATAAAACACTTAATTCTTGAAGAACAGCGCCTTCGCAGCCTCGAACATCGGGTCCTTTTCGTCCGGTTCGCGGCATTCGGTGTAGATACGAACCTTCGGTTCGGTACCCGACGGACGCACGAGCATCCAGGAGTCGTCTTCGAAGATGACCTTCACGCCGTCGAGCGTAAGGAGCTGCTTCACGGTCTTTTCGTTCTTGCCGACCAAGACCTTTGCACCCGGCTTCGCGATTTCGGCGATGGCGTCGACCTTGGCCTTCAAGGGAGCACCCACGAGGGACTTGTCGACTTCGAAGCCCGAACGGGTCGGGTAGAAGCGGCCATATTCTTCGTAAAGGGCGTCGAGGTATTCACCGAGGTTCTTGCCGGTCACCGCCATGATTTCAAGAGCGATGAGGAGGCCGAACTGGGCATCCTTCTCAAGCGTGTTGTTGAGGCCGGAAATGCCATCAGATTCTTCGAAAGCCACGAGAGCCTTCTGCTTCGCATTGCGGCTGAGCCACGGGCGGAAGTTCTTGAAGCCCACCGGAGTTTCCATCACGGGCACGCCGAGCTTTTCGGCAATGATGTTCACGAAGTTGGAGGTCGCGACGGACTTGGCCACGCAGCCCTGTTCCTTGCGCCAGGTCGCCATGTAGTGGAACGCGATGGCACCGAACTGGTTCATGTCGATTTCGCGCGTACCGTCGTAGAAGCGGATGCGGTCGCCATCCGGGTCAAAAATTGCACCGAGGCGGAATTCGCTCTTGCTTTCGTCGAGCACCTTGCGGACCTTCTCGAGGTTCTTGCTGGACGGTTCCGGGGCGATGCCGCCGAACAGGGAGTCATCCTCGTTGCGGAGCGTGATGAGGCATTCCGGATTGTCGAGCAGCGCAGCCGGGCGGCGGCGGGTAGAGCCGTGCACGTGGTCGCACACGAGGGTCAGACGGCCCTTCTTGATGAATTCCTTGATGCGGTCGAACTTGATGGTTCCCTGCTTCACGAGGAATTCCTTGTAAATCTTGAGAGAGTCGATGAGTTCCCAGTCAACCTTGCCCACCGGTTCAAACTTCCAGGTGGCCATCATTTCGTTGCTGAGCTTGGTGATGACGTTCGTGATTTCCGGACCGGCGGGACCGCCGTCGGCCGGGTTGAACTTGATGCCGTTGTAGTGGCTCGGGTTGTGGCTCGGGGTCATGTTGATGGAGCAGGCGGCACCGAGCATCTCGATTGCGGCGCTGAATTCCGGAGTCGGCATTTCGCCACCGTAGTAGACCTTCACGCCGGCCTTCGCGAACTGGTCGGCAACGGCCTCGCAGAATTCGTGACCGAGGAGGCGGTTGTCGTGGCCAACGACCACGCCGCGCTTCTGGAGTTCGGCAAAGTCCTTCACGCCGAGAGCGGCAAAGAGTTCGGGAGTCGCTTCCTTGTAGAGGCGAACGATGGCGGCACCCACCACCTGGAGGTTGCGGAGCGTAAATTCGGAACCGATTTCACCGCGCCAGCCGGACGTACCGAAGCTCACCTTGGCGGGCTCCTGGGAGGTCAGCGCTACCTGCTTTACCTGTTCGACCAGGCCCATGTCGGTTGCCGGGTTGAATTCGGGGGACTGAATCTTTTTCCAAATCTGGGTAATGTTTTCCATAACGGTTCCTGTATTTGAATTTAACGCCTTTAATTTAGCAAAAAATTTTTCTGCGACAGAGCGGACTAGTCCCGCAGGAATCCCGTGAGCGGGTCGGACGCGGAAGCGCCGCGCGTAAGGACGCGCCCAAGGCCTGCAAGGTAGGCCTTGCGACCCGCCTCGATTGCAAGCTTGAAGCTCTGCGCCATCATAGGCAAATCGCCAGCCGTGGCAAGCGCCGTATTCGCCATGATCGCGGCGGCCCCCATCTCCATTGCGGCACAGGCCTCGGAGGGTTTCCCGATTCCCGCATCCACGATAACCGGAAGTTCAATTTCGTCAATCAGAATTTGAATAAACTCACGAGTGGAAAGGCCCTTGTTGCTCCCGATCGGGGCAGCAAGCGGCATCACGGCGGCGGCCCCCGCGTTCACAAGGTCGCGCGCCACGTTCAGATCCGGATACATGTAGGGCATCACCACGAAGCCTTCCTTCGCAAGCGTCTCGGTCGCCTTCACCGTCTCGTAGTTGTCCGGCAAGAGGTACTTCGTGTCGCGCATGATTTCAATCTTCACGAAATCGCCGCAGCCGAGCTCGCGGGAAAGACGCGCGATGCGGACCGCCTCGTCGGCGGTGCGGGCGCCGGAGGTATTGGGGAGCAAGGTCACTCCTTTCGGGATATAGTCCAGAATATTTTCATGGTCCTTCGTGTTCGCCCGGCGCACCGCGAGTGTCACAATCTGTGCACCCGCATCGCGCACCGCAGCCTCAATCAGCTTCAGCGAATACTTGCCAGACCCCAAGATAAACCGCGATGTAAATTCATGATTTCCAATAACGAGAGTATCTTTTTTTTCTTCCATTTTACTTTACCTTTTTCCGCTTTTTCGGAGTAAAATATAGAATTTCTTAACGTTTTTCTAACGCCTCCACCACCAGCAAATCGGCGGGGAGCCAATCCACAGAATGCAACTCCGCAGGAGAGAGCCACCTTGCAGCTTCGTGTTCCAGCAGTTCGGGAGACTTTCCGCCCGCAACCGTGCAAAGATAGCAGAGCATAGTCAAGTGAAAAGCGGGATAATCGTAATCCACGGTGCATACAAAATCACCGACAAGGACATCGACGGCCAGTTCTTCCCTAAGTTCGCGAACAAGCGCCTGCTCGGGAGTCTCGCCGGGTTCCATCTTTCCGCCGGGGAATTCCCAGTAATCCTTGTAGTCGCCATAACCGCGCTGGGTAGCGAGCATCCTAGTCCCCGCCAACCGCGGATCGCCATCACAAATAATACCCGCCACGACTTCTATCGTTTTCATGGCGGGAAATTTAGAAATTTTACGATGTAAAGGCTACTTGACTATAACGCGGAAGATACGTCCGCCCTCTTGCGACTTGACCAGGTAGGATCCGGGACGCTTGACCAGAGAGGCAGTCTTCGCCTGCAGATTTTCGGAGCCCTCGCCCATGAAGCGCGCAATAAATTTTCCCTGCATGTCGAACACGCTGTAGCAGGAAACACCCGACGAACCGAACCGCATGATGCGTGCTGCGACCGAAGTCGTAGTATCAACTGTCGACGAGGTATCGGCTGTTCCGCACTGAGCCGCCGCACAAAAATCAAGCCAGTCAATGTTTACGTAATTGCCAACGATTTCGAGCCTGAGCACATGCTCGCCCGCCGTGAGGTTCACCTTTCCCGCATCGAACGTGGAATAAGTCTCCCAGTCGCTACCCTGCGGGAATATCACGTCGTCCGTAACGGCCTTGTCGTCGAGATAAAGCTTGAAGCCCGCATTTTCCGAAGAAGTCGCATAGCTCGCGGACAGGCCATACTCGCCCGCCTCGGCCACCTTCACGGTGTATTCGAGCCATTCGCCTTCCTGCGTGTAGCCGATGGCGTAACCCGAGCCGCCCTTCACGATATCGACAGCGTCTTCACGATACTCGCCGCCCTTGTTGTCGTCGTCCTTGTCGAGGTAGGCCTTGCCCGAACCGCCGACATCGTAATTTTCGACTTCGACCTTGCCCGGGATTGCAGCGGCGACATCTTTATAAGGAGCCTGCGGGATAATCGGGGTGATGTAGACGCGGTAGCCGTACTTGGTATTCGAGATGTTCACCGGCACCGTAATCTTGCCGTCATTCACGTCGTATTCCTTGTCGGACACCAGGTTCGTCGAAGGAACGGCCTTGTCCTTGTTTTCCCAGACCACGTATTCCACCGTCACATTCACCTTGTTGCCAAATGCAGAGGGAATGCCCGAGATGTTCACATTGATATCGCCCTTGGTGTTTCCGCCAAGCACGATGCTCGCAAAGCCCTTCTTTTTATCGAGAGCGGCAAAGCCATCGACACCGTCGCTCTTGTCGTTGGGTGGCGTGACCTTGGCCATGTAGCCGCTCATGTCGCCATACCACTTATAGAGCCACCAGCCACCACCGCGTTCGTTATTGGAGGTAAGGAGACTCCCCAGACGGCCCGGAAGCGGTACGAACCACCAAGAAATCATGGCGCTTTCGACACCGTGACGTTCGAACTTGGCGATAAACGGTACGGACAGGCCAGGGCATCCTTCCTCGGAATGTTCCTCGGAGGAATACTCGTTGATGCTGAGAGGACGCGGCTTGACATTATACTTCTTTTCGAGAGCGCGGTAGGTCTCGACAGCGCCCACAAAGCCGCCACTTCCCCACTGGTGCCAGCTTACAACGTCCGGCATGCAGTTGTTCTGCGAGCAGTACTTCACGAATTCTTCCATCTTGGAAGCATGGTAAAAAGAATACGACGGACCGATAATTTTTGCCCCCGGGTCCATCTGGCGAATCAAATCATAGGTCTGTTTCCAAAGACCGGAATTGAAGTCGATGCCAGAGACCTTCCAGGTGTCATTGGGCTCGTTCCAGATTTCGTAGCCGTCAAAGTTCTTGTTTTTGGAAGCAAGCTTGTCGTTGATGACGGATTTCACCTCGTTTTTCCAGTGGTCCATGTTCTGGAACTTGTAAGGCCAACCGGGCAAGACGTCGGCCAAGCGGATCTGGATCTTGGCACCGATGCTTTCCACACGCGGGGCCACGAGGAAGGCTCCGCCTATACCCTGCTGGCGGCCGCTACCGCTACGCGCAGGCGAAAGGAACACGTTCGGCTTGAGCGGGGCGACATCTTTCTCGATATTGGCGGGAAGCGTCTCGGTAAGCCCGTAAAGCGAGCCCGTGGCCACGTGGGTCACCGGCTTGATGCTGTCCCCCAGGCTCACGTTCAGATTGACGGCCGCGTCCGAAAAGGCGGCCATGGCCAAAATAGCAACAATGCTGTTTATCTTTTTCATAAACATCTCCATAATTCACCAATAAAAAAAATACCCCTTTTTAGGGTATATTTTCACTTTTTTATCATTTTTCTATGGATGGATTGTCAACGGGCCATGCACGGCACTTTTTTAGGCCAGGTCAAGAAGAATCCGCACCACGGTCAGGGCCTGGTGGGCGGCGCAAAGCATCACACGGGGAGCAACGAGCCCGATTCCGTCGTTCACATCGCTTTTGCCGTCACCGCAAACATAAAAGCGTTTGGTCACCTTGCGGGTCGTAATTGAATTTCCGCTATCGTAGCCCGCCATTCCAGAAGCCGCGACCAAGAACTTTTCGGGCATGTTTTCGAGCACCGTGTTCACAAGCATCGCCTTCGCCTCGGCATTGTCGAACGCCTCGCAAACCACGTCGGCCTTGGCCAGGAGCGGGACCGCATTTTCGGCAGTCACCTTTTCAAAGTGAGTTTCATATTCCGTATACGGCGCGATCTCTTTCAAGTTCGAAAGCAGAGCATCCGGCTTCGGCATGCCCACCTGGCACGCCCTGTACTGCTGGCGGTGCAGGTTCGTCACATCGACGCAATCGAAATCAATCAGGACCAGCTTGCCTATTCCGGCACGCGCCAAGGATATCGCGATGTTCGATCCGAGCCCGCCGAGCCCGCATACGGCGACCGTCGCCGACTGCAACTTGCGCACGGCTTCGGCACCCTGCCGCCTCTCGAGCGCGGCAAGCACCTCTTCGCGGGTCGGCACGCGGGGTTCCATCACCCGCCACCTACGAAATTCACGACCTCGACGACATCGCCATCGGCAAGCACCGTCTCGGCATACTTTGCCTTCGGAACAATCTCCTCGTTCCGTTCCACGGCAATGCGCACCGTATTGTACCCCGCTTCCGCAAGGTATTCGGCAACGGTCTTGCCCGCCGCATCGACACTCTGTCCGTTAATGGTAAGCATAGTATAAATATAGGAAATGTTTTTAGGCTATTGGCTTTTCTATAAAACGTTGCAAAGAATCGGCGATTCTTAATACATCATTTAAAGGAAATTTTTCCCGTTCCTTATCAAAGAATCCGGCAAAGGCGCCATCATTAATTATCCAATATTTGGAGAAATCTTTATTGATATTATTCACATACGCTCCAATCATTATACCAACCCTATACACAGGATAACGCTTTTTCGTCCACTCATTAATCTTCCCTTCTAGCCATCTCCCCTGCGACTCAATTTTATGCATCAGGTCACTTTGCAGGACGCCAGTGCTATCAATCAGTTCCCCATCTTTAAATATAAAGTCTGCCTTGTTATAATCCCTATCTGGCAAAGCCCTATTCTTTGTATCAATGGTAAATATTCCCTTTGTGCTAATTATAACATGATCTATGTTAAATTTTCCGCAAACAACATCATGAAAAACAAATGTGCTATTAGAAGATAGTCTTTCTAACTTTGTGCCTACATAGCGTTCGCCATCAAGACCTTTGCGATGATTCTTTATTTGCCTATTAAGTTTCCTTATTTTAACAAACGCCCTTACAGAAAAGACGACCAAAAGGATTGTCATAAACACAGCAGAAAGAAGACTTACTGGCAAAAAACCTAGGTAAATCATCCAAATGAATACTGATGCAGCAAACGTTACCATCGACGGCAGCAACGCTTCAAATACTTCATCACCCAATTGATTGATTTTGTTCTCTAGAGACTCCCCTTGCACATGGGGTCTGAAATGCTGTTTGCGATTCATAAGAACTATTCCATTTCCCATTTCAATACGGGATACCCGTCGTTGACGTCGGTATCATAAGTAAATTCTTCGCCAAGGAGTTCGGCAAAATCGTCCGATTTCATTTCGTCATCAGTTTTAGGAGTGGCGACTCCACCACCATTGTTGAGACCGAATGGTTCCTGTTCACCTTGTTCGAGGTAATAGTAGTCCGCCATGGTCGTGTTGTAATTATAGCCAATCATTAATCCGACTAGAGAATCACCATCAACCTTGCCAGTAGAATAGGCAGAACTAGTGACTCCTTCTTCGTTGTAACCAATTATACCACCTACATTAATGGAGCCAAAAACAGCACCTTTATTGTAGATAGATTTAACTATAGACCTTTTCGCATGACCAATTATACCTGCGGAGTACTTATCACCAACAATTGAATCAACATTTGCAGACTCCGTTATAGTGACACACAACGCTTCCCCGACAACCCCTGCCGTATAATTCGCTCCTGTAATCTCTCCACGATTAAAAGCATTCTGTATTGTGCCGTAATTTGTAGACGCAGGACAATAACTATTTCCAAAGGAACCAACTATACCAGCGATATATTCTTTCCCTGTAATTTTTGCAAAATTCGAGGCATTCTTTAATTCAGAATTCGATCCCAAAGAAGCAACAACTCCACCAACAGTAGTAGTGCCCGCAACTTCAGCATAGTTTCTGGCATTTGATATTTTTATAGAACGTCCTGTTCCAATAATTCCTCCAACATTTTTTAATCCTGTTACGGGGCCCTGATTTTCAACATTCTCCACTATTCCATTCTTATCATACGCCGACTCATACGAACCAATTACACCACCAGTTACTGTTCCTATCCCAAAAACGGAAGTCCTATTAACCGAATTTCTTAAAGAACCATTTCCTTTCAAATTTCCTATTATTCCAGCCGTTGCGCTTCCTCCACTCACCCACGAATTTTCAACTTTCAAATTTTGCACAGTACCACTCGAATTTCCAAACAGTCCATTATGTGTACTCGTGGTATTGATGAACATCCCGCTAACCGTGTGCCCATCGCCATCAAAATTCCCAGTAAATGCAACACTCGAGTTGCCAATAGGTGTCCACTTGTGGAGCTTGGTAGAATCTCCTACTAAGGCTCCCTTGTCATCAATGACCTTCCCGTCGTTGAGTTGTATATCCGCTCCAAGCTTGTAATATTTTCCCTGATAAGCCTTATCGTTTGAACCAACTATAAAGGACAATTTCGCCAACTGCTCTGCCGTCAAAATGATGTACGGGCTCAACTTGGTGCCCGCACCACAAGCAAAATCCTTCGCCGTAGTTCCGTCCCAAGGCTCGCCCGCCTCCCCAATGCAACCTTCATCCAAGTCCTCCGTGCTGCTTGAGGATTTCTTGTCACCGTTTTTGCTCTCGGAACTTGTTCCCTTTTTACTGGAACTGCTGATTTCAGACGAATCATCGTCATTTTTAGGCGCAGAGACCGTTTGCGAGCAAGCAACAAGCAAAGCCGCAATTCCAAGAAATCCAAACAAAGAGTAGCGCATAAAAGCCTCAAAATTGTCTATTCGCTAAAATATATATTACGCAAACAAAAAAAACGTGCGGGGAATATTCCAACATGGAAACTGCAAAAAAAACTCTTTTTTCTCTTGACAATTACATTTCACAGATTTATATTTAGTGCACAAGTGAGTAGAGTCGCTCACAAAACAAGCAGACAAAGCCCCGCCTTTTCTAGCATGCAGGCGGAAGGAGCAAAAGATGAATACTAGCCAAACCCGGCAAGAAAAAGTTATATTGCCTTTTAGCAATATGATGTACCCCTTCATGACATTAGACGACAACGCTGAAATCGTCCATTCCGAAATGGGCAATGACGGGCGCGTTAAGGTGTACATCGAAAAGCCCGACGCAAAAGACGGATTCCATCGGGCAACATGCTATTTACCCTCCTACACATGGGAAGACATATTCGGTTTTTCAGATGAGGAACTCGACCGCTACAAGAAGGTGATTGAGTCAACGGCTCATTTGATAATGGAATTTTCTCAGAAAGGTGGGTTTAGCAATGCCGCAAATCTTTAAGATTGGTTCTTTCTGGGTTTACTTCTGGTCCAACGAGAACAATCCTTTGGAACCAGTTCACGTTCATGTATCTGAAGGCCCTCCCACTGCTAACGCCACCAAAATCTGGATTACAAAAGCAGGGAAATGCCTTCTAGCACACAATAACTCCCGCATCAATCCGAAGGTTCTTCAAAACATCCTTCGGATTATTGAAGCAAGGAACGAAGATGTCATCAACAAATGGAAAGAATTCTTTGGAACGATTTCGTACTACTGCTAATCACTGTTCCTAGAACATCACGCGATAGCGGATTCGTCTGTCGAAATGACGGCCCTTGAGGTCGCGGTAGCCCTTGGCTTCCAGTGAACGCATTCCGTTGTGGAGCACTGCAGGCTGCGCAGCATCGTGATTCCAGGACCTGATCGCAGTCGAGGTATCCTTCACGCCTTCGTCAAACTTGATGTTGCCTACGAGCGTTTCGCCGCCGAGGTTTTCCGCCGTCAGGTAGAAGTCCTGCACACCCTTGAGTTCCGGCAGGTTGCTGCAGCGCACGTCAATCCACTTGCTCTCATCACCCGCCGAGGGCAACTCGCACTTGGAAATCACGTCGCCCTTCTTGCCTTCCTTGCGCAATGAGAGCGTACCGCCGGCTCCGTTCTTTACCTGCACAAGTACGCCCGGGCCCACGATGGAATCCGTAATCACGTTCTCAAAAATCGCGTAGCCGCCGTCCTTGATGGCAAATTCGTCCTTATCCGTCAAACGCACGCGGATGCCGTTGTCGAATCCGTTCGCAGGAATCGTGTCGCGGATAATGCGCAAGAAGTCGAGGCGGTCGAGTTCCGCATAGTGCTTGCCCTTCGTAATCTCAATGAAGTTCGAACCGCGCTTGAGTTTCGCGGGAATGTACACCACCGACTTCTCGGGGAATGCGCTCCACGCGCCCGTCAGCGGCAGTTGCACTTCCTGGTTCTTGCCGTTGATGCTCACGAAGTGTGAACTGCCGTTCGCGCCGTCTTCGGTCCAGTTGTTATCGTAGCGGTAGCGGATCAGGTAGTCGCCCGCCTGCGGGATAATCATCGGCAGGCGAATCTTGCTGTCTTCGTAGTTGATGTAGGCGCAGAACTCGCCGTTCGATGCATCGGAGCTACTCGAAATATCCACATGCGTCAAGGCGCCGTGTTCCGCCTCGGCACTCAGGTAACGCCCGAGGAACGGCTGCCCCAGTTCCGGCCAGCCGTCGTCGGTATAAACGATATCGCGAACTTGTATGTAAGAATTTCCGCCGTCGTTCTTGTCGTAGTAATGGTTCACGAAACGCTGGCGGTTCACGTCCTGGAACGCCTCGCCGCCCGCAGGCCCGTAGTAGCGACCATAACGGCTCAGCAGAATCGTGCCGCCACCATTCAATAGAGCCTTGCCGCTGCGGTCCACGTACCCGCCGTCGATGCGGTTGGAGCGCCCGACCGTAGTCTTGTAGGAATTGTTCTCGAGGTCCGCGCCCTTCTTGCAGCAGTTGTCCCACGCCGTAAACAGGTAGTAGTAACCGTCGTGCTCGATGAGGCTTGCGCCCTCGATGCCCGAACCGCCGCGGTTCGCGATGTTGATCATCTTCGCACCATCTTTCACCTTGCCTGTCGATTCGTCAAGTTCCAGAATGTGGATGCCCGTGCCCCACGAACCGAACGCCATCCAGACCTTGCCATCGTTGTCCTTCAGCACCGCCGCGTCAATCGCGTTGTAGGCATCGCTCTTGACCGTGTGAATCACCTCGCCCTGGTCTGTCCAGCCGTAGCCGGGTTTTGCCGGGTCGATTTCCTTGCTCGACATGAACCCCATGCCCGACGAGCGGATGCCCATCTCGGAACCGCAATAGTACATGCGGTATTCCCCGCCAATGTAATGAATGTCCGGCGCCCAGATGTCAATCATGTTCGGGGCGTAGTCGTAAAGCCACTGCGAAAACTTCGGCATGGCCTGCTCGCCGTTCTTCCAGTTCAGCGCATCCTCGGAAAACTGCATGAGCATGTGGTTGTCCGTCGTGGCAAGCGCATAGCCGTCCTCGTAACGGATAATGTCCGGGTCATGCCCCGCCCAACGCGTCTCCTTCGCGTACCAGTCGGCCGCAAGGGCCGAATAAGCCAAAGTAAGTATTGCCGCAGTCGTTACGGCAGAAGCCTTGCCAATCCCGAATTTCATTTTTCCTCGCTTTACCCATACACCATACCCTAAATTTATACACCCTTAAGCCTTTCGTCAACCACCCAGCGGTCCAATACCATTGATTTTTTCACAACAAGAAACAGCGTTTTTCAGCATCCAACCGCTTGCGAACCCGCATAAATAAAGGTATATTCAGAAAGCAGGTCTTATAGGGGCTCTTTATGAGCCGAGGGAAAACAAAATAAATGTACTCGCTATTTTTATTTCTTTTGTCAATTTTTCTATTGGTGGAGGCGCTTTTCACCAAAGAAATCAAATTGAAAGGACCGCGAGTTACTTTAAAAGAAAATCCGAATGTTTATAAACTTTTTATTGTTTTTTATACGTTGCTTGTCCTTTTTTCGTTATTATGTATATTTGGAATTATTGAATAAAAAATCCTTCAAAAGGTCGCCCCGGCGGCTTTTTTCTGTATCTTATAGGGGCTCTTTATGAGCCGAGCTAAAACATGACGAACATATCTTCACCGACGAATTCGAATTTGTTTCCGTCTAGTCCGTTTAAATAACCTTTGTGTTTAATTGATATTTGTGTTTTTGTTATATTGTAAAATGTATTTTTTTAACGAATTGGAATAGTGAAAATATGAAGGATCAAAAAAATGAGATGGAAGAGGTGTCAAAAATAAAGATTTCGGGGTATGTGATTTTCTTTGCATCGATAGTTGGCGGATGGCTTGGCCTGCATTGTGTTATTGCCCGTCGATACCGCAGGGCGTGTGTGTATTTTCTTATGGGTGGAACGCCCTTTGCATGTCTTAATGGGTTGATGAATAAGTCGGGCCCAGTGTGGTTTTATTTTATTGCGTATTCTCTGATGTTTATTCAGATAATATGTAATTTGATTGATACTTATAAAATCAGTAGAGGAAATTATACGGATAAGACGGGAAATATTATATATACTAAAAGTCAGTGGATGCCAATAGTCTTTATTATATTTGCTTTTTTGTACCTGCGCTCCTTTTATTATGATGTAATTCATCTTGCGGTTCAAGTGGTTAAATTATTGCAATAACTGTTTATTGGGAAAAAGCCCGTAACGGGCTTTTGCAAGCATATTGCGAGCGGTATTCCGTAAAAAATAAAGCCCCGGTTTAGCCGGAGCAGTTTAAAGCGCGAATATAACGGCGCGGTTGCTGTGAGACAAAAAATCGCCTTTCATGAGACAAAATGAAAGGCGATTTTTTAACCATTTGGAACAATGCTATTTAATTGTTCCCATCCATCTTGATTGCTGTTGATTTTATAGAATGTAATACCATAAGGGCTTATAGTCACTTTACGAGTTTCAGAACCAGTAAGAGTGGCAGATGATGTCTTATAAGGGCTCTTTATGAGCCGAGGTAAAACTAAAAAAAATACTTGACTTTTATACATCATGTATATATATTATATATATGATATTCTAACGGGACGATAATAAGGCTAAAATCAATTTTGCCAAGCACAAGGTGACATTTGAAGAAGCCTAGACCGTATTCTATGACGAAGAGGCACTTTTGCTTGCGGATGAAAAGCATTCCGATGACGAGGACCGTTTTATTTTGATGGGAATGTCTAACTTGATGAGAACGCTTCTAGTCTGCTACTGCGAGCGTGACGGCGATGGTGACGAACTCATCCGAATCATCTCTTCGCGAAAGGCTAACAAGAAAGAATCTGAACAATACTGGAAAAGGAGGTCGCCATGAAGAAGAATTACGATTTCAGCAATGCGGTCAAGAACCCCTATGCAAAGAAACTCAAGAAAACAATTTGCATCAACATCAGCGAATCGGTTATCGCCTATTTCAAGGCTCTCTCCGAAAAGACCGATATTCCGTATCAGGTGCTGATTAACATGTTCCTTGCGCAGGCAAAAGCGGAAAAAATGGAACCGAGGTTTATTCCAAAGTCCCGTAAAAAACAGGTTGCTTAAACACGGATTTCCATTGAAAAAAATAAAACACAGACTTTCAAGTCCGCGTTTTTTAATTTGATTTTTAGATTCATAGAGGTTTCTTATCTTATAGGGGCTCTTTACAAACCGAGGTAGAACCTCCGAAGGCTATATTGCACTAAATGCACCACTTTACTCTGGATTTCCACAGGCACCTCCATTTCAATAGTGCGCAAAGTAAAATATACACAATTTACCAATAGTGAGCAATGTATTTTCTGTAAAAATCATCAATAAAGCGCTTTGTTTCAGCACAAATGTGACCATCACTGAAACCGCAGCCGGAATGCAGTCAGAACGCAATGACCCCGCAGCCTTGTAAAAAAAATACGGAAAGGCTTGACAGAGCCAATGAATTAGTATATATTTGTGCAGTAGCACAAAAGTGCATATTCGGAGTTTTTATGATTGAGCGCATTCGCGGAATCCTTATCGAAAAATCCCCCACCTTCGTCGTCGTTGACGTGAACGGTGTCGGTTACGGAGTAAACATTTCAGCCTACACGGCCGGCAAGTTGCCCGAAGAAGGCTCCGAGGTGACTCTCCACACGAATCTCGTGGTCCGCGAAGACTCCATGACGCTCTTCGGCTTTGCGGACAGGATCGAAAAGGACACGTTCCTGATGCTCATCGACGTGAACGGCGTGGGGCCAAAGCTTGCACAGCGCATCCTGAGCGGAGTCTCGCCAGCCGACCTCCTGAACATGGTGGCAAGCGACAACAAAAGCGCCCTCGGCAAAATCAAGGGTCTCGGCAAAAAGACCTGCGAGCAGATGGTCCTCACCCTCAAGGACAAGGCGGGGGCGATGCTACAGGCGCTCGACGATGTCGAAGGCTCGGGCATTACCGGCATAGGCGTCCTTACCGGCGCGAAGATGGAGGCGGTCCTCGCCCTTCACACTCTCGGCGTAAAAGACCCTGCGGCAGAGAGAGCCGTTGTCAAGGCGGCCGAAATTCTCGGGGATTCCGCCGATGCGGCTACCCTCATACCCGAAGCTTTGAAGTATCTTTGATCGCAAACCACAAACGAGGAATGATTTTTCATGGACGACCAGCGGATTATTTCGCCCGAAAAAAGAATCGGTGAAGGCGACGACGTGGATCGTACGCTCAGGCCACCCAGCCTCGCGGAATTCACGGGACAAGGAGACATCAAGGAAAGTCTTTCCATCGCCATCGAAGCGGCGAAACACCGCGGCGATTCGCTCGACCACTGCCTTTTCGCCGGCCCTCCGGGTCTCGGCAAAACGACCCTCGCAGGAATCATCGCGAAGGAAATGGGCGTCAACATCCACATCACGAGCGGCCCCGTCCTCGACAAGGCTAGCGACCTGGCCGGCCTCCTGACAAGCCTGCAGGAGAACGACGTCCTCTTTATCGACGAGATCCACCGGCTGAACCGCGTGGTCGAGGAATACCTCTACCCCGCCATGGAAGACTACAGGCTCGACATCATGCTCGATTCAGGACCGACGGCGCGTAGCGTCAACCTCCCGCTCAAGCACTTCACCCTCGTCGGAGCAACCACTCGCAGCGGCATGCTCACGGGTCCTCTCCGCGACCGATTCGGCCTCCAGTACCGGCTGGAACTCTACAACGAGGACGACATCGTCAAAATCCTTATCCGGAGCGCGCGGATCCTGGGCGTCGGGCTCGAGGAGGACGCCGCAAGGCTGCTCGGCGGACGTTGCCGCGGGACGCCCCGCATCGCGAACAGGGTGCTGCGCCGTTGCCGCGACGTGGCCCAGGTACGCGGGAACGGGACGATCGACCTCGAAGCCGCCCAGCGCACACTGCAGATGCTCGGAATCGACACCGAGGGGCTCGACCCTACCGACCGGAAGATCCTCGGGCTCATTATCGACAAGTTCGACGGCGGGCCAGTCGGCATAACAACCATCGGGGCCGCGATGGGCGAAGAGCCCGACACGCTAGAAGAAGTCTACGAGCCGTACCTCATCCAGAAAGGTCTCCTTTCCCGAACCCAGCGAGGGAGAATCGCCACACGCAACGCCTACGCCATGCTCCACCGCGATATTCCGCAGAAACAAGTACCAAGCGACCAGATTGAACTTTTCTAGGCGACGCGGGGGCCATGCCCCTACTTGAATTCGGGCGCGATGGTCATCACCAGGTTCACGCCATGGAGCCCGTGAAAACCAAGCTGCACGCGGAACCAGTACATGTCCGGCTTGCGGACGCGGACGCCGAACCCCCAGGAATTGTTGAGACGGTGAACCGACCAGTCCTTGAATGTCGGCGAAAACATCGCATACTCGTTGAACAGGACGCCGTCCACATAATAATCGATAGGCCAGCGGTATTCCATGCTCAGGCTCATGACATGCTGGGCCGCATAGTAATCCTGGAACCCTCGCAGCGGAAACCTCGGCCCGACGAGAGAATACAGCTTGAACGGGGCTCCCCCCTCCTCTATTTCCCAACTGTCTATCATCCTGAACTGAAGCGCTATCACCCTCCTTTCGAACAGGGTTTCACGGACATTGTCGGGCCGCCACATGCGAAGGGCGTCGTTCCAGTTGAAGTCCATGTAAAAGCGCCGATTCTGTCGCGCCTCTTTTTTTGTCAGGTGGAACTTTTGCGCTTTGCCAAAATAGAAATAATGCTGGAACACGAATTCCGTCCGCACGAAGTCGTGGTTCATGCCGTTATCATCGAAATCAAACCTTGTCGGCCGATTTCCCGGCTCCTCCGCATTCTCGAAGGATATCCCGCTGTATTTTCCAACAAAAAAGTAACGGGCCAGCAGCTGCATGCGGCTCCCCCGCGAAGGCGCGAAGGGAAAATCGAGATTGTCGAACAAGACCGAGAGCCCGACAGGGAACATCAGGAACGACTGGTAAAGGCCGCGGTCGTCGATGGAAAAATCACGGCTGACAAGGATGCTGTCCTGCGAATTTCCCGGAAGGCTACGGTTCACGATATCCACCGTGCCCAGCAGCTCGAGACTCCAACGGCCATCGCTCGTAAGGGGTATGCCCGCCTGCAAGTCGATGGTGAATGAGGAATCCGGCATGACAAAGTCCTCTCGCGTCCCCGGATAGACAAAGAACCCGTCGCGGTCCCAGAACTTACGAAGCCGAATGCCCCCAAACAAGTCGGTCCCGAAAAGTTCGTGCTTCGTGTAGCGCAGGTCGACGAAGAAATCGCCGTTCGCGAAATACTGCGGCGAAAGGACTAGGTAATCCTTGCCAAAGAACAGGCTCCTGTGGCGGTAGGTCAACCCTAGCATCGTGGAATTGCCGGGTTTAAGGTTCATTATGGGATAAAGCAGAATGTTCCGTTTCTCGCCAAACGTAATCAGGTCGACAGCCGTCTCAATGACCCCGTTGTCGAACGCGTAATGCAGGGGTTGCGCTATCGGATAGACCGCCGCGTTCAGCACCGGCTGGATGATATGTTCGAAAGGCCAGGTGAAAAAACGTTTCCACGACGAGGAGGATTCTTCGACTGTAGCCGAAGAATCGGGACCGTGCGCCATCGAGTCGGCAACGGCCACAGAATCCGCCTCGGCAAAGGCGGATGTGGCCAGCGCAAGGGCAAAGGCGATTATGCAAAGCCGCAAGCGAATCATCTCAACCCTAATTTATAATTATATTATAGCCGATGTTTTCCCTAATCAGCAAAATAACCAGAAGACTTACACGATTTCCTGTAGCCGTTTTGCTTTTCGGGACCATTTTCGCCATTCTTTCGGCGTTTCCCATCATGAACCTGCGGTGGGACCTCCAGTTGCAGGACACGCTCTCCTTCAGCGACGAGTCCAACAACGACTACAAGCGTATCGAAAGCGACTTCGGCGGGCTCGGGAGCCTCGTTGTCGTCCTGCATTCCAAGGACAGCCTCCAGAACTACACCACCGCGAAAAGTCTAGCGCAGATGTTGCGCAAGGATCCGCTGGTCCACTTCGTGGATTTCGAAACCGACACCGACTACTACACGCGGCACTGCCTTCTCTATATCGACGAGAGCGACCTCGATTCCACCATCAACCGCATCCGCCCCATACGGGACAAGTTCATCAGCAGGAATAACCCGTTCTACGTCGACCTGGACGCCGGCCTCGATTCCTCCACGGAAAAGGAAATCGAATTCCGCGTGAACGACCTCCAGGAAAAATACGCGAGAATCATGAACCGCAGCCACTCGAATCCCGACGGCACCATCCGGGTTGTAGAGATATATCCCACGCACCCGCTAACGGACCTCAAGGCAAGTCGCGAACTCCTGTCGCAGACCAGCACCTACCTCTCCGCAATCATCCAGGGCGGCGACGTGCAATCCTACTTTACCGGAAAGGTTTTCGAGACAATCCGCCGCGGACGGACGCTCCTTCCCGAAGCCCAGCTAGCGGGCGGACTTACCGCCCTCATCATCCTGCTCCTCTTTGTCGTGAATTTTTACAGGCAGCCGCAGCTGATATTTATCTCGTCGGTGGCGACGGCGCTCCCAATCGTCTACACGCTCGCCCTCGCATCGCTCCTCTACGGGAGAATCAACCTCTACACCCTGCTCCTCGCCATCATCCTGCCGGGCCAGGCATGCCAGATAGTGAACCACGTCTACAAGCGCTATTTCGAAGAACGCGCCCGCAACCTGAGCCCGCAACTCTGCATCGAGAGCGCGATTCTCGGCATCGGCCCCTCCACATGCGCATCCTCGTGCATCATGGCCTCCCTCTTTGCATGCATGATGTTCGTGCCGCTTCCCGGGCTGCAGGAACTTGCCATCCTAGGGAGCCTCGGGACACTCATCAACTGGATGGTCACCCTCCTTGTCGCCACCGCCCTCCTGCGCGTATTCCAGAAGAGCCGTCCGTTTTCGGTCAACTCATTCAAAATAAATCCGTCCTCGCACAAAGTGACGCTTCTCCCCCATAGGCTCAATGTCGTCCTCATCGCCATCGTGTCTATCATTAGCCTCGTATGCCTTGTCTACGGAGGGTCAAATCTCAAGTTCTTCTACGATTTCAGCAAGACCGAAATCAAGAAGACAACCGGCACGGCCGATTCCCTCCTCGCCCAGACCGGATTCCCGCAATACGACCCCATCATCGTCGAGACAACAAGCGCAGAGGCAAGCACGGAGCTCTACCGCAACTTCGAGCAGCTAAAGAAGAAAGGCGCCATCCCGAACGTCCAGAAGATGTACACGCTCGCCAAGACTGTTCCGCACGCAAGCGTTTCTCGCGAACAGAAACTCGACACGCTGGAGGCTTTCGCGAAAGGAATCGACGTCAAGGATCTCGACGAAAAGCAGAAGAAAGCCTACGACTTTATGGCCGAGGCGCTTTCGAACAGGAAGGTCGACGACGAGGACCTGCCCGACAACGTGAAAGTCAAGTTCAGCGACAAGAACGGGAACCGCGGCGTTTTCTCTTTCATTTTCCACAATATCGATCCAGACGACGGACTCGCGTGCCGCAGGCTGAACGAGAACCTCGACAAGATCAGGGGCCCGGAAAAGGAAGGTATCCTGATGACCGGGGAACCCGTCATCCGCGCAACCGTCCTCGACCTCATCCTCAAAAACCTGGACAAGACCCTCTGGATTGGAAGTTTCCTCGTATGGTTCTTCCTGCTCATGTTCTACAACCGATTCAGCAGGGCCATATTCACCCTCCTCCCCTCGGTATTCGCCATAAGCTGGCTGCTGATCCTCATTAGGCTGCTCGGCATCGAGCTTTCGTTCTACAGTTCGCTCGCATTCCCCCTCATCATCGGGGCTAGCGTCGACGGTTCGCTGCAGCTCTGGAGCGCCTTCTACACGAAACAGGCAGGGACAGCCATCACGGTCCTCCAGACAAAGTTCTTCGGCATCCTCCTGAGCCAGGCGGCATCGTTCATCGCCTCCTTCAGCCTTATCATATCATCCCATCCCGGACTCCGCAGCATCGGCCAGGTCTTGCTACTGGGGCTCGCCTGCATTGCGCTTGCACAGTTCACCACCTTCCCGCTGATTGCCGGAATCCTCGACAACTACCGAATCTGGAAAAAGAAGAAAGAGTCAAAATGACACGTCCCCTTTCGACACGAACAGAAAATATCGCAGCATCGCTCACTGTCGCCATCGATACGCTCGCCAAGCAAATGATCGCCGAAGGCAAGGATGTGGTCAGCCTCGGCGCGGGCGAACCCGACTTTCCGACTCCAAGGCCCATCTGCGATGCCGCCACCAGGGCGATTACCGATGGCAAGACGCGCTATACCGCCCCCGTCGGGATTCTCGAGGTGCGCAAGGAAGTCTGCAACAAGCTCAAGCGCGACAACGGCCTCGACTACGCTCCCGAACAGATCATCATGACTAGCGGTGCGAAGCACGCCGTGTTCAATTCACTCGCGGCCCTCGTAAACCCGGGCGACGAAATCATCATTCCCGCCCCCTACTGGGTCACCTACCCCGAACTCGTGAAGTGGCTCGGCGGCGTTCCCAAGTTCGTGCCGACCACCATCGGGAACAAATTCAAGATGACCGCGGAGCAGTTGCAGAGCGCCATCACCGAAAAGACGAAGGCGATCCTCATCAACAACCCCTGCAACCCGACCGGAAGCGTGTATTCGCACGAAGAACTCGCCGGCCTCGCTAAAGTCATCGTCAAGAACGACATCTACTGCATCTCCGACGAGGTTTATGAATACTTCGTCTATGGCGCACAGTTCGCAAGCATTGCGAGTTTCGACGGGATGGCCGAACGAACCATCGTCGTGAACGGGTTCTCGAAATCGCACTGCATGACGGGCTGGAGAATCGGATACGACGCCGCCCCCGCTCCGATTGCAAAGATAATCGGCAAAATTCAGGGACAGGCAACACACCACCCGAGCAACATCGCGCAATATGCAGCCCTCGAAGCTCTCCGCATGGGCATGGGCGAAGTGGATAAGATGCGCGCGGCATTCCGCAGGAGGCGCGACTTCATGGTATCGCAGGTTTCGAGAATCCTCGGCGAAAGCATCTCCGCGCCCGAAGGCGCATTCTACCTGTTCGCGCCCGTCGCAAAGCTCTACGGCAAAAAAACTCCCGCAGGTGCAGCCGTAAACAGTTCGATTGACTTCTGCAAATACCTGCTCGAGACACAGGGACTCGCCATCGTGCCGGGAGCCGCCTTCGGAGACGACAGCTGCGTGCGGTTCTCGTATGCGGCAAGCGACGAGACGTTGGCAAAAGCCTGCGAAAGATTCGAGAACGGAATCAAAGAGCTCAAGTAATGCGGCGGTAAGCGGCCATGTTCAGAATCATTACGCCAGATACAAGCAAGCCCTTCACCATCGGGCGCAGAGAAGGAAGCGACCTCCGCTTCTCGGAGCGTTTTGTATCCAGGGAACATGCCGTCATTGAACGAAAGCAAGGTCCGAACGGAACCGTCTGGAAAATCCGCAGCCTTACCGAAAACAGTTTCACCCTCCTGAACGAAGCCCAGATAAACGAAAGCGAACTTCACGACGGCGACATCATCGGAATCGGGGTCAAGAGGCTGAGGGTCGACATCAAGGAAGACAAACTTTCCCTCCTGCTTTACGACATCAACGACGAAGTCCAGGAGCAACCGCTCGAAGACAAATTCTGCATGGTGGATCTAGGCGAGGACGGTTCGACAAAACCCATCCAAGTGCGCAAGGACGGAGACGGCGCCGAAATCCGTTTCCAGCACCCCATCATAGACGAGGAAGGCAAGAGCAGGAAAAAAATAGGGCTCCGCCCCGGCGAAGGAATCCGATTCGACCAGACGGAAATGAGCGTCAGGGATGGGAAGCTCTTCATGCGAAAAGTGGGAGCAGGGTTCGAATTGCACGTCCGGGACCTCGACGTATACGCGGGGAAGAAGCAGCTCTTGTCGGGTATCGACTTCGACCTCCCCGCCGGCGAAATACTCGCCATCATCGGACGCTCGGGACAGGGAAAATCAAGCCTACTGAAACTCTTCGAAGGCACCTACCGCAAGGGCGAAAGAAGCGAAGTCACCATAGGCGGCGTCGACTACCGCCACAGCCAGATTCGCGAACGCATCGCCATTCTCGAACAGGATCCGCCACTCCGCAGCGACCTGACCGTCGACGAAACGCTCCGCCATGGCGCCCGCATTACGCTTGACGCAAAGGACTTTCGCGAAAGCGCGGACGGGCGACTCGAAAAGTTCTGCGAACTTTTCGGGCTGAGCGGCAGGCGGCAGAGCCGCATCAGGACGCTCAGCGGCGGCGAGATACGCCGCGTCGCCCTCGCAGCGGAACTCATGGGAAGCCCAGGTCTCATCATCCTCGACGAGCCGCTTTCGGGTCTCGACCCATTCAACTCCCGCATCCTGTGTTCGCACCTGAAGCAGCTCGCCTTTCTCGGGCACACAATTATCCTCACCACGCACAGTTACGAGGCGCTCCGCATTGCGAACAAAGTGCTCGTCATCCATCAAGGCGAACAGTGCTTCTACGGCAGCCCGCAAGGAGCATACCAGTTCTTCAAGACAAGCAATCCTGACGAAATCCTCTCGAACCTCTCTACGGATTCATCTTCGATTTGGCAAAAATCAGGAATCATCAGCAAGGACACGGTTTCGAACAACCTAAGCCACTACTACTTCACCAAGCAACGGCACAAGGGTTCGCTATTCTACAACATGGCGCTCATGCTTCGCCAATGGGTTCGTGACAAGGGGAAGCTAGCCGCACTTCTTTTGCAGCCCTTCATCATCGGCTTTCTCTTTTCGCAAATTTTCTCGCGGACATCCTCGCTCTGGACAGTCGCATTCGCCATCGTGCTCTGCGCGAACTGGTTCTCGCTATCGCTTTCCATCCGCGAAATCGTTCAGGAAAAAAATACAATCAAGGGCGAATTCCGCAAGGGGGCCCGCATACTTCCCTACCTCTCCGCCAAATTCATCCTCCCCACGATTGTATCCATCCTGCAGACCGTCATTGTATACGCCTTTATCGCCTACCGCATTCCCATCCACCACGACATTCCCGAGCTCCTGGCAATCGCCGTTACGGCAACAACTCCCGCCATCGCCATCGGGCTTCTCGTGAGCTCACTATCGCGCAATTCGGGACAAGCGAACGCCTTCTTGCCGCTCCTCATCATCCCGCAAGTGGCGCTCGCCGGGGCCCTGGTTCCCTTCGACCAAATGCAACAGGTGGGCAAATGGCTTTCCTACATCGTCTGGTCACGCTATAGCCAAAGTTCGCTGCTGAACACGCTGCTCGAACATCCCGATGACGTTTGGAACAAAGGAGCGGCCCTACTCCTCGCCGCATTATTTTGTATAATTACCGCAACGATTCTTTACCGGTCCAAGAAAGCAAAATGACAGAACCTGCATCACAGAATTTTCCCAGGCCCTTCAACGAGAACTACGACCTTATCGGCACCCTCGGCAAAGGCGGCATGGGACTTGTCTACAAAGCCCTCGACAAAAAGCTCAAGCGCGAAGTCGCCTTCAAGATTCTCGACGCCTCCGCCGACGAAGAAGCCATCCAGAGGTTCTACCTGGAAGCGCAGGCGATGAAGGAACTGGACCACCAGAACATCGTCCACGTATTCGACTTCGGAAAGCAGAACAACCAGCTGTTCATCGCGATGACCTACGTGCAGGGATTCTCGCTTTCGGACGTATTGCAGAAGCAAAGCAAGCTGCCGTTCGACGCCATCGAGGTCATCATCCGCCAGATTGCGCGCGGGCTCCTCTACGCCCACAGCAAGGGCATCGTCCACCGCGACGTAAAGCCCTCGAACATCATGCTCACGCGCGACAACCGTGTCTACGTGATGGATTTCGGGATTTCGTACATCCAGGAGATGGAAAAGGATAGGCTCACCAAGACGGGCGTTACCATGGGTACGCCGGAATACATGAGCCCCGAGCAATGTCACGGAGACGAAGTGACGCTCCAGTCGGACATCTACAGCATGGGCGTTATCTTGTACGAAATGACCTGCGGAAGACTCCCCTTCAACGGAAGCCGACCCGTAGAAATTGCGCTCAAGCACGTTCAGGAACCTCCCCCGGATCCCAAACAGTTCCGCCCCGACATGCCACCGGGACTCTCCGAGCTCATCCTCAAGTGCCTTAAGAAAAAGCTCAACGAACGCTTCCACGACATGCAGGAATTCCTCGATGAATGCGACCAGGTTTTCCCGCAAAAAGAAACGCACGGAAGCGTAAAGATCGGCAAGAAGGGCTCCCTGCTGCGGCACGGTCCCGCCTCGATTGCCGAAGCGGCCACCCGCCTCCCATCGCACGTACGCGTCATCCGCAGGCGTTTAACCGCGCTTGCCATCTCGCTGTTCCCGCTCATCATCCTGCTCCTCGTTCTCCTGATGCTCACGCACAAGCCCGAGAGGATGCTTACGGAGATTGAATGGGACGATGCGATGGGCAACCACGAGACCGCAGCCATCGAAGCCGACATCTCGGGTGGCTACCCCATCGACAACCTCACCGATGGCGACCTCAAGACGGCCTGGCTCAACGCCATGCCTGCCAAGCCGCAGAACCCGGTACTCACGCTGTTCTTCGACAATATCACGCTCATCACGCACGTCGGATTTGCCGTAGGTTACCAGAAATCGGTCGACGACCCATTCGGCGACCGCTTCCGCATCTTCAAGAAGCCGAAGACGCTCACCTTCGAGACCAAGGAAGGCTTCAAGCAGAAGGTGACGCTTGAAAACATCAAGGGCATGCAGTATCCGAAAATCCAGGCGATGGAAACCAGCGAAATCAAGATTTACCTCGACGAAGCCTACGACGCCGAAAACAAGGACTTCGCCATTTCTGAAATGCGCCTGCTCGGCATGGAGCTCCATTGAACAGCAAATCCAAAGGAAACCTCGTCGAGACACACGCCTCCGCGTACCTCTTGCGAGAAGGGTACCGTGTCCTCGCCCGTAACTACGCCTATCGCGGCGGCGAACTCGACATCGTTGCAAAGCAGGGCGAAACGATTGTTTTCGTAGAGGTAAAATCCGTATGGAAAACCGGCGAAGGGAATCCCGCCGCACGCGTGAACGTGCAGAAGCAACGGAAAATCTGGCAGACGGCGTGCCACTTTTTGCACACACACCGCGAAGAAGCGCCCAGGGGCTTTGACCAGCCATGCCGTTTCGACGTCCTCACCGCGCGCATGTACCAGACGCCCGTGCAATTCGCACACATCAAGAACGCTTTCGAAGGCACCCAAGTGATTCCGCAGTGCTAGCGAGATAAACTATCTGCCCTAAAGATCCTCGCCTTGCTTCGACAAAACTCAGCACAAGTCGCGAGGATGACGATGCAAAATCCAGCCATATTTTTATATTATCGCCATGCGTTTTGAAGTACATCCAGACAACCCGCAGGCGAGAATCGTGAAACTCGCTGCAGCAGCCCTCGAAGACGACGCGCTGGTACTCTACCCCACCGAATCGGGCTATGCCATCGGCTGCAATGCAGAATCCCCGAAGGCAATCCACAAGCTTTACGCCCTCAAAAAGCCTATGAAGAAGTTCTTCATGGCGCTCATCGTCCCCGACATCCGCAGTGCGACCGAGTACGCCCGCATCGACAACTTCGCGTTCAACATCATGAAGCCGCGCGTGCCAGGACCCTACACCTTCATTCTGCCCGCCGACCCGCACATTGCCCGCAGGCTCGACGTGAAGCGCCCCGAAATCGGCATCCGCATGCCCACGCACCCGTTTTTCAAGGAACTCTTCCAGCATTTCGACAAGCCCATCCTCAGCACGGCGGCAAAACTCAGCGAAGAGGACATCTTCGAGCCCGACGAAATCTGGAAGACATTCGAACACTCCGTCGAGATGATGGTCGACTGCGGACCCATCGAAATCAACCCGACTAACATCATAAGCCTCATCGGCGGGAACGTCGAAGTCATCCGCGGCGAGTTGCTCGACCCGTAGACACCCAGAGCAAAACCTTATCTAAAAGAACACCCAGACGGCAATCCAGTAAGCCATCAGGGCGAACTCCATGCCCTGCGAGATGCGCGAGAGGAACGTGGAGCCAAACACGGAGACGGCGATTGCCAAGAGGCGCGTCCACGGCATGTCGAAGCCGTGGTAGAAGAGCGACACGGAGCCGAAGAACTCGACCCAGAACCACATGACCTGAGCCATGAGCAGGTAACGGCGGCGCTTGACGGGCAGGGCCGTCGTAGAGAAGCACAGGGCCAGCGCGAACATGCGGAAGGGGTAAGATTCCATCGCAGGGTCGTTCATGTCGCCCGAGAAGTAGGCGTAGACGCAGAACACGACTACGGCGGCAAGCAAGAAGAACGCCTCCTTGAACAGGCGGATGGGGCGGCGCCAGAAGAACTGGGCCATGGCGAGCGCGAGGAGGCAGGCAACAGCGTTCATCAGCGGGATCATTGTAGAACCTCCGCCGAATCGTTTGTTTCGGGCGTCGAATTGTTTATCTCGTGCGTCGAATCGTTTATCTCGGGTGCAGAATCTTTTATCTCGGGCACCGGGATGTCCGCCGGGGCAAGCGAGCGCATGTATCGCACTAGGGCGCGGGCATCCGCTTCGGTTATGCGGTCAGCATACGGGTTCATGTTCGTGCGCCCGTACATAATCACGTGTACCAGAGAATCCTCCCCGAGGGAATCGAGACGAGCCGCTATCAACTTTTGCGGAACCGGGTAGAACTCGCGGACAAACTTCGCGTTGAACTTGCCGTCCGTCCCGTGACATCCGCTGCATCGCGCGTTCCATACCGCGCGCGTCCGCAGCGTATCAAATGCGCCCGCTATTTTCGGGCCATCAGGTGCGATGGCATTTTTCGGGGTGTCAACATAGCTCGTGAATTTCGATGGCGCAGACGAACCGCCCGCATAAAACACTCCCGCAAAAAACGCAAACATAAGTATACATATAGCAAAGGCGATTTTCAAGTAACGGGAACCGCATCCATCTGCATTGTGCGCCGAAACCGCCTGCCATACCGGGCGTATGCATAGGGCAATAGCGGCCACCAGCGCCACAATCGGGTAGAATAGCGGGGCAACGTTCGGGATAGCGACCGCCACCGTATCGAACACGGGCTGCGACACCGCCCAGAGCGTGTAGACAAGCGCCACGAGCACGCCCAGCAACAACGGAAAGCGCAACACGATAAACTCGCGGCTCGTGAGCGGTTCCGTATGGGGTTCCACAACCGGCGCAGAAGCCTCTTCCAGTTCGCCGAAAAGAAGTTCCCCGCCCTCGATGGGCTTACGCAACTTTACACGCAAAATCACAAGCAACGTTGTAAACAACCCGATGGAAAAAGCGACAAGGCCCGCATCGACATACCCAAAGCCGCGCGGTTCGGCGGGCATTACCAGGAAGAAGCGTTCCAGCCAGAGCCCGAAAAGTACCGAGAGCGAAACCGCAAGCCGCCCGAACGGGCTCACGCGCACGGCAGACACCCACCAGAGCTGCGGCAACAGCGCCCCGAACGCGAACACCGAGAAGTTCCAGTCCCCCTTGAGCGCGAAGTTCCAAGCCCAGAATACGAGCATCACGAAGGAACCGACCATCATGAGCTTTTCGAGCAGGCGCACGCGGCAGCCTTCCGCAACAAGCAGCACGTTCACCATCGCAAGGCCCGAATAGATGGCACCCGCGATAAAGTACAGCGGGAAAAACGCCCCGCGCCACTCGGGCACGAACGTCACCGCAAAATCGAGACTCACAATCGTGTGCACCCAGAGCACCAGCGGGAAGAGTAGCCATGCCATCGGGCGACGAACATCTTCCAGCGCCTGCGACCTATCCGCAAACAGGTGAATCGCGAAAAACACGAGCGAGAGAACCGCATAGATGGCGATGCAACAGAAGTCCCACACCAGCGGGGAACGCACGTTCGCAAAGTTCCCCCGCGCATCCGCGAAGGGGATAACCATGTAGAAGTTTTCCACCACACCGAGATGCATGAGCGGGTATATCGCGGCGACCACGAGCGCGCAGAGAGTCGTGAGTTCGGCAAGCATCGAGGTGCGACGATCGAGCGGCACACCGAGCGCCAGAAGAATTGCCGAAATGAGCGTACCCGCATGGGCGATGCCTATCCAGAAAACGAACAGGCTTACGGGAATCCCCCAGAAGGTATGCGCATCCACCGACCACACAGCAGGGCCTTCCCAGAGGGAATACCCTAGCGCGGCAAGGCCGGGCAACAGGAGCGCAAGCCCCACGTATAGGAGAATCCGGAAAATCAACGACGCCCCCTCATGTAGACGATAGCCGGGTCAAGCGCCGCAATAGCCTTCGGGGCATAGAGCACGCGGTTCTTCGCGGCCCTTACCAGCGGGGAACCTTCGTCGAGCCAGTTGCCGAATATAATCGCGTTCTTGGGGCACGCGGCGGCACAGGCGGTGGTCACGCCGCGCCCGCGGAAACTTTCTCCCGGATGGAGCGCCTTGAAGTCGTGGCGCGCATCCTGCAGGCGCTGCAGGCACAGCGAGCATTTTTCCATCACGCCCTTCTCGCGCACGGGAACGCCAGCGTTAAACTTGAGCGAACGGCCCGAAGCCACAGGGTCATCGAAATTGAACTTGCGGGCATGCACGGGGCAGTTCGCCCCGCAGAAGCGGCTCCCGGTACAGCGCTTGTACATCATCGCAGAGACGCCATCGGGAGTGTGGTTCGCGGCCCCCGTCGGGCAGACTTTCTCGCAGGGGGCATCCCCGCAGTGGAAACACATCGCGGGCGCACCGCCGCACATCTCTATCCAGTGCATGAACTGCCCGCGGTTCGCACGCTCGGGAGCACTAAGCGGGATGTTGTTCTCCTGGATGCAGGCAAGCACGCACTTGCCGCAGGCATCGCAGGCATCCAGGTCGATAGCCATGCCAAAACGGTTCTCCTGCGAGGCACCGGGAGTCTTGAGCGCTGCGGGCGTCGGCACGCGCACGAGTTCCATACCGGGCTTCATCTTCGAGAGGGCGAGTTTCACCTCGTTCTCGAAGTCTGCGAACTTGAGGCGCGGGCCCTTGACCGGCATGTCGCCGAGCAGGCCATCGCGGCACCCGAACAGCGCAAAACCCGCCACCGTCGCCGAAAGGATTTTCAAGAACTCGCGCCTATCCATAAACTACCTGTGGCACGCGGCGCAGTACGTTGCCGCCCGCCTGAAATTCTTCTGTTTGAACGTTTCTCCCCTGTGGCAGGCAAGACACATCTGCATACTGAAATTCTCGCCGCCGTATACGTCGGCCTTCGCACCGGGCTGAGCTCCGGTCGCGCCCGTGGAAAGGGGCGCACCAGATTTTGCTTTCGCGCCGGAACCGCCCGCGAAATTGCGGTGACAGTCCGCGCACTCCACCCCGGCGGCCGCGTGTACCCCGTGGTGGAACACCACGTGCTCCGGCAAGGCGGGCTCGTGCTTCCAGGGATATGTCGGAGCGGCGGCCAGCGCCGAATCCAGCTTCTCGATTCCGGGATTTTCCGTGAGCGGCAGGCGGTGGCAATCCATGCAATCCGCCTTTGCGGGCATATATGCGCGCGCCCCGGAAACAGCACCCGTATGGCAGTGGCTGCAATCGAGCCCGATGTTTTCGCCGTGAAGCTCGTGCAAAAAGGCTATCGAATTCGGGCCGCCCGCATCGGCACCCACTCGCACAGGAGTCGCCTTCTGGCAAAAGAGGAAATCCGCCAGAAAGAACGCGCACACGACCGCAAAAATGCCACCCATCCAATACTTCAAGCACAGCTCCTGTTACTTAGGCCTTCCGGGGTCGTCCGGGTGCTCCAGAATATACAGCAGCCACGACGCCATCATCTTCGCGTCGGCTTCGCTCATGGGCGAAATTTCCATCGGGTCCCACTGGTCAGGGTGCTTGGGCTCGGGCTTCATCAGGTACTGCACCAGAGCCTCGGGATTCTCTACATACTGCGCGACGTTATCCTTCATGGGCGGCGCCGCAAACTTGCGCGCCCAGCGATGGCAGCCCTTGCACTCGTTGTTATAGTATTCCGAAGCCTTCGCCTTGAGTTCGGGCGTTACGGCAGGCAGCACAAAGACGTCAGCCGCTAGGAGCACACTGACAAGCAACAGTACCGCAACAATCGTCCGTGAACCGCGCATCATCTACCTCAGCGGGTTCTTGTCGCTTTTGTACCACTTCATGAACTCGGCGATGCCGTCGTGCAGGCTCCAATGCGGCTTGTATCCGCATTCGGCCTCAAGCTTCGTGGTGTCGGCGTTCGTCTGGTAAACGTCGCCGGGCTGCATCGGCAAGAATTCCTTCTTCGCGGGCTCGCCGTACGCGCTCTCGATTTCGGCGATAAAGTCCATCAGTTTCACCGGGTGGCTGCAGCCGATGTTGTATACTTTGTACGGAACGCCGTTCGGGCACTTTTCCGCGACAGGCATGTGGTCGAGCGCATGCACGCTACCCTCGGCGATGTCGTCGATGTAGGTGAAGTCGCGGATCATGTCACCGTTGTTGAACACC
>NZ_DDQF01000006.1:0-8632 GCF_002342555.1 Fibrobacter sp. UBA2449
GCGGGCGCGGCGATTGAGCGCCCACTAGAAGGGGTGGTGAGCTACGAAGTGTGAACCAGGGGAAGGCTTTCCCCTCTCCCATAATTGAAAATGAATTCTATCTCCAGCCGCGAACACGCTCCGCAGGCCCTGAAGCGCTGGGGCATCCGCGCCATCATCGCCGAAAGCTACTCCGAAATTTTCTTCGGTAACTGCGTGGCCATTGGCGCGCCTTGCTACAAGGTGAGCCACGAAGTTGCAGACAAGATTCTCGCCTGGATTGAAGCACACCCGAGCGAAGAACTCGTCACGAGCACCGAAAGCCGCACGCTCAAGATGGGTAACGAAACCATCGAGCTGATACTTGCCGACGGCCCCCGCGGTCAGTTCCTCAACGGCTCCTGGCACGCACGCTCCGCCCTCATGGCCAACGCCGACAAGGTGCAGGAACTCGCCAGCAAGCTGCCGTACATGAACTTTCTGAAGTAGGAAGTAGACGGTAGGAAGTAGGCAGTGGTTGGTGGTTAGTGGTTAGGAATGATCACGTCATTGCGAGCGTAGCGAAGCAATCCAACCCTAATCGTCATCCTGGAGCCGCAGGTCCCTGAGCTGGTTGATGAGCCTGTCGAATCAGTCGAAGGGTGCGGCGATAGGATCCACAAGCAATTCAAAAACGTTCAGGTTAAAATCCTGGGCGTTTTTTTATTATATATTCAATTCGTATGAAACAATTCGTTATTTTGTTGCTTTTGGCAACTATCGCCTTTTCACAAGAAGACTTTTCTTATATCAAGAATGCTGAAGTTGATTCTGCCGCATATTATGAAAAAGAGTATTTATACCATTTTGAAAAGTATCAACGTGACGAGAATATTTCTAAAAAAGCACTTTTTGTAGCGATGGGTTCCATAGGAATTGCAGGTGCTCTAGGCATGTTTATTCTAATTGATGAGATAGATAGAAAGTTAAGTTCAGAATCCGGATATACAATGTCTAGCCCCTTGGTTATCGTGGAAATGAGCCTCTTTAGCATATTTCTCATTTCCGATGTTGTATACGCTTCTTATGGGACCTTTGCAAGTATTGAAAAAAAGGAAAGTGATGCTTATAACGAGAAAAGAAAAGCATATCAGTCTAGACACATCACGAAAATTTCTGTAGTCCCTCAAATAAATCCAATAGAACAAAAATATGGCGGCGTTTTGGCATTAAACTTCTAGGGTTTTAGGGCGGAGCTCTAGGCGAAAGGGTTGTGGAAGACCAATGGAGATCCCCGCCTTCGCGGGGATGACATGGGGCTACAGCGAGGGGAAGGCTTCCCCCTACCCTTTCGCGCAAAATTGTATATATTATGCTTATACCGGTGAGGTTTATATGAACGCCATAAAACCCATTTCTGACTTGCAAGATTCTCTCGAAGACATTTCCAAGACCGTCCACGAATCTGGACAGCCTGTGTTCTTGACTAAAGACGGCTATGGCGATATGGTTCTTATGAGCATGGAAGCGTTCGCGCATTTTCAAATTGAAAATGAAATCTATGCCAAGTTACATGAAGCCGAACTACAGGCACAGGAATCCACCAAAAGATATACTTCTGAAGAAATCCTAAAAGAAATCGGACAACTTACCGCTGTATGAACTACAGAGTAGAATATCTACCCTTAGCCCTGTCCGATTTGAAGAGTGCGATCGCACACATTTCTAACGAACTCGGGATGCCCAAAGCCGCAACGGAACTTGTTGAGCGCATCGTTGGCGACATTGACTCATTAGCCGATTTTCCATATTCACAGCCAGCCTACACCCCTATAAAACCACTAAAACACGACTTCAGAAAGATGGTCGTACAGAACTATTCTATTGGGTTGACGAAAACTCAAAACAATAACAGTTGCTCGAATTCTGTACAACCGAAGAAACATCATTTCATTAATTCGATAACGACATCTACACAAAAACAATAGAGGTCTCTCGGGATTACTCCAAGTTTTAGGGCGGATAGGATTCAGAAACCCATGCCCACCTCATCCATTGACAACATTCTCGTAGAAAAGGCGAAGCGCCAAATGCACCTGCGCAACGGCGAGAATGTTGTCAAGACATACAGAATTTCATTGGGCAAGAATGTTGAGTTTTAGGGCGGCGCCCTAGACGAGGGAGAGACATACCCCACCCCTTTTCAAAAGCGTCCAGGTTCAAAGCCGGGCGTTTTTTTTCATTTACAGCAAACCAAAACGCTTGCGAACCCGTATAAATAAAGGTATATTAAGGTTGCAAGTCTTATAAAAGGATCTTTATATGAAGACTGTTTCGGGTAAAACATTTATTATTTCTTGTATCGTGCTGTTGTCCGCAATCTTTATCTCAGCATGCGGAGACGATAACAGTTCCAGCGTCCCAGATTCGTCACTAGAATCTTCTAGCAGCGTAGAAGACATTGAAAGCAGTTCCGATGCAATCTCCAGCGAAGCATCGACACAATCTAGCGCTACCGAACCCTATTCTAGCGCAAAAGAATCCTCCTCCAGTGCCGTTGAATCTTCCTCTAGTAACGAATCATCCTCATCAACAGCAACGCCATCTTCACCCAGTACCGAAAGCAGTTCCAGCGCCGTCGCAAACGCTAAGGACTACTGTTCCACTAATTTTCGATACAAGTATAACCATGACGACGCAAACAAGAAATTCACCATATTTGAAGACCACCCTTACGACGAATGCCAACATCTAAACGGCAACTATACATTTACCCATATAGACGAAGTTCTGCAGCATAAACGGAGTTACTTCTTTGTCGGAGACACTCTAGTTTTAATTCAGAACAACGAAGGCGATCCCGATACTGCGACCACCGTTTTGGTAGGCGGATCCGCGAACAATCTTCTCGGAGACTGGTCTTTCACAACATGCAACTACAAAGCAGGTTCCATTTCTTGCAACAATAAACCGAAATCATACACGATCCATTATGTTTTTGAAGCAGATTCTCTGTTCGTATATTACACGTTAACAGACGGAAGTTGTATTCCACCAGAATCTTTAATGCCAAGTGACGGGACCTTGTACAAAGACGAAAGCTACACCGATACCTACGCCATGCTATGGCTATACAACTCCATTATAAACATCAAAAAAGGTGACACTAAAAACATAAGCATTTATCCTTACGATTTCTTCCATCAATCGGGCGGAGTTACCGATCTATCCGAAGTGGTCATTTCAAGTCAAAGCAAGTATGCCGTTACCTTCACTATAGGCGGTCAGGAATTTTACGCCACTATCGGTGAGAACACACACCGCATCCAGTATTATTCCGGTGCCCAATATGAAGTTGATTTGGATCTTGCCTCTGGCGGCACGGTTTGTCATCTGCATTACTTTGACGATGCAAAGCTCACCAGTGAAACGTGCAAGGACGAAAACGCATCTCACTTTGTATTGGACACGCATGAAGATACAGGCATTGAATATGTTGACTCGTATAATGTTGAAAACATCGACGAGTTTAAGGCTTGCCTGATTACGCTGGCACAATAATCGCCTTATAGCAGCTCTTTATGAGCAGATGCTTTTAGCGCGAGTCCTACCCTACACCATCTCGACCTTGAGCCTTGCGGCGAGTTCTTAAAATCAAGCCCCAAAATCCACACTCGTGCTCAAATATTGGCGAATTCCTCTTAGATTCTATCAAAAGCGCCGATATATTAGCAGTTTTCTTCCTAGACTTCAAATTGTTTTTTGGAATTTTCGCAGCCACGTTTCAATTTACAATAAAAAAGTTATATTTCATTGAAATTCTATAATATATTTATTATATTATATAAGAACATTATAATAAATAGGTTATTTTATGAACCAAAGGCTGATTTTGCTCAGGGCTCTTGCCCATAAGACGGGAAACCTCGCCCAGCTTCGCGACGCCCAACCGCCCAAGCAGGGGTGGATTTCCGCCGTTCGTCGGGCTCTCGGAATGACCGCAAAACAACTTGCGGAACGCGTCGGGCTTTCTCAGCCGCGCATCGCCAAGATGGAACTCAACGAAAACAACCTCAAGATTTCGACCATGAAAAAAATCGCGGAAGGCCTTGACTGCGATTTCGTTTACGGCTTTATCCCCAAGAGCAGCCTGCAGGAGACGATTAAACGACAGGCCCACAAAAAAGCCGAAGCAATCCTGTCGAGCGTCAACACGAACATGGCATTGGAAGATCAACTTGCCGACGATCCGCATATCCTGACGGACATGGCCGATGAGATGATAGCCAAGAACATAAGGCGCATTTGGGATAAGTAAAAATTTTCCCCATTCGTCATTTTGTCATTTTATGACATGCCCATAATTTATATTTTGGGTATGGCCGATATATTTACATCAGACGACAATTCTACGCCCCTTACGCCAGAAGAACGCGAAGGGTTAAAGCCCAAGTGGATAACACTTAGGCGCGAACTCAACGAGTTCGAAACGCGCAATATTTTGGATGCTGAAATGTGGCTCGCAACTCACAAGCAACGAGATGTTCTGAACGATACATTCCTTATGAAATTGCACAAACGGATGTTCGGTCAAGTGTGGAAATGGGCCGGTGAATACCGAACGACGGAAAGAAACATTGGGGTCGCGCCATACCAAATTCCCGTCAAATTGAAGACGTTGTTCGATGATGTGAAATTCTGGATGGAGAACCATACATTCCCCAACTTGGAAATAGCCGTCCGGCTTCACCACAGGCTTGTTTTAATCCACCCGTTCCCTAACGGCAATGGTAGAATTTCGCGACTGATGGCGGACCTGCTTATGCAGCAACTTGGCGAGCCGCGGCTCTACTGGGGTGATGCCAGCTTGAACGACATTACGGATTTACGGAAGAAGTATATTGACGCGCTTCATGCCGCCGACTCCGGGGATTATACAGAACTGATTAAGTTCGTGACAACATAAAAACTGCTTGTGAGCCCGCATAACTAAAGAAATATTCAAAAGTAGGTCTTATAGTCGCTCTTTACGAACAATGAACTTTAGCACGCAACCCCACCCTACACCAACTCGGCCTTAAGCCTTGCGGCGAGTTCAATCACGGCGCCATCGAGAGTTCCTAAACTTGTAGGAGGCATTAGCCAATGACGCGAGTTCCCTTTTGCGTTCTTCGGTAATCTGCGGCTTGCCGGCATGGTTCGCCTCGAAATCGGCAAGGATTTCTTGCTCTTCTTCGTCCAGATTGAACTTTTTCGCATGTTCTTTAAAAGACAACATTATACTTTTCCTTTTTTACGCGATTTTCCCTATTTCCTAATGCCCTTCGGGTCGGAAATAGGCAGTTTGACACCTTCGGACGGCCAGCCCCAACAATCCCCCTCTTTGCGGTTCTTTTCCGGCATGCGCCTCCTTTGCCATTTTCACAAACGGTTTCTTGTAACTGCCAAGAGGGGCACGAAAATTTTACACAAGCCTCTAAGCCATCAAAACAAGTTTCCACAGCAGAAAACTATATTTACGGCATGAAGGCGACCTTCCTAATCATATTTATCCTGGTTGCGCAAGTTTTTGCAGACTCCCCCCGCATAGTTTATGACGACGTTGATTCGGTGGCATACGAAACAAGCGTTGATTCAATGTCAATACATACAGAGGAACCACTGGATTCCCTACAGCAAGAGGATTTGCTTAATTGGTCGTGCCAGAGCCTTAAGGAGCATAGCGAGCTCATACAGAATGCATACAGGATGCAGCGGGATTCTTTATCCAAAAAAGAGCGTAGAGAACACGTACAACTTATGGACCGACAACTTGACTCCGTTGCAAATGTTTGCCATCTGGGAATATACGGGAGATCTCAGTTAGGGTATTATACACCACGTCGATTTTTCGCATTTGATCTTTCCTTCTTTATGGCGATGCCGACTATTGACGATTCCTTCAACAAGATCCGGTTCTATGGCGGGGATATTTCCGTAAAGGCAACAACGTCCAAAGGGGACTTCGGTTTAGGATTTAGTGTCGGCTATGGGAAAAATGAAGGGGACGACATCCACTACGAAGACATCTACCACAAGGGCGGGGAAACCGCGGGCGGCATGACCCCGTATATCTTTTACGGCTATCCGGTTTTAGACAATACGGACCACAGGATTGTCCCTACAGTCAAATTATGCTACTACAGCGGCAGTTCTGGGGATGAATCTATCCCGGCAGAGGACGATACGCACAAGCAGTTTTTCTATTCCCTGGGAATCCGTTACGAGTATACTATCAACGCCCCCGTCGACAAGAAGGACTATCGTAAAGGTCTCCTACATGACGCCGTTTTCGCAACAATCAATTTTGGTTTCGATGTAAATATGTATGCCGCCGATGTCATCGCCATCAGGGCATTTGTCGGGCTTGGCCTTGGACTCTTTAAGTAAAAAGATATTTAAAACATGCCGAAGAAAACTCCATTTTTCCTTTTACTTCTAACATCATTCCTATTTATTTCTTGTTCTTCAGAAACAGAATCTTCCAAAACAATGATTACGGAAAACATCGACAACATTCTCGTAGAAAAAGCGAAACGCCAAATGCACTTGCGAAGCGGCGAGAATATCGTCAAGACGTACAGGATTTCGCTTGGCAAGAATCCCGTGGGAGCGAAAGTCAAATCCGGCGACAACAAGACACCCGAGGGCAACTACACCATCGAGAAACACAATCCCAAAAGCATTTTTCATTTATCGCTGAGAATTTCGTACCCGAACGAGGAGCAAATCAAGGCCGCGAAAGAAGGCAACTACGAGCCCGGCGGAGACATCATGATTCACGGCTATCCGAACAAGGTTCCTGCATTCCTCTTTAAATATTGGCACAAGTGGAAAGACTGGACTGCCGGCTGCATCGCCGTCACGAACGATGAAATCGAAGAAATCTACGCCACCGTCAAGGACGGAACACCGATAACAATTTTGCCTTAGAATGCCGGATTTTAGGGCGGAGCCTTCCCCCTACCCCTTATACCTTGATTTATAACCGTGATTTTCCTGGGGGCGCAAATCGTTGGGGTACATCACGTCGGTGTAGATGTCCTCTTGCAACTTTTTTACAAGCTTGTACACTTCCGCGTAATCGGCGATGCTGTCGATGGAAATGCCCGCGTTGGTAGAAGTCCTCCGGCCATTCAGCGTTGCGGGATTTGCCTGCGCGGAGGTCGTGATGATGTCGCCCACGCCGAACCACTGGTCGAAAATGCCGCGGTGCAGGTCCACGTGCGAAAGTTCCGCAAACGGCTTTGACTTGTATGTCCTGGCGAAGATACCACCGGACGCGTAGATTCCCTTGTCCGTAACGATGTAGGCCGTATTGCGGTACCGCCGAAACGAGAGCAGAGCCCCGCCAAGGTAGAGCCAGACCGGCATCATGTGCAGTGCCATGAACGGGATGATAAAGAAGGCCGCCTCGTCCGCCTTGTCCGAAGAGAAAGCTGCCCCGATAAAGAACATGTCAAAAAGTCCCCAGACAATCGCAAACGGGAGCAGCGGATTGAAGATGCATTCGAAGATAAAGCACCTTTTGTCCGGCTTGCCGGCGTAGAGAATCTTTTCGCCTTCCCCAATCAAAAGCGTCAGCTCGTTGTCCATGCACCACCTCGTAAAGAACTATTTCCCCTACTAATATAAACAATTTAACGCACTTTATAAAAAATAAATCTATATTCGGGGAAAATTCGTTAGGAGGACGAATGAAACGAATCATTCTACTAGCCCTTTTGTTCTTTTTAGCCGGTTGCGGCGAAGACAGGGCTTTCATGACACCATCGGAGAACGTCGTCGTCATCGACGTGAACTCGAGGGAATACTTTATCAACGGCAAGAAGGTCGGAGATTCCGTGAAGGATTTTCTCCAAAGCGGGGACTGGAAAGTCCAACCCATTCTCGATTTTTTCAGCCAGTTCAAGAAAGACAAATCAAGACCGCTGGACGAAAAGGAAGTCCATGTTCACGTTGCCGGGAACTGCACCTTCAACGCTTTCGGCAAGGTGCTGACGACCTTGAACTTCGAACCGCTTGTCGGCAAGGTTCTGTACGTCATCGACAAGGACTTCGCCTCCCCTATCCAGGCAATCAACCCGGCCTGGGATTCCGACGTTCAGACATGCAGGAATGCCACCAAGGACAACGTCATCAAGGTTTCCCACATGGTGATTGGGGAAAAGGGCCTGACGGACGAGGAGATTCTTGCAAAACGGCTCAATGAAAAGAAACTGGAAGCCGAATGCGCCGAAGATTTTATGATGATCAGCGTGATCGTGAATCTCTACGACAAGACAAGCCCCTTCATCGTGAGCCTGAACGAACTCGGTTTCCTTGGCGGAAAAAGGATGTACAATATCGCGAGCGAAGAGGAATTCTGGAAATTTATCAACGAAATCAAGTCGCGCGAATCCCTCCAGAACAAGAAGGACAAGAACCAAATCCTGTTTGTCGTCAACAGAGAAGCCCCTGTGGCAAGCATGAGCCATATCATCAGGAAACTGAACGATTACGGCTACAAAATCACGTTCGCATACACGATTCTACAATCTTTCCCCTAAAAGAAAAGCCCCGCTCGAAGCGGGGCGAAAGTTCAACTCTGGGAAGAATTACTTGGCGTGGCGCTACTTCGTAGCGCTAGCCAATC
>NZ_DDQF01000006.1:8652-146298 GCF_002342555.1 Fibrobacter sp. UBA2449
CTTGCAGAACTTCACGTAGGCAGCGAGGGTGTCGCAGAACACTTCGTCCGGGGTGTTGTCGCCGTTGATGCGGCTGATGATGGACTTGCTGTACTTGCCGAGCACCTTGGCGGTGGATTCCTTGTACACCTTGAGGCGGTTCTTGATAACGGCTTCGTCGGCGTCGTCCTTACGGCCTTCGATCTTGGCGCGGTTCAGGAGGCGGGCAACGATGGTCTTCTCGTCCTTGATGTCGAGCACAAAAATGTGCTTCACGTCGACCACGGATTCGATGAGCTTGACCTGGGCAACCGTGCGGGGAATACCGTCGAGGAGGAGGGTATCCTTGTCCGGGTTCACCTTGTTCGTGTTGATGAGGCCTTCGATGAAGCGGCCGAAAATTTCGACAGTGGCTTCGTCCGGAACCAAGAGGCCCTTGCTGGAGTAAGAAGCGAGGAGCTTGCCGGATTCGCTGGAAGGAGCAATGCCACGGAAGATGTCGCCCGTGGAAATGTGCTTGAGGGAAGTGGTAGCAGCGAGCTTCGCGCCGACGGTACCCTTGCCGGAACCCGGTGCGCCGAAGATAAGAACTGCAGGAATTTTAGCCATTGTTAACCTCTTGGGTTTGATTGTTGAAATTTTTCGCGGACAAAGATAGCATTTTTACGACTGTATCTTCTCGCACTTGAAACTGAGCTTGCCGTTTTCGACGCCGATGCTTATCGTGGAGAAGTCCGTGAGGGTACCAAGCAGGAGCCCTTCGGCAATCGCGTCTTCCACGAGGTTCTGGATGGAACGGCGGATGGGTCGCGCCCCCAGGGTGGAATCGTAATTGTTGTTCACGATAAATTCCTTCGCCTCCTGGCTGATTTCCAGCAGGATACCGCGGTCGGAAATGTTCTTCTGGAGGAACCCCATCTGGATGTCCACGACGGATACGAGGTCCTTCTTACTCAAGGCACGGAACACGATCTGCTCGTCGATGCGGTTCAGGAATTCCGGAGAGAACACGCGCTTGACCTCTTCGCGGATGGCGTTTTCCATGCGCTCGTAGTCGTCGGTCTCCCCTTCCTTGGTGAACCCCATGCCGCCGCTGTGGCGCACTTCGCGCGCACCCGCGTTACTCGTCATGATGATGATGGTGTTCTTGAAGTTAATCTTGCGGCCGTAACTGTCGGTAAGGATGCCGTCGTCAAGAATCTGGAGCAAGATGTTGTAGATGTCCGGATGCGCCTTCTCGATTTCGTCGAGGAGCACCACGGAATAAGGCTTCTTGCGCACCTTCTCGGTAAGCTGTCCGCCGCCTTCCTCGAAGCCCACGTATCCCGGAGGAGCACCGATAAGGCGCGAGACGCTGTGCTTTTCCATGTATTCGCTCATGTCGATGCGGATCATGGATTCCTCGCTCCCGAACAGCGAGAGGCTCAGCACCTTCGCAAGTTCCGTCTTGCCCACGCCGGTAGGCCCGAGGAAGAGGAAACTGCCCATCGGGCGCTTGCTGCTGCGGATGCCCGCTCGCGTACGGCGGATGGACTTGACAATCGCATCGACTGCGGCGTCCTGCCCGATAATGCGCTGCTTGATTTCTTCGCCGAGGTGCAGGAGTTTCTGCGTCTCTTCACCGCCGAGGCGGCTCACGGGAATGCCCGTCATCTTGCTGATGCAGTCGCGGATGTCACTCTCGTCCACGACAGGTGTCTCCTGCCCTTCTTCCTGCAACTGCTTCTTGCGTTCCGCGATGGAATTCTGGAGTTCCTCCTCGCGGGCACGGCACTTGGCCGCATTCTCGTAATCCTGGTTCGCGACCGCCTCTTCCTTCTTCGAAAGGACTTCGGCAAGTTCCGATTCCATGTCGAGCAAGTCCTGCGGGACCTTGATGGAATTGAGCTTCACGCGCGCGCCTGTCTCGTCGAGCACGTCGATTGCCTTATCCGGCAAAAAACGCTCGCTGATATAGCGTTCGGCAAGCGTCACCGCGGCACGGATGGCCTCGGGCGTGTAGTGCACCTTGTGGTGCTGCTCGTACTTCGGGCGCAACCCCTCAAGAATCTGGATGGAGTCTTCCGAGTTGGGCGGGTTCACGAGAATCGTCTGGAAGCGGCGTTCCAGGGCCGCATCCTTCTCGATGTACTTGCGGTATTCGTCAATCGTCGTCGCACCGATGCACTGCAGTTCACCACGCGCAAGGGCCGGCTTGAAAATGTTGCTCGCATCGAGGCTGCCTTCCGCACCGCCCGCACCCACGATGGTGTGGAGTTCGTCGATGAAAAGAATCACGGAGTTGCTCACGCGCTGGAGTTCCATGATGAGGCCCTTCATGCGTTCCTCGAACTGGCCGCGGTACTTGGTTCCCGCAACCATCGCCGCCACGTCGAGCGTCACGACGCGCTTGTTCACGAGCAGGTCGGGAATCTTCTTCTGCACAATCTTCTGCGCGAGGCCCTCAATGATGGCAGTCTTGCCCACGCCGGGTTCGCCAATGAGCGCCGGGTTGTTCTTCTTGCGGCGGCAGAGAATCTGGATGAGCCGCTCGATTTCGGATTCGCGCCCGATAATCGGGTCGAGCTTGCCCGCACGCGCCATCGCGGTGAGGTCGCGCCCAAAATGGTCGAGAATTGGGGTCTTGGACTTGGAACCGCCGCGCATCTCGCGCCCGCCCTGCTGCTGGCGCGGTCCCTCTTCGGGGATATCCTGCGGGGCGTTGCCGTCGCCATTATGCTTGAGCTGGTCAAGCGTCTGCTGGAAATTCTCGTACGTTATGTTGTACGAAGACAAAATGCCCACCGCAGAGGAATCTACCTGCTGGAGAATCGCGAGCATCAGGTGTTCGGGGCCGATGTACTGGTCGCCTTCTTCCTTCGCGATTTTTGCGGCATTGAAAAGCACCGCCTTCGCGCGGACCGTAAACTGCAACAGGCCGTCGCGCGGGTTACCGCCGATGGTCATGAGCCCGCCGTTCGAGGAGAGCGAACGCTGGATATCTTCGCTCAGGTCCACGAGGTTTATCCGGAGCGCCTTGAGAGTCTCTACCGCAAAGCCCGAATCCTCGCGCACGAGGCCCAGGAGCAGGTGCTCGGTCGAAACACAGTCGCTCCCGAGGTTGCGCGCCGCCATGCGGGCGGCCTGGAGCACGGCCTTCGCCTTCGCAGAGAAAATTCCGTTATTGTCAGCCATACCAAATCTCCTATCCGATATCCTGAATCAATCCGTTATGCATTACCACGCGGCGCTTCGCAAAACTCGCCAACTTCTCGTCGTGCGTCACAATCAAGAAGGCCTGGTTGAACTTCTCGTTGAGCTCGCCAAAGAGTTCGTTCAGCTTCGCGGAGTTCGCCTCGTCCAGGTTGCCGCTCGGTTCGTCGGCCAGCACCAGGTCCGGGTGATTCATCAGCGCACGCGCAATCGCAATACGCTGGCGCTCGCCGCCACTGAGTTCGCGCGGCAAATGCCTGAGGCGGTCCTTGAGGCCCACCGTTTCCAACAGCATCTCGCCACGTTCGCGACATTCCTTTTCGGACTTGCCCGCAATGCGGCCCGGGACGCACACGTTCTCGATGGCGGTAAACTCGCTGAGCAAGTGGTGGAACTGGAACACGAACCCCACCTTGAAACGGTGGTACGCGTCGCGCTCTTCGCTGTTGAACTTGCTGAGCGGCTTGCCCTTGAAAAGAATTTCGCCCGAGGTCGGCGTGTCGAGCATGCCCACGAGGTTCAGGAACGTAGACTTGCCCGAGCCGGAGGAACCCGTGAGCGCCACGAGTTCGCCCTCTTCCATCGAGAAGTTCACGCCCTTCAAAATCTCGAGCTGTTCGCCCGTCTCGGAGAATACGCGCCTGAGGTCGACTGTCTGCAATAAACTACTCATGCCTAATCGCTCCTACAGGGTCAAGCCTGCTCGCCTTCCATGCCGGGAGCAAAGTCGCGAGCACGCATAGCGCAATGCCAATCACGAAAATAAGGACCACGTCAATCAGGTGCACAGAAATCGGGAAGTACGGAATCACGTAGACATCACCCGGGAGCGTGATGAAGTGGTAGGCCTCCTGCAACTTGCAGAGCACAAGCCCGATGGTTCCGCCCACGATGGTGCCGCCCACGCCAATGAAGCTGCCCATGAGCATGAACACGCGCATGATGCCCGCCTTGCTGAAGCCCATGCTGCGGAGGATGCCGATTTCCTTCGTCTTGTCGATGACGACCATGATGAGGGAACTGATGATGTTGAACGCCGCCACGAGGATGATGAGGCAGATGACCGCCGCCACGATGAACTTCTCGTAGTTCATCCACTTGAGGAGCGTGATGTTCTTCGCCTTCCAGTCCATCGAGTAGTACGGGTAGGTAAGCCACTGACTCATGTCGTAGGCCGCCTCGCCCGCCTTCCAGTGATCCTTGATGCGGAACTGGATACCCATCACGGCGTCACCCATGCCGAGCAGTTTCTGCATTTCCTTGAGCCCAATGTAGGCCAGGTTGCCGTCGTACTCGTAAGTGCCCGTCTCGAAGATGCCGCTCACCACGCACATCATCATCTTGGGGCCCGAGCCGAGCGCCTCGTCCGGGCTCTGGAACAGCTGGAGCACGAGCTTGTCGCCCACCACCACGCGCAGGCGGTTCGCAAGCCCCGAACCGAGGATGATTCCCGGGCGCATCTTGCCCGTGAGGTCTTCCAGGCTATCGACGGAATACTCGCCCCACTTGATGTACTTGTAGATGTCGGTCACGCCCTTCGCGCTCACGGCGTCAATGCCATAGATAACGATACCGTCGTTCACCTTCTTGGAGCTGATGCCCACCTTGTAGATGATGAACGGCGACGAGGCCACGATGTTCGAATCGCGGTTCTTTGCCTCGCGGGTAAGGCTGTCGTAGCTCGCGATGGGTTCGCCGTTGTACGACATGATTTCGAGGTGGGCGTCCTTCCCTATCATCTGGGCGGTGACCTCTTCCTCGAAGCCGTTGACCGCAGCAAGCGCCACCACCAGCGCGAATACGCCGATACTCACACCGAGCATACTGAAGATGCCGATAAGCGAGACGAAGAGGCTCTTGCGCTGAGCCCCCAAGTAACGCCAGGCGATTAGCCATTCCAGCTTATTCATCAGTTAGCAAGTCTCCGGTTTCATGAGCGGGAAGAGTTGAACGTCGCGGATGGTCTGCTGGTTCGTAAGCAGCATGACCATGCGGTCGATGCCGAAACCAACGCCGCCCGTAGGAGGCAGGCCACTTTCGATAGCGTGCATGAAGTTTTCGTCCATCGGGTGCGTTTCGCCTTCGCCACCGCGGCCGCGGCGCACCTGGTCTTCCAGGAGCTCACGCTGACGGATGGGGTCGTTAAGTTCGGTATAGGCGTTGCCCAGTTCCCATCCGTTAGCGTACGGCTCGAACTGTTCGATGAGTCCTTCGATGGTACGGTGCTTCTTGCAGAGCGGGGTGCTCTCAGTCGGCATGTCTTTGATGAACGTCGGCTGGATGAGCTTGTCTTCCACGGTGAGCTCGAACAGTTCGAGGATACCGCGGCCGCGGCTGAATTCACCGTCCAGGTGTCCGCCGAGTTCTTCCATCTTGGCCTTGATTTCGTCGTCGCTCATCTCGTTCACCTTCAGGCCGCCGAACTTCTCGATGGCCTCAATCATGCTGTAGCGGGGCCACGGTGCCTTGAAGTCGATAACCTTCCCCTGGTAGTCAATCTTGGTGGTGCCGTTCGCCGCAATGCAGGCGCGTTCGTAGATGTTCTCGAAGTGCACCATCATGTCGTTGTAGTCGGCGTATGCTTCGTAGAACTCGAGGCCGGTGAATTCCGGGCTGTGCGTGCGGTCCATGCCTTCGTTACGGAAGTTCTTGGAGAACTCGAAGACCTTTTCCATGCCGCCCACGATGCAGCGCTTCAGGTAGAGTTCCGGGGCCACGCGCAGGTAGAGCGTCATGTCGCAAGCGTTGTGGTGTGTGGTGAACGGGCGGGCGTTCGCGCCACCGTAAATCGGCTGGAGCGTCGGGGTCTCGACTTCGATGAATCCCTTTTCAATGAGGTATTCGCGGATAGCCTGCAGAATCTTGAAGCGCTTGATGAACACGTCCTTCACGTCGTCGTTCAGCGCCATGTCGATGTAACGCTGGCGGTAGCGGGTATCCACGTCGGCAAACTCGTTGAACACGACCTTGTTGCCGTTCTCGTCGACCTTCTCTTTGGCGACAGGGAGCGGGCGCACGGCCTTACTGAGCATCGTCACCTTCTTCACGTGCACGGAGTACTCGCCCGTCTGCGTCTCGAACATGAAGCCGTTCACGCCGATAAAGTCACCGAGGTCGGTCATCTTGACGACTTCGTAGTTCTCCTCGCCCACCTCGTCGCGGGCGCAAACCACCTGGAGGCGGCCATAGCGGTCCTTCAGGTGCATGAAGCACATCTTTCCCTTGCGGTTGAAGCGGACCACACGGCCAGCGAAGGCGACTTCCTCGCCCGATGCCATCAGGGCTTCCTTGTTTTCCTTGAGCATCTTGGAATCGTGCGTGCGGTTGAACTTGTGCGGATAGGCCTCGATGCCCATTTCCTTGAACTTCGCAAGCTTCGCCAAACGAGCTTGCACCTGGTCATTCATGTCTTGCATTGCCATAATCGGTATCCTGTGATACAATCACGTGAAATTTTGAACGTGGTAAAGATAGAAATTTGACGGTAGCCATCACTTCATCCTTGCGGGATTCGCCCCTCCCATGTAGCCCGTTTCGCAAATAAAATCGACAAAACCCTTGTGCCACCCGTTTCGCCACATGCTATCTTTAGAAAAAAGAGGCATTAGCCTCCCCTTTCAAAAAGGAAAATTTTTTATGGCAGGCTCTACTTACGAAGTTGAAGACAAGACTCTTATAGAACAAATTAAATCCGACGCACATAGCGCCGCCTTACAACTCATCGAAAAAGCGCACCTGACAAGCGGCCAAATCGTCGTTGTCGGCTGCAGCACGAGTTCAACACTCGGAAACAACATTGGGAGCCATTCCGTACCAGAAGTCGGCAAGGCTATTTTCGAAGGCCTACAATCCGCATTCAAGCCAAGCGGCATCTTTATCGCGGCTCAATGTTGCGAACATCTGAACCGCGCGATTATCATAGAGCACGCCGCAGTCCCGAATGCAGAAATCGTGAACGTAGTTCCACAACCCAAGGCGGGAGGCTCATTCGCCACCGCCTGCTACGCCGCATTCGAGCATCCGGTTGCAATCGAGCACATCAAGGCAGATGCCGGACTCGACATCGGCGGAACACTCATCGGAATGCACCTCAAGGAGGTCGCCGTCCCCCTACAGCTTACGCAAAACCACATCGGCAAAGCAATCCTGCTTGCCGCCCGCACACGTCCGAAATTCATCGGCGGGGACCGCGCGCACTACGACGAAAGCCTCAAGGACGGCTATCCGAAATTCTAGAGTTCCTTGTGACGGTGCATGGCACGGATATTCTTCGGCAACACTTCCTTGTGCCACTTGATCCACTCGTCATAATAGATATATTGCCGTTCGCGCTGGCGAAAGACTCGGCCATGAACCGTGCGGCGTCCGTTTTTGACTTCCACAGGAATCACCACATGCAGGCACTCATGATAAACGACGCCCGCGACAGCGTATAGCGGACAATTTGCGGCATCGTAGCCACGGCTGATGCTTATCAGGTGGAAATTTTCGCCCGTTATCGGATCCTTGCGTACGGAATGGAAGCTCAAGCCCCCCACACGATTACTCCAGGTAATACGGCAAGTCAGCTGTTCATCGAAATACGTATGGTTGATGGCGGCGAGCACGTCGTCGAGATTGAAGTAGCGGCCGCGCGGCTTGATTGGCGGAAGACGGCATGTGTTTTCGAGCGGGGAATCGCCCCGGTCCACCAGCACCTGATCGACAACTTCCCAAAAACGGGCAACAAGGTCCTTGATAATGGCCTTGTTCTTCTGCGTCTTGCGGCGGACTGCATGTTCCGCCCACTCGGCAGCAAGTTCGCGAGCAGCGGCAAATTCCGGCGCACGCATATATTCCGGGAGCAAGACTTCCGGATGCCCGAAAAGGAAACCTGCCTTGCAGCGGATGCTCCTTTTCATGCGGCTGTTATACTTGAAATGGACAAGGCCGTTCGCAGAACACTTTCCCGAAGGGCGCGGAGCAAGGGATTCCCCCTGGACATCGGCCTTCGGGGCCATGTTCAGTTGCGCGAAAAAATCCAACTGTCCTTCCGTTTCGTTCAACCTAAAATTCCTTCGTATGCATTTAGCGAAAGCAACCCGCCGAAAAAGCTTTCGGGAAGGTCGAGCGCCGCATAGTGTTCAGAAATTCCGAGCAGGGCCTCCTCGATGTTGTCCGGCAGGTACACAATATAGCTTTCGTTCAGCTCGGTCTGGAGGGTTTCCGGCTTGCAATAGCAAGGTTCCGTCTGGCTAAAGTACATCCGGCACGAGACGGGGCGGAAGGCGTATTCTCCGCAGTCCCCCTTTGCATCGGAAAAGGGACAGGGCGTCCACATCGAAAAATAATCGTGAAGCGCCATGTCCTCGGCTGCATCCTCGGAATCGACCTCGCCCAGCCTTTTTACAAACAAATTATTAAAATTCTCCGAGCGGCCCAGACACGCCTCCATGATGGTGATGAGGTCGCCGCGCTTGCGGATTTCCTGATACAGGTAAATGAGTTCGAACGGTTCCACCGACATGGGATAATGGTGGCAACAGTTTCCGCAGGCGGGCCTGCACTGGATAGGCTTTTCCTGCTGCGGCAACACGGCCTTGAGATACTGGTCGTAGGCAGCGTGGTAGGCCCTCGTGAATTCAACTATCCGGGGGAGCTCCTCGCGCAGGTTGTCGGGACCGACAGCCTGCGGGCGCCCGAGCCTTGCGGCGAGGGCGTCCAGGCGATCCCTTTCCGCCCCGAGGAGCGAACCCATTTTCGCCTCGGCAATGCGGTATGCCCTCGTGGGGAAATAGTCTCTACAAAGTTCCATCGAGCACAAATATATCATTAACACATGAAATTTGTCCTTTTTTTCGAAAAAAAAGAAAGATTTGACATATAAATGAGTCGATTCTTCCTCATGCCCGAGCCAAAATCTTCCAAAGAAATTTATTTTTTGCTTATCGAATTCATTCAAAAAATTTGTTTTTTGGAAGTTGGATTTATGAAACGATTTAAAAGATTCTGGTTGTGTGCGACTGCGGCCCTAGCCATAGGGATTGCCGGTTGCAACCTGTTCAACCCCACGGAAAATGCCGACATCGACGACGACGATGTCGATGCCCTCACCTACGAGGCCTACATCCATTTCCGCAATGCAGAATACACCATCGCAAGGGAATACTTCGAAAAGGTGCTCAAGGCGGATTCCACCGTCTCCGAGGCGTGGTACGGCCTTGCCAAGTGCGTGCTGAACCAGCAGGGGCTGAACGTCTTCGAAATGCTCAAGTACGCAAACGCAAAGGATGGCCAGAGCGCATTCCTGGAAATGGACGATTCGACCGCAAACCACTACAAAACCGCAATTACCGCAGTCCTGGAAGTCCTCGACCCGTTCATTGAAAGGGATTCCACCGGAAGAACCGACGGAAAGGTGACCTTCAAGACCATCTCGGCAAGCTACACGGTACTCCACCTGACCAAGGCCGCCATCATGGTCCGCAACAACATCAACGACATAACAGGCCTGTTCAGTTTCTCGGACGGAGCCATGGACATCGACTGGAGCTCCCTGAAGGGTATGGGCGAATCCTCCGTTGAAATGTTCGAATCCATGGGCGACATCGGACATGCCATCAAGGCGGACCCGAGTATCGCGACCGAAGTCCTCAAGAGCTATGTTCCTGAAGCGGCTCTGCTCAGCGACTCCGGCCTCACGGTTGCGACCGAAGCCATGGCGACCTACATGATTACCGCGAGCGAAGCGGTCACAAGCAACGAGGACGCCATCATCGCCTACACAAGCATCGGTGACATGATGGACGGAGACGGAGACGGCTGCATCGACGAAGAAATCGCCGACAACTTCGACAACGACGGCGACGGCCTCGTCGACGAAGACATGCGCCAAAACCAGGCGATGGTTCCCGAAACGAACTTCCTGCAGCACCGCTTCGGCCAGATAGCATCTGTCAAGACCGCTGAAGGCTACGAAACGGTCGACATCGACATGAACGGAAAGGCCGCCGATGAAGGGGAATTTACCTTCGCCATCGAAGGTTCCAACGACCGCGACGCCCAGAACAACCACCTGTTCAAGGCATTCGCTGCGAACTTCGGTTTCGCCGAATCGGGCAATACGCTCGCAGAGAACATGAATCTTGCAAAGAAGGATAGGGACGTAAACAACATCAAATACGACCTCGCCTGGCGCAAGGCCAACATCGGCGGATGCTGGGCCAACTACGACGAAGAAATGTTCCTCAAATGGTTTGAAGGGAGGGACTAAGCGATGAAAAGAATTTTAGCGACACTCTTATGCCTCGGACTGGGGGCGGCGGTCTTTGCCGCCAAAGCCCCGACTCACCACTCGATGCGCGGCGAATCCATGGGTAACGCGCATGTGGCCGTAGTCGATGACAAGGAAGCCATCTACTACAACTACGCAGGCCTTTCCCAGATTAACCGACTAGGCAACTACGACAAGCGCCCGGAACAAGGCTACTACCCGCGCAACTTCATCGGCGATGCTCGACTGAACTTGGGCGGCGCGGGTCCGTTCGAAACCTACTTCTCCACCTACAACGTGGCGAAGGACCTGCAAGCCCTCTACCAGAACGTGGCCGATGCGGCCGAGGCTCTCGGCCTAAACCAGAACCAGCTTCTGATGGATACGCTTGCCTCGCACCCGGAACTCATCCATAAGATTAATTCCTACGACCACAAGTACCTCACCATGAAAATCAAGATGGATGCGGAACTCGCCATCCACGGATTCGGCGGTGCGGTCTGGGTGGACGGAAGCGTCGCCCCCTACCTCGACGGAGGCCTCATCCTTCCCTTCCTCGGCGTCGACACATTCTACGTCGACGGCGTGGTGCAGGGCGGTGTCGCCTACGGATTCACCGATAACCTCTCCGTGGGTATCGGTGCAAAGGCGGCGAAGCGCCACAAGGTGGAAGTCATCACCATCGACATCTTGAACTACGCCTCCATACAGGATACTCTCGAAGACCGCTACGACGACGCGACCCACAGCATCTTCGACTTCGAGTCCATCTCGTTCGGTCTTGACTTCGGCGTGCTCTACCAGCTGACCCGTGAATTCCGCGTGGGCGCATCACTCCGCGACGTGTACTTCAAGGAACTCGCCGGCGACAAGATTACCCCGAACCTGAGCGTGGGCTTCAACTACTCCCCGAGATTCTTCAACAAGAACACCGGCTACGCACGCAAGTTCAACTTTGCCTGCGACTATGCAGACGCATTCAATTCGGAAAAGAACTACAAGCCCCTCTCCCACCTGAATTTCGGTCTCGAAGTGGAACAGACACTGCTTGCCTGGCCCGGCTACAACAACGAACTGCGAGCCCTGAGCCTCCGCCTCGCCGGCGGATTCAAGGGCGGTTACCCCTCCGCAGGCGTAAGCCTCGAAGTGCTCCGCGTCGTAACGCTCGAATTCGCGACCTGGGCCGAAGAACTCGGCTACTACACCGGTCAGGACGAAGAACGTATCTACATGGGACAGATTAGCCTCGGCTTCTAGCCTTTTCTAATTGTTCCAGCCTTAACTGACTAGCTTAAGATAATCCCCCGGTTTATGCCGGGGGTTTTTCGTATCAAATAACTTTGCCGGAAGCACCTGCATGCTGAGCGGGCAATAACAACCAGGGGTTACTTTCTGGGAACTAACTGCGGCCAGTAGTTTTCAGGCTTTTGATTCAAGTAAGTGAGGCGCGTCCAGGTATCGTCGCGGAAGCAGCCGCCCACCATGAGTTCATCGAGCTTGCCCGTAAAGCCGCCCACCTCGAAGTAGGCACGGACGCCGACAGAATCGCTCCTGTCAGAAGGTTCCAGCGAGAACGTAACCTTCGAATCGTCCCAATCGGATTGTTCCGGCGAGGCCGAAACCTTAGCGTCGTTCAGGTAGAACACCGTCTGTTCAAACGCACGCCTGCTGAACGCCACGTAAGTCCATTCGCCCGCCTTGATTCCGTCCGTGCCCGAAGCCCAGGAAACCTTGTAGCTCATAGTATCGAGTGCATCGGACGAATCGGCAACGTGGTAGACTTCCACGACAAAGCCCTTTTCGGGAACATAGAGCAGCGCGTATTCCTTCGCCTTCTCGAAGATGGTCTGCTCCTTGTCGAGCGCATCGAGTTCCACCCACGTCGAGAAGCAGAAGTATCCGTCTTCATCAAAAGACATGTTCACTTCGCGCGTCGTATCCACCCTGGCGGAGCTCTTGACATAGAACGAGCCTGCGGAATCCATTTCTATTCCTATTCCGACAACGCCTTCGGTTATCGCATCGGCATCGACCGAGCCAAAAGCCGTGCCGTCAAAGTCCCCCATCTCGGCATAATCCGTCTGGGGAGAAACCGCATAGCCGAAATGCCACACCAGTGAGTAGCTTCGGTTCGTGGGGAACACATCGAATGCATAGGCCGGATTAAGCAGACCATCGTAGGAAAGTTCCAAGGAATCGGTCACGTTCAGCGAATCCACCCTCACCCAGAGCACAACTTGTTTGGTTTCCACACCGTAACCGGGGGTCGCCAACTCATGGTAGGATATCGGGAGTTTCTTGCTGCGGGAACCGTCCTTCGAAATGCGAACGGCCTCCCAGCGGCCCGTAATGTACTGCAGCGAATCGAAATTGCAGTTTTCTTCCGTAAGGCGAAGCGCAATCGGGATATCGGTCACAGAAGACGTCAGCGTATCGACCCCCTCGGGGAGCGAAAGCGGAGCCTTCCAGGTAAAGGAGACGGAATCGTGCGGAATCACGACATCCGGTTCAATCGCGCTCGGAATCAAGATTGTTTGGGTATCGCCCGGAGCGACCTCGACTTCAAAAACAGACGACCAATATAAATCGTCAAAGTAAATCTGCAAATCAAGTTCACCTGCAGGCAAGCTATCCACAACCAATTCATGAAAATCACGAATCGACGTTTCCCTGCGGATGGTCGTTCCCGGAACAACAACAACGACCTTATGTTCATTATAAGAATCCACCAATTCAAGCTTTACCACGCCCGGCGCACGCAGCGTATCGTTCACGGCAACGGAGTCATCTTCGGCAACCTTCACTCCCCGCACCAGCAGACGCTTGCCCGACTGTACGTGGTAAGCCTCGAGAGCGTAAGTCCCATCGGGCACAGAATCCAGGTGGTAACGGCCGTCCTTGTCGGTCTCTGTGGAATATGCGGCAGGAAGTTCCGTACCGGTCATGGCGTCATAGCCCTCGGGCACGCACTGCACTCGCGCACGAGCCGCAGGCTTACCATCATCGAGCACTAGGATACCCGCAAGTTCCGGTGAACCCGTTTCGGCGCTATTGCCTGCCGACTGACTATTGGAGGAACAACCCCAAAAGGCCGCCAAAGAGGCGACCGCAACAGTCAATATGGTTCCACGGAACTTCATCGATACCAATATAATTAAGTTTTTTTCAAAAAGAAATATTTATTGCAAATACCTGCATTTTATGGAGCCTGCCGTGGTGTATTCCACCACGATGACCCGCGCCGCGGGCATCTTCGCAGGCTTTCTATAGCCTGCGAACAGCGGGCGCCCCTGCATGTCGAATATGCGGTAGTAGGCGGTTTCGGCCTCGGTCGCCATGTTTACGCGTTGAGCAATCGAAGTCGTTCCGCTGCTGGATTCGACAACTTCGCCCGAAGAAGACTCCGTTTCGGCACTTGAAGAAGATTCGGGAGCGTTCGGGTCCGTCACCACAATGCGGCCACTCTTGACAAAGGTCGAATCGTTGTTGGTCGCCCACACCTTGAAGGCGAACTCGCCCGCTTCTGCAGGAGTCCCGCTGATAGAAATCTTGCGGTTTGCCTTATCGATGCTGGTCGTAACGCCCGTCGGGAAGCCCTCGGGCACGACCGTCTCGGCGCCGCTCCAAGTGTAGCAGAAATCTACAATCGGTTCGCCCAGATTGATGCTCTGGCTGCTGGAACCAGCCCCGCACTTCACGACCTCGGGGTAAGCAGCCCCTTCAACCGTGAAGGTCACGAACGAAGACATCTGCGAAAGGCCCGAATTGTCCGTCACCACGGCGACCGCGGAATACACGCCCGGTTCAAGCCCGCTCGCGTTTACCTGATAAGGTGCGGCAGTCGCAGACCCCACCAGCGTGTTGCCCACGTAGAAGGCGACACTTTTCACGGAACCGTCGTTGTCCTTCGCGTCGGCCTTCAAGGCAACCGTCGCACCGGCATCAAACTTCGCGCCCGCCGCAGGGGCGGTCATAGAAACGCTAGCCGCCTTGTTGCTCTGTCCGAAAGCCTGGTTGTATTCGGGCATCTTGCCGTAACGACCGCCCACACCCGCGAGGCTCGGGATTTCTTTCGGGAGATTTGCCACGGTACGCTTTTCAAAACTGTAGCTCGGGTTGAACGTCGCCGCATTCGGAACGCCCTGCGTCACCGTACCGTTGTAGCGGTGCTGTTGCTTGGTCCCGCTCCCGAACGTGACTCCGCTAAAGTAAACGTAGCCGTTGTCGCCCCATTCGGCCAAATAACCCTGGCCGTTATCAATGTAGCTGTTCTCGTAGCGCACGTAGGCCTTCGCGTTTGCGCTGTGGCCGTTCGCACCCGCGATAAAGAAGCGGTTGTAGTCCACGTACTGGTTGTACAGATGCACCTGCGAACCATTGCTTTCGCCCGTCACCTTCGGCACGCGACCATAGGTATTGTGCCAGTAGTTGTTCGCGTATGTCAGATGAGCATCTTCGACAAGTGCCATGTAAGGATCGGTACCCCAGCAGTTGAAATCATTCGCGCCGTCAAAATCCAGGTAGCTGATAGTGGCGTCGTCCACGAATTCCATGTCCATGCCGTCACTGATCCACTTGTAGCTGATGTGGTCGGCCCAAAACTTTTTAACGTGGTTCGATGCGGAGCCCACCGTCTCGAGGCCGTCGCCGCCTTCAATCAAGTGCGGGTTCACATCGTAAATGGCGAGGTTGCGATAGATATGGTTTCCGGACCCTTCGTAGCTACGCACCACGATGGAGGCTCCACGCAGGTTCGCACCGCGACCCATGCCAACAAGGCTCTTGTTAGGCTTGGTGGTAATCCAGTTGCTCCACGCCTGCAGATTGTCCGATTCCTTCACGATTTCGAGTCCGGATTCGCCGAGGCTCGCGCAACTGTTCTTTTCGAAGGCGATACGGTAGAACTTGTTCGTCTTGCCCGTCACGCGGTTCTTCTCGCTGCATGTCGTGCGGCACCAGGTACGCCCGGCCGCATTCGCCTCGGTCACCGCATTGCGCATCCGTCTGAAGTCGTAAGTACCTTCGGGCACAAGGATTGTCACCGCATCGTTACTCTGCATATGCTTACGAATAGCGGCGGTATCGCTCGCGATGACGATGTTACCCGCATCGCCGCCGGTCGTATTCGCCCCGAAACCTTCGGCCTTCACGTTGAATGTGAAAAGCAGGACGGCCGTCGGGTCCGTCTCCGCACTCGTCCAGATCCACTTGGCCTGCGTATTCGCTGCAAATCCCGTAAGGGCAGCCCCGCTCGGGAGCTTGTTGCTCGCATAGTTCAGAGTCGTCGCCCCACCCCACTGGCTAAGGTCGCGGCCCTTGTTTTTCCAGGAGTTATTGCCGACAGTCGGCTTTGCTTTCCAGCCGCTGCCGGAATAGTAAGATTTATCCAGATCGTCAATCTGCACCATGACGCCCGGGGCGCCCTGGCCGTTCACGCCCACGACCGAAATCGCGTTCTCGCCGGGAAGGAAGGTCATCGGCACAAAGCGCACGCGGCCCGCCTGGTTGTCTTCGGCAAGGAGCGCGCCATTGTGGTAGAGCCTGTAGCCGCCATCGGCCACAATCCAGATACCCGGACCCTCGCCCGCATTGTAAGTCGCGGCCACCAGCTGCGAACCCACCTTGTCGCCACCACCATAGGCGGCGTCGCCCGGAAGCGACACCACCTCGGAGGGGCTTATCGCCGCGGCGGCAATCCACACTCCGCACGCCACGACACCAAACACTTTTTTCATCATAATACACCCTTTCCCGGACAACGCAGACATTTGCGCAACTTTCTCGGGGACCATATAAAATCTACCTCGAAAAAGTGATTTTGCCCACTTATTTATTATTCGGCCCCTCTTTTCCGTTGTTTCCAGACAACGCAAAACTTTTTTTCGTTACCCGCTAAATAATCTTTTTTCTTACATTTAGGGCATGGGCGAAAAGAAACCGTCAAAGAAAATCTTCGAATACCTGGACTACCGGGAATTCCTGAAAGATTACTACAACGCAAAGAAGGAGGCAAACCCCGCCTTCTCGCTCCGCGTGTTTTCGGACAAGATCGGTTTCAAGGCCAAGGACTTCATCAGCCGCGTGATGAACGGCGACAAGAACCTTTCAAGCCAGAGCATCCCCAAGGTCGCAAGCGGGCTTCGGCTCGGCAAGCACGAGACGGAATTCTTCGTTGCACTCGTCAAGTTCAACCAGGCTGAAACTACAGAAGAGAGGAACAGCGCATTCGAAGAGATGCAGGCCATACTCAAGGTGGTCCGCTTCGCCGAAAAGCAGCACCTGCTCGGACATGCGCAATACATGGTCTATAGCCACTGGCGCCACCTTACCATAAGGAGCCTCATCGGCATGTTCGGTTTTGACGGCGACTACGAGACACTCGCCAAGCAAGTTCACCCGCACATCACCGCCGAAGAAGCGAAGAAGTCCGTAAAGTTGCTCGAAGACTGCCAGCTCATCAAGAAGGGCAAGGACGGCAAATACGAATTGACAGAAAGCGCGATTACCACCGGAGACCGCACGTCAAAACTCGCACTCCGCGGTTTCCACCAGAATTGCCTGAAGCTCGCCGCCGATTCCATCGACCGCGACCCGCCGGGCACACGCCATATTTCAGGGCTCACCCTCGGTATAAGCCAAGAAGGCTACGAACGCATCGTGGAACGCATCAACGCCTTCCGTAAAGAAATTGCGCTCATCGCCGAAGAAGACGCCGACGCGGACAAGGTTTTCCAGTTGCAGTTCGCGCTGTTCCCTGTCGGTGGCAAATAAGAATCGTCAGAACATCACCCGGTAACGGATTTGCTTGTCGAAACTGCGACCCTTGAGGTCGCGGTAGGCCTTGCGGGCGGGTGCCGGAGAATCGTGGCGTACAGCACGCGGGGCAATCGCGTCCGTTCCGCTGCTGGAACTTTCCGGCGAAACCTCGCTGGAACTGGAAACCGGGTCGCCACACGGTGCTTGGTTGCAGACAACCTGCATCGGCTCAAAGATGAGATTCCCGAGAATCGCCTCGCCGGAAATTCCCGATGCCGTCAGGTACAGGTCCTTGATGCCGCGCAGGCCCATGTCGCCCGAGCATTTCGCCGCAGACCAGCCGCCACCCATGAGAGACCTATTTGACAGGTCACATGTGAAGACCGCAGTCCCGTCCTTCTTGCCGTCGCGAATCACGATCTTACCCGACGAAGCATTTTTCACCTGAAGGAAAACATTGCCGATATCCTTGAGCGAATCCAGCACCACGTTCTCGAAAATCGCGTAACCGCCGTCCTTGATGGCGAACTCGTCGTCCTTCGTGAGACGCACGCGGATGCCGTTGTCAAAGCCGTTCGCCGGAATCGTATCGCGGATAATGCGCAAGAAGTCGATGCGGTCGAGTTCCGCAAAATTTCCGTTCGGCGAAGGCTCGATTTCGATGAAGTTGCCGCCGCGCTTGAGTTTCGCAGGCACCATCACCACAGAATTTTCGGGGAAAGTGCCCCAGGAACCCGTCGGCGGGAGCGTCACCGTCTGCGACTTGCCATTCACTGTCACCTTGTGCGTCGCGGCCGCATCGCCACCGTTCGCGTAGCGGTAACGCAGCAGGTAGTCGCCCGCCTGCATGATGTTCATCGGCAGGCGAATCTTGGAACCCTCGGTATTCACGTAAGCGAGGTATTCCCCGTTCGAGGCCGTATTGCTGCGGGTAATCGCGAGGTCGCCCGAAGCAGCGCGGGTCAGCACGCCGTGCTCGACTTCGGCACTCAAGTAACGCCCGAGGAAGGGCTGTCCCATCTCAGCCCAGTTATCCTCGGTGAAGACGACATCACGTATATGGATGTGATTGTACTTGTCTCCGTTCAAGTCGTAGTAGTGGTGCACAAAGCGTACGCGGTTCAGGTCCTGGAAGGCCTCGCCGCCGCCCGGGCCCACGTAGCGCCCGTAGCGTTCCAACAGAATCGTGCCGCCGCCGTTCGCCATGGTGTAACCGGCGCGGTCCTTGTACGGTCCGGTTACTTTGTCTGCACGGCCGTAAGCCGTCTTGTAGGTGGTTTGCTCGATGTCCGGGCCCTGCATGCAGCACTTGTCCCATGCCGTAAACAAGAAGTACTGCCCGCCATGCTCAATCAGGCTCGGGCCTTCTTCGGCGCCGCCGCTCGCGCTGCTGGTACGGCGCGCAATGTTGTAGACCGTCTTGTCGTCGCTCGCCTGGTAGCCTGTCGTTGCATCTAACTTAATCAGCTGAATGCCCAACCCGAACGAACCGAACGCCATCCAGTAATTGCCCTCGGTGTCACGCACAACGTCGGCATCGATGGCATTGTACTTGTCGCTAGTCGTCGTGTGGAAAACGTGGCCGTGGTCGGTCCAGCCGTAGCCCGATGAGCCCGGCATAATGGACTTTGTGGACTGGTAGCCGATTGCCGAAGAACGCTTGCCAAAGACGGACACGCAGTAATACACGCGGTACTCGCCGTTCATGTAGAAAACGTCGGGAGCCCAGATGCCTTCGGTGCCCGGAGCATAGGTGTAGGCCCACTGAGGAATGGCGCTCACGGTCGACTTGTGGTCCTTCCAGGTGTATGCGTCTTCAGACGTCCACAGCTGCAGATTGTTGTTGGTGCTCATGAGGGCGTAGCCGTCCTCGAACCGTACCATGCTCGGGTCGTGACCAGGTTGCAAATTATCCTTCGCATACCAGTCGGCAGCGGAGGAAACCGACACTCCAAACGCAAGCCCAAGGCCAACACGCCCGAACATAGCACGCACGCCGAAGCGTGATCCCATTCCAAACATAAACAGCTCCCTTTTATTGCATCCACCCATCCCAAATATAAATACCGGCACGTCAAAAGTCAATAATTTTTCGATTAAACGTCTACATTTTTACACAAATAGCAAAAATTCGTTCGGTTTTTTTCAAAAAACACAAAATAAAAAGTCAACAAAATAGGTAATAAAAAAGCCCTGACCGAGGCCGGGATTTTACAAATTTTCGAGCCAGTCAGCGATAATCACTTGCCGATATCAATTTTCTTTCCATTGAACACAACTTCGTCCTGCACGAGGTCATCGAAATCGGGCTCACGTTCCTTCGAAATTCCCGCCTCCTCGCCCTCCTTCATCAGGTGCACCACGCGCTGCGGGAACGGAATCTCGATATTGTGTTCGTCGAGGACATCCTTGACAATCCTGGAGTACTTGCGCTGGAGCTCGTAGTATTCGAACGTCCGAACCCATACCCATACAGTGATATTTATCGAACTGTCGGCGTATTCGCTCACAAAAAACTTCGGAGGCGGCACTTTCAGGAAGCTTGTCTCGCGCTCTACCATCCTGCGCATGGCGCAAAAGACAACGTCCAGCGAGGTATCGTACGAAACGCCCACCTTGATTTCGAGCCTGCGAACGGGATTGCGGGCATAGTTTACGATAGGCGCACCCCAAAGCGACCTGTTAGGCGCAGAAACAGCGATTCCCTCAAACGTCTCGAGCGTCGTATTGAAAAGCCCGATGGCACAAATCTTGCCCTTGATGGAACCACATTCAATATAGTCGCCCGCCACGAACGGGCGCAGGAACAATAGCAACAAGCCCGAAGCGATATTCGCAAGCGTATCCTTGAGCGCAAGGCCCACAGCAAGGCTTGCCGCACCGAGCATCGCCAAAAGACCATTCGTATTCACGCCAAGAATATTAAGCCCGAGCAAAAGGCCAAGCGCATACGTCGTGTACTTGACAAGGTCCGAAATCAGAGGAATCGCCGCACGGTCCAGGCCATGCCTTTCAGCACGCTTCAAAAACAGGCGGAAGGACTTGTTAAAGAGCCAAATGACGACAATAAGAAGAACCACGAGCAGCAGCTGCTCGATTATCGAATCCTTCGGTATGAGTTCCCTTATTTTTTCCACGTCCACAAATCTAACAATAATTTAAGGAGAAAAATCGCGCAGGAGCCAAACCGATCGTCCCTTTATGACTCCGCTCACAAACTGCAGCACGTCCTGTGCGCTATATTACATAAACGACAAGGGAGGGTTCCCCTCCCTAAGCCCCTCCCCCCTCCATAAAAAAATCCCTGGCCGAAGCCGAGGGATTTTTCATAGGAAGATCCCCGCCTACGCGGGGATGACATCTCTATAATTACGTATGTGCGTCGACCCATTCGGCGTTCTTCTTGCAAGCCTCGACGGACTTTTCGAAGGCGGCCTTTTCTTCGTCGCTCATCTTGACTTCGATGATCTTCTCGACACCGTTTGCACCGACCACGACCGGCACGCCGCAGTAGAGGCCCTTCACGCCGTATTCGCCGTTCAGCTTGGCAGCGCAAGAGAACACGCTCTTCTTGTCGAGGAGGTAGGCTTCGGCCATGTGGATGGCAGAAGTAGCCGGGCTGTAGAAAGCGGAGCCGCGGCCGAGGAGGTTCACGATTTCGCCACCGGCACCGGCGGTACGCTTGGCGAGTTCGGCAAACTTTTCCTTGCTCATGAGCTGAGAAACCGGGATACCGCCAACAGACACGCATTCCATGATGGAGACCATGGTGTCGCCGTGGCCACCCATCACGAGGGCCTTCACGTCTTCGACAGACACGCCGAGTTCGTCGGCGACGAAGCAAGCGAGACGGGCAGAGTCAAGCACGCCAGCCATACCGATGACCTTGTTGGCCGGGAGGCCGGACTGCTTCTGCATGTTGTAGACCATGGCGTCGAGCGGGTTCGTAATGACGATGACGAAAGCGTCCGGAGCGTTTTCCTTGATGGCTTCGGCAACGGTCTTGATCACGCCGCAGTTCTTGTCCAGGAGGTCGTCGCGGCTCATGCCCGGCATACGCGGGAAACCGGCGGTCACGATTACGACGTCTGCGCCCTTGATGGCGGAGTAGTCGGTAGAACCCTGAAGATCCACGGAGGAGTTGATGACAGAGCGGCCTTCCATAATGTCGAGAGCCTTGCCCTTGGGCATGCCCTGAGTCTGCGGAATATCGATAAGGACCACGTCGCCAAGATTCTTCTGGGCGAGCACGAGAGCCATTGTACCACCGATTTGACCAGCACCAACGAGTGCAATCTTCTTTCTAGCCATGATTAACCTTCCTTTTAAGGTATAGAATTATTACGGCGTAAATATAGCAATATTTCGGGCCAATGCTAGACCATCGCGGCAACGAAATCGGCTTCGCACATCAGTTTTTCGTCGAGGAAGGCCTTGCCCGAATACTTGAAGATGCCGTGACGCACGGAAAGGAGCTTCACTTCGAGGCGAATGTCCATACCAGGGAGCACGGGGTTCCTGAAACGGCAGTTCTCGATGCCCATGAAAGCGGGACGCTTGCCCACCACTTCGGCTTCGCGGGCAATCATCGTGAGGAGTGTCGCTGCCTGGGCCATGGATTCCACCTGCAGCACGCCGGGCATCACCGGATTGCCGGGGAAATGTCCCTGGAAGAACTTTTCCTCGCCCGTCACGTGGAAAAGACCCGTCAGGGACGGAAGGACCTCCTTGCCGTCGCCCAAGTCGAGGCTCAGGATTTCGTCGACAAAGGCGAACGGGAACTTCTGCGGGAGCAGTTCGTGAACCACGGCGGCATCGTAAAGGATTCCGGGTTTATCAGACTTCTTGAGGGTTTCCAGTAGAGACATAAGGCAGGAGTTTCTCCATGATTTTATGGTGAATGGTATGGCCGCCGTTCAATATTTGAACGCGAACCTTTGGTAAAGCAGGGACCGCGAAGGCAAGATCGCCCAGCAGGTCCAAAATCTTGTGACAGGCGGGTTCTTCCGCCATGCGGTAACGGGGGTGTTCTCCCGCGCCACCCAGGAGCATGCCGCAGGATTCGTCTACCCCGGCGAGGAGACCTTCGGCGCGGGCCTTCGCGTAATCTTCTTCGAAAATGAACGTGCGGGCCGAAAATGCGCGGTAGAGGTCTTCCGCAGAATACACCGAGAGGGTCGCCGCCGAGCGGAAAGCAACGTCACCCGCAGTCGCATCGCGGGTAATCTCGTATTCCACCTCGAAGCAGTCCGCAGGCGATACGCTCACGCGACCACGCGGGAACTCCAGGTCAAACGACACGGGAACATCGTAAAAGCAGAGGGGTTCGGGAATACCGGCAACTTTCCTCAAGGCATGGAAGAACGGGAGAGCGCTACCGTCCATCATCGGGAGTTCGGTGGCATGCACATCGAACCGCTGGTTCGGCCACATGAGGAATACGGGCGCCAGATGCTCCGTCGAGGCGAGGGAAAGCGGGCCGTGCAGGCCAGGTCTCGAGTAAATCGCCGTGCGCGCCACGCGATACCCGAGTTCGCCATAACAATGCAGGGAATCCGTCGAATAGAAAAGTTCATCGCCAACATACCAGCATACGCGTGGCGCACGGTTCGGATCCTTCTCGAGGATATCCACGCGGACTCTAGCCTGCGGGTACGAAAGCGAAGGCGACGCAAATTCTAGACTCTTGAAGGCCGGCATGCTACTTCTTCCCCATCTGGCGGAGGCGCACCATCGAGCGGCGCCACTGCGTAATTTCTTCGGCAGGGAAACCGGCAACAGTCCGGCCAGCCGGGACACTCTTTGTCACTCCCGCCTTCGCGGCGACGCGCGCCCCCTTGCCTATGGTCAAGTGGCCCGCGGCCTTCGCGCCTCCCGCGAATTCCACGCCGTCCTCAACCACCACGGAACCGGCAACCGCCGTCTGCGAGGCCATGTAGACGCCACTGCCCAATCGGCAGTTGTGAGCGATTTGAACAAACGAATCGAACTGGCACCCGTCCCCAATCGCGGTGGGGTTCAAGAATCCCGCGGCCACCACTGCATTCGCCCCAAAGCCGCAGTTGTCTCCGATGCGCACGCCAGCAAGGTGTGGGACCGGCCGGCGCCTGCCCTCAAATTCATAGAACCCGAACCCGCGCGAACCTATAACGGCGCCCGCCTGGAACACGCAGTTCCGACCTATCTTTACGTTCGGATAAACGGTCACATTTGCTTCCAGGACACAGCCGTCACCCACTTCAGCACCCCGCATCACCACGCATCCCGGGCCCACGACCGCATTTTCGCCCACGCGACCTTCGACGACGGCGCTCGCATGCACACGCGCGGTATTTGCGACAGCCGGCGCATGCGCAGGTTCGTCCGCGGCAAACTTTTCCAAGAACAGTACCATCGCATGATACGGGTTTTCGACAGGGGCGACGCAGAGCACCTGCTTAAACAATTCGCACGCGTCATCGAAAGCATCGCGCGGCACGAACAACAAACCGGCCCGCACCCGCGGCAAGAGCGACGACGCGAAGCCATTCGCATTCGTCTCGTTCTTCGCAGAAGCGCCCATCCAAAAGCTGGCATCGGCCGGTCCGGCCGAGTCTATAGACGCAAAACCCGTTATTTCGAATTCCGGCGAGACGCGCGTTTCCGCATCGGCCCGTAGCCATTCTAGGACAACCGATAGCTTGACCGGACGCATCAATCCTCCAGCCTCAGCATCTGCACCTGCGCGGCAAACTCGATCGAAATCTTTTCGCCCAGCCTGCCACTCATGTCTTCGCCGTCAAGCTGCAAGAACTCGTCCGGACGCACCGTCATTTCAAGAGAATGGACCTTGATTGACTTGAGAAAATGGCATTTGAAAATGTAGCCGAGCAGTGGGATGTTCCCTATCGCAATCGCAAGCAAGAAGGTGGGCATATTAGGCACGTCGACCACCTCCAGGAATCCATCCGCCATATTGGCCCTAAAAAAGGGATTCGCGCCACTCGCAAAGCTCGGGATATTCCCGACAATCAAGGTGCGGTGGCCCTTCAAGTCAAGGCTATGCGACTTGCCGTACTTATCGACATAGCGGAGAGAGCCCTGCGTAAGGCGGTAGTTCCTGTCGGCAAAGAAACGGCGGACGTAATGCAGCTTGTTTGCCACCACGGAAGACGAAGAAATCGCTCCGCTAGCACGGTCCTGGTTGAAATCATGCGCGATGCGGGCGTCGATACCACCCGAAAAGTAGTTGGCGAGCGCATATTTCCCGTTGACTTTCCAGATATCGAACGGAACCGCAGGAGCACGCAGCAGCCGACGCACCAGGAACAAAAGCCCCTGGTCCACAAAAGGCTTGTAGAGCTTTAGCACGCGTGCAAGGTCGTTGCCCGTCCCCAGCGGAATAAGCCCAATCTTCACCCTGGTCGCGAAATCGGAGGCAAGCATCGTCGACAAGACCGCGGACACCGTTCCGTCGCCACCGACCGCGATAAGCGTTTCCGTATGGGAAAGCGCATCAAGAATCTGCGCTTCCATGCCTTCGTAGTGGGTGAACTCGGCCTTCCATTCTTCTGCAGCAAAGCCCATGGATGCCATAATTTCGGGCAAGAAGTTAAAGATAACCTTGCCCTGCCCGCCTCCACTGATGGGATTGATGAGAAATACGAACTTGAAACCCATCAGCCGTTCCCGCGCAAGAGCTTGTCCTTTATTTCGACATAGCGGAACATCCCGCCGCGGACATTCTCGATTTCTTCAACAGTCAGTTCGCGGACCACATGGGCGGGAGAACCAAGGATCAGGGAATTCTCCGGGAATTCCTTGCCCTGGGTAACGACGGCTCCGGCCCCCACAATGCAATTTTTCTTGATATGGGCGCCATCCATTACGATAGCCCCCATGCCAATAAGCACATTGTCATCAATCGTGCAGGCATGCAGCACCGCGTTGTGCCCCACGGTCACCTCGTTTCCAATGACTGTCGGGACATCCGTCGAAACATGGACCGTCACGTTATCCTGGATATTCGTCCGCATACCTACGCGAATCGGAGCTAGGTCGCCACGGAGCACAGCCCCGTAAAACACGGAAGAATCATCCCCCAATTCCACGTCGCCAACGAGAAATGCCCCATCGGCCACAAACACGCGTTCCCCCAGTCGGGGAGACATTCCGTCAATCTCGACAAACCTAGACATAACCCCAATCTACATTATTATTCCGCAATGGAGACCACGCCGGGACTTATTCGGCCACGGGAATCGCAGAAATCTTGTTCCATTCCGCCGCATCAGCGGGGCGAAGGAGCTTGGCGCCGGCATATTTGCGAAGCATTGTGACGGCCTTGACCGTATCGCCCTCGTCGAGGGCACCCTTCGCATCTTCGAGGATATCCTTCTGGGCGCTACGCATATCGGCAATGGCACCCTGGCGGTTCTGGCGCAGCACTTCCATGGAATCGCTCACGAACCCGAGTTCCCAGGTGCTGTCGTAGCATGCTTCCACTTCCGCATACTTCTGCGGATCTTCCTGGGCGGCCTGATAAAGCGCATCACAGCGGGCAAACGTTTCCGCGCTGGAACGCTTTGCATACTGGTAATACTGGTAGCCGCCGACAATCAGGGCGATGACCACCAAAAGGAACACGCCGTCTTGCCAGCCCATGATGGGGCCGGTTGGCATCTTGGGGCGACCGTTTACAGTCTCCCCCGCTTCCAGCTTTTCTTCTGCTTCGTCAAAGGGGCTCTTGCCATTCAAGAAACTAACCATATTCTAACCTACCTTTTACTTTTTAGACATGGCGTCAAAGACGCGCGCATACAGATAAATTTGTTTTAGCAGACTCGCAAAGCCGTTGGAGCGGGTCGGCGAAAGTCCGACGTTCAAGCCAATCTGCTGAAAAAACACGGGGTCGAGCGAAAGGATTTCGCTTGGCGGCAAATCGTTGTAGACCCTGAGGGCTAGCGCTCCGAGGCCCCGGCTGATCAGCGGGTTCGTCGTGCCGCCCTCGACATCCATCTCGAAATGGAGAACGGCGCCATCGAACTTGGGCACAAGGTACATCGTGGAGGCGCACCCCTGGATGATGAATTTTTCCGCCTTGAGCGAAGCGTCCATCCCCTTGTGGGCGCGAGCGAGATCGAGCAGGAATTTCCACTTGTCGTCCGGATCGGCAAACGAAGCGAACTTGGCCCTGATATCCTCGACTCTTTCTGCAATATTTCCCGACATCATCGATTCCTACCGAATAAACGAGCGCATTTTCCAGATAACAGTGGGGCACGCCCAAAGCACCGCGAAGAAGATGCGGAGGAGAGTCTGCTTTTCGCGCGGCAGCTTCGAGAGTTTCTTGGCGGCACGGTCGAACTGCGCATCCGAAATGCTGTTGAATCCGGGTTTTGCCCGAGCAATCTGCAGGTGCTGCCGACCGAGGGCCGCCATCCAGCGTTCCTGAACTTCGGCTTCGATCTTTTCGCGGTTTTCGCCGGCGTCATCGAGCCAATTTTTTACGGACTCGGCAACAATCTTTCCACAGAGCAAGGCTTCCACGATACCCGAGCGGCTAATGGGGTTCATGCAACTTGCGGCATCGCCCGCCTTGAAAAGTCCGCACCTGGCCATGGGTTTCGTCGACTGCCCACACGAAATCGTGCCTCCATAGACGGCCTTCACCTTCGCATTCGGATAATCCTTAGCGATAAAGTCCAGAAGCTTTTTGCGCAGGGGTTCCTTGTGGCGCACGTTCTTGCCGAGAACAAAGCCGATATTCACTTCCACGCCGTCGCGCGGGAAAATCCAGCCGTAGCCATCAGGAAACTCGCTTCCGAAAAAGAGTTCAATATGCTCGCGGCTGTGCTCGATGCCTTCCGCCACCGCGAAAATCGCGGGTTCGAGGTCGGTATCGCCCGACTCGATGCCCTCGAGGCATTCGATTCCACGGGTAAGCCTGCAGCTCGGACCGGACGCATCGACAACCGCAGCCGCAGAGACCGTTTCAAGCGCGCCGCCCGCGACCGAGACCGTCACATTCCAACCATCCGCCGTCTTTTCCAATTTCTTGATCAGAGCGTCGTAACGGCATTCCACGCCCGCAGCGCAACAGCCATCCGAGATGGAGTGATGGAACCGGGCTCGGTCCAGGATGAGACCGCAATCCTTGCTGTAGAATTCCGCGCGATAACGCTTGGGCGATGTGAAATAGATTCCAGAAAGCGAACCGCGGACAAAGGAAGGGTCCACGGGCCAAAGGGCGTTAAGCCTGTCCGTAGAAACCGCTTCTGCACAGAAAATGGGTTCCTTCCAAGGCTCCTTCTTATCCAAAAGGAGAATCCGTCTGGCACCGCCGGTCAATCTTCCCAGGGTGCAAGCCGCCATGAGACCGGCAGGACCGGCCCCGCAAACCACCACATCGTACCGATTTGATGCAAAATTTGCCATTTCGGGGTATAAATTAGCTTTTATTTATAAAGTTTTTTTCTTTTCTATTGCTATTTGTCATTTTTTTTAATTATTTTAGGGCTATCCGTTATTTGGTTTTTATCCTTAAAGGGAATTGTATATGAATATGAAGATGATAACGAAGTTCGGGCTCTGCCTCGTTGGCGCACTGGCGATCAGCGGTTTTGCCCAGGATTATTCCGGTCAGGATCTAAACACGTCTTTCCGCGACAAGCGTATCGACGGGTTTGATTTTTCGAACGCCAAAGCAAAAAAGAACGTGACCGACTTCCAGCGCAGCGCCGGTGAAAAGATAAACTTCCAGGGCGCTCAGCTCCCGGAAGTCTCCTTCCGTAACGCAGTGATTAGCGAAGCGAACTTCAAGAACGCGAACCTTAAGAAGGTGACCATCAGCGGCGCCGATATCCGCAATTCCAACTTCAAGGGCGCAGACATGGAAGAGGCCGACCTCTACCGTGCAACGCTCCTCGGTAGCCAGTTCCCGAACGTAAACTTCAAGAATGCCCGCCTCGACGCCATGAAGGTGGCCGACGAAACGGACTTCAGCAAGGTGGACTTCACGCAGGCCTCCGTCATGGACGTGGACCTTACCCGTGCCGACCTCAGCAAGGCAAACCTCACGAACGCCAACTTCTCCCGCTCCCTGATGGGCGAAGTGAACCTCAAGAAGGCGACCATCGTGAAGACCGACTTTACGGCCTGCAACCTCATCGCCGCGAACTTCAAGGGCGTTGACCTCATCAACGTGAACTTCGCCAAGGCGGGTCTTTCCCAGGCTAACTTCAGCGGTGCCGAGTTCCAGAACGTGAACCTCCAGGAAGCGGACCTCTCGCTGACCGAATTCAACGACGTCGACCTCTCCAAGACACAGCTCCAGAAGGCCAAGTTCGCCCAGTCCACCGTGAAGAACATGAAGTTCACCGGACAGGACCTGACCGGCGTGGTCTTCGACAAGGGCTCTGTTTCCAAGAGCAACTTTGACAAGGCGAAGCTCAGCAAGTCCTCCTTCTTCGATACCGAAGTGAACAAGTGCGAATTCCGCGGAACCGAACTTACGAAAGCCGTGTTCGATGGCGCCTACATCAAGAAGAACATCTTCGACGGCGCAGACATGGACAAGGCCAACCTCTCGAACTCCACGATCGAGCAGACCGACTTCATCGGCACCCAGCTCAACGGTGCTAGCTTCGCCGGTGCCAAGCTCGTGAAGGTGCGTTTCACCAACGCCAAGATGAGGAACGTCAAGATCGACGCCGACACCAAGATGGAGAACGTCGACTTCTCCGGTGCCGACCTGAGCGACGCCAAGATCGAGAAGTTCACCGCCAAGAAGGTCATCTACGACAGCCGCACCAAGTTCCCCGCCGGCTTCGACCCGCGCCAGTACGGCTTTACCAAGCCGGGTGAAAAGGCCGCCGAAGTGGTCGTGCAGGGTTCCGGCAAGAAGTCTTCTGTTTCTGACGACGCCATGCCGAAAAAGAAAAAGAAGAAAAAGAGAAAACACAGCGACGATGACGACGAGTAGTCAAAACCTCTAACGGATTTAAGAAGCCCCGCACCAATGCGGGGCTTCCTTTTTGGGGTCAGGGAGGTTACTTCTTGTCCATGAGCCAGGAAATAGCTTCTGAAAGGCTCCGGATGCGCACCACCTTCATATTGCCGAGGTTCTCGGGCAGGCGGCCATTGGCAGGGACGACAGCCTCCACCATCCCCAACCGGATGGCCTCCTTGATCCGCTGGTCCAGAAGGCTCACGCTGCGGACCTCGCCTGAAAGTCCGAGCTCGCCGACCGCGATGGTCTGGCGGCCGAGCGGGATACCCAGGTGGTTGCTCGCGATGGCAAGAGCGAGCGCGAGATCGGACGAGGCGTCAGTCACCTTCATGCCGCCCGCAATCGTCGCGAACACGTCGGATGCGCCTATCGACACTCCGCCAAACTTCTCGAGCAGGGCGAGGATAATCGTGAGACGCTTCGGGTCGATACCCGCGGCCACGCGCTGAGGCACGGCAAAACCCGTCTGGTTCACGAGCGCCTGCGTCTCGAACAGGAGAGCGCGCGTCCCTTCCATCGTGCAGCAGACGACGCTTCCCGGCGTAGGCGGGATATTCTCCTGCAAAAAGACCTTGCTCGGGTTCGCCACCGACTCCAGCCCGTGGCTCGTCATCTCGAAAACGCCCACCTCGTCGGTCGCGCCGAAACGGTTCTTGATGGTCCGCAGCAGGCGGTACTGGTGGTTGCGGTCGCCCTCGAAGTAGACGACCGTATCGACCATGTGCTCGAGGATGCGCGGCCCCGCTATTTGCCCGTCCTTCGTCACATGCCCGATGAGGATGGTGATGCAGCCCGTATTCTTCGCGAACACCATGAGGTCGAGAGTGCATTCGCGAAGCTGGGCCGCCGACCCCGGAGTGCCCGAGAGGTCGCCCTTGTAAACCGTCTGTATGGAGTCGATGACCATGACCTGCGGTTTGACCTCTTTCGCGTGTTCCACGATCTTCTCGAGGCTCGTCTCGCACAGGAGCAGCATGTCGGAACCAGAAATGTTCAGGCGTTCGCTCCTGAGTTTCACCTGGCAAGCGCTCTCTTCCCCGCTCACATACAGCGTCTTCACGCCGGCGGCTGTCATCGTGGCGAGAGTCGTGAGCACCAGGGTGGACTTGCCTATCCCGGGATCGCCACCGATGAGCACCAGGGAACCTGGCGCAAGCCCGCCTCCGAGCACGCGGTCGAATTCCGTATTGGCGGTGCTCAGCCGCCGCGTGTCTTCCGTAGCCACATCCTTGAGTGCCACGACCTGATGGACCGGACCTCCAAGCCCGCGCCCGCCACGCGCAGCCCCCGTATTGACAGGCTCTACCGCATGTTCCTTGAGGGTATTCCACGCCCCGCAGAACGGGCACTTCCCGACCCACTTGGGCGTCGTGTTACCGCAGTCCGTGCAGAGGTATTCAATTTCTTTCTTCGACTTGTTTACTGCTACCATGTGCACTAATATAATAAATGCGAACGACAGAAAGTGTCATTCGCATAAACAATGCACAAAAAAGCAGTCTTTTTTTAGGGACACCGAGTCCAACTTATCAGTAATCCTTGAGGCAACGGACAGAGAAAGCCTGATGCTTGCCCGTAGAGTATAAAACAATGCTTTCTCTCTCGCTCTTGTATTCCAAAGACAAGAAAAACGCGTTATAACTGGCCTTATTTTCTTTTTTGCCTATACCATAGGCTTCAGTCGAACTCCAGAACAACGCGCGGGTGTGCAAGAAATTATAGGTTCCATTAACAGCGAGACCTGCCGGCAAAGCCGTAAAAGAAAAATCATCCGTCCCGTTCGAATATTCCCAGTCATACGTAGACCTCAAAGCAACACCCACATTCACCTTGGATTTCAGTTCATTCCATTCATACTCACTGGGCAGATGCCACCCCTCCGGACAAATTCCCTGTATAGGGTAAACCGAGAAGCAGAGCGTGCCAACACCATTGCCAATAGATTCCGAAGTGTACACCCCTGCACTATCCATTGCTGCACTCCATATGTATAGCCTTCCGTATTTTTCACAATTTTCGGCGGAGTTATCATAGCAAAAACTGCTGGAATCCAGCGAATCTGTCGGTTGCAAATAACGAAGGTTGAGGTTTTCCGCCATCCATTCGCGATTGCCTATTTTCACCGTCTTGTAGACCTGGTCATCACGTTCATCCGTCATGCGCCCAAACGAAAGTTCAACATTGGATGCATTCTCTTTGGAAGACGAAGAAGATTTCGCCTTTTGCGAATTTGATGATTCCCAATCTTCGCCGTATGCAATGAAATTGCTCTCGTCATCGCCACACGCGGTAACGCATGCCATTCCCCAAGCAAAAGCTGTCAAACCTAGAATCTTACAAAACATAGAGCCTTTCATGTTACCCCCTAAGCCCCTAATAATCCTTTACGCAGCGTACACTGATATAAAGTTCATCATGGTACATCTCACTAGCAGCCCTATTGGTGCGCCCATTAATAAGCGCATAGAACACGTATTCAGATTGCCAATTAGAGGTAGTCGTATACCAGAAGAAATCAGATTCCCCTATATGTTCGAAACCTTCGTTAGATTGTGCGAACCCAGCGCAATAGGCACCAGAACCAATGGACGAAAAGCCGTAGGTATCATGTCCCGGCGAGATATAGGCATCGGTGCCCCTCCACCCCTTTGCCGACCTTAATTCAATCGCTAGGTCGTCCAATGACGCAAGTTCCTCTCCAGTCGGTATATGCCATCCGTCCGGGCAGATTCCCTGGTGTACCGCACCCCTTTCATGGAAGCAGGAATCCCCCCAGGCGCACCGGACTGAATTCATTGCCGCCCTGCGGTTGTAGAGGCGTCCATACACATCGCAATTAGCCTCCTCGTCGTTGAAACAGAGCGTTCCCTCCTCTAAGAGTGGGTATTCGACAGAATCGGCGAAGTTAAGGTTTTCTGCCATCCATGTCAGCCCGTCGATTTCAACAGTCCTATAGGTCTGGCCATCGCGCTTGTCTGTCATAGTGCCGTAGTCGATATCCGAATTGAACTGAATTCCCTTTTCTGTCAAGGGTGGCGATAAAGGATAAAGAGTCCGCGTAGTCGAAAGGCGAAACTCCGAAGAACTACTCTCCAAATTTCCGTCAACAGAACTCGATGACGAACTCTGCTTAATCGAACTGCTTGATTTGGCCGAAGAGCTCGAAGATTCCCCGCTCAGTCCGGCATCGTCGTTTTTCCTGACCGGGCTAAAATCGTCATCGGAGCCACAACCCACCATGAACAACAAGACAAGAGCCATAAGATATAGCATTTTCATCACCGTTCCTTCCTATTTTCCTTGCAAAAAATACTACTTCGCCGCGGGCTTGGAGACCACGGGGCGGATACGCTTGCCGCAGAGGGTCACCACGATATGAGCCTGCGCGAACATGTAGTAGGCAGTATCGCGGCTGTTGTTGAGGGTGGACTTCGGGTCATAATCGTCCTTGGTCACGAACACTTCGGACACGCCGGAAAGGCTAACGTCAAGCGCGCAGCGTTCGCACGGGAACCCAATCACGTACAGCTTGGAGCCGGGAGGCACCTTCCCGCGGGCATAGTGGAGCGCGTTGATTTCGGCATGCACCATAAAGGGGTACTTGTTCGCCTCGAACTCGTGGTGGCTCAGGAGTTCGCCCGTGTCGGCATCGAGCAGGTCGTAGGCCAGCAGTTGCTTTTCGCGGGTGTACGGCACAGTCTCGTCATCAAAACCTGCGGGGGCGCCGTTATAGCCGGTGCTTATCACGCGGCCTTCGGCACTCACGAGCACCGCCCCCATCTGGGTATTCTGGTCTTTACTGAGGCGCGCCTGGGCGCACATCATCTGGGTATATACTTCGTCACGAAGCTTGCTGCGGGATTGAGAATTGTTCATGCCTAGAAATATAAATAGACAGGGAAAACAGGTCAACCGAACACGAAAAAAAGCCCGTCGACATAGCGACAGGCTCTCTCCGAAGCGGAATTTCTTGTCAAGCCTCTACCGACTTGCCCTTCTCGACGGCGTCGGCGAGGGTCATGCCGGTGAATTCCTGGGCACTGAACCAGCGGCCGCTCTTCTTGTCGTCGAGCATCACGGAGACCATCGAGCCCGGGATAACGCTTTCGGGAGCGTTGGGGGCGTTCGGGCCGCCAAGGTCCGTGCGGAGCCAGCCCGGGTCCATCACGTTCATCATCACGTCGGTGCCGTTGAGCTTGCAGGCGAAATCCTTCACGAACTTGGTAAGGGCGGCCTTTGCGCAGGCGTAGCCCATCAGCTCGGGTTCATTGGCGATACCGCTCGTGGTGAGCTGCATGCGGCCGAAACCGCGCTGGATCATGCCCGGCAAGAAGTGGTAGGCAATCTTGATCGGGGCAAAGAAGTTCACGGCCATCGCGTGGTGGAAATCGTCCATCGTGTTGGTGAGATAGTCGGTGAAGTAGTGGCTCATGAGGCCCGCGTTGTTGAACACGAGGTCCACCTGCACGCCCCAGCTGTCGATTTCGGCAAGGGCGGCATCGATTTCTGCTTCGCTCTCGAGGTTGCAGCCCACGGCACGCACCTCGACACCGAACTTCTTGATTTCTTCTATCACAGGTTCGGCATGCGCCTTGTCGCGCCCCTGCAAGATAATGTTTGCACCAAGTTTCGCCATCTCGATGGCGGTGAGACGGCCTACCCCACGGCAGCCGCCGGTAATCAAGGTCCACTTGCCCTTCACGTCGATCATTTTCAATCCCTTTGCGCATTTGCGCGGTTTTCTAAAAAATAGACTTTTAAGGCCTGACTCGGGGAGTTTTTGTGCGGAAAAGCGTTTACAGATGTAAAAAGACGCAGGAACAACGCCGGAATGTATAGAAAAAGCCCCTGCCGGGGTGACAGGGGCTAATTTCGTAGGCGCTTGACCCGAGGTCCTCACGCTTACAAATATAATTTTAGCATTTTTTTTGGCAAAGCGGTTGTAAAATCTTACTTTACACGAAAATTTGTTCTCACGGTGTTCCCCGCCGCATAAAAAAGACCGAAGCAACGACTATCCGTTTTATTATCTTTGAAAATGCTGTATGAAAAAATTTTTTCTTTTTGCAATCATTGGCATTCTTGCGGGAGCGTGCTCAGCACCGAAGGAAGAGTCGAGCGCAGGGACCGACGGCATGTATGAAGATGTCCCTGTTCCTTTTGAAGCAGACGATCCTTCACTACTGAATTTGGCCGTCGCCGTCACCGACAGCTATTTCGTGATAGGAGCACGGCGCGGGTTCCAGCCGAACACCTATTACACCGTTTTGACGGAACTCATCAATCCCTCATCAGAAGATTATCAAAAGAAAAAACCGGAAGTCCTATACGTCGCCATCCAGAAGGAAGCGGAAGACGACCCCGGTAAAAAGATATGGGCGCTACATTCCGATTCCAGCAAAGCCTACATCACCGATTCCACCGGAGCGTTCATCGCAATGACCGGCGACGGATTTTCGGGAGAGCGACCTCCGAATTCACTGGAAACTATCCGCAACCGAGACTTTCCACACGCAGAAATCAAGCCGTTGTCCCCGTTCAATTTAATCGCCAAGGACCTGGCTATGGTGCGTCAAGCTAGACGGTTCAACGATTTTCCCGATAGCGACTGGATTGTCCTGATACTGGAAAGCGGCAACAACAAGCGAGTTCTACGCGAACTTCTCCCCCTTATGCGGGCAATCAATATTGTCGGTTTCAAGCATATCCAGGTCGGGAGGAATCTCGGCAACCTCGATACCGCAAGAAGCGTCATTGGAACTTTCCGCCTTTACGATTTCGAGCCGAAACAGCTCCAACAGATATACGACGAGCTTTACCGCCCCCTGAACCTGAAGATGCCGAGACAAGTCCCATCAAAAGACTAGTTTATCTTTTACACTACGCAACAGCCTGTTTCTTGCATTTGCGCCAGGCCGTAGGTATATTTGACTCCGTAATCGAACAAAGGAGATTTCATGACGACCCAAGAGATTTTGAAAAACATCCGCGAAAAGCACAACCTCACGCAAGACCAGATGGCTGAACGCATTCACGTGACCAGGCAAGCCGTAAGCCGCTGGGAAACCGGCGAGACTCAGCCGAACACCGAAATGCTCAAGGTGCTTTCTCGCGAATTCAACGTTTCCATCAATACGCTGCTCGGCGCGCCGCGTCAGCTCTTTTGCCAGTGTTGCGGCATGCCCCTCGGCGACGACGCGATGATCAGCCGCGAAGTCGACGGCAACTTCAACGAGGATTACTGCAAGTGGTGCTATGCCGACGGCAAGTTCGCCTACGCCGACAAGAATACACTGCTGGACTTTTTGCTTTCGCACATGCCTAACCCCGAAAACATGCCGGAAACAGAAAGACGCAAGTTCTTCGACTCGCACCTTTCGCAACTAAAACACTGGAAACAGCAGGCCTAGACGCACATCAATTTTATATCTTTTCGGCAACCATGATTCTTCTCGTCGCCGAAAAGCCCTCTGTTGCAAACCAGCACTACCGCCCGATGCTCGAGCGGATCGAGGGAGAGAAGTTCACGCAGGGCGACGGATGCCTTATCGGCAAGAACCACTGCATCACCTGGTGCGTGGGCCACCTGATTACGCTCGCGCCGCTCGACGCCTACCCCGGTTACGAGGGAGGCTGGCGGCTTTCGAACCTGCCGCTGTTGCCCGAAAAGTTCCGCCTCATGGAAATCGAGAGCACCAAGAAGCAGCTCGCGGTGGTACGCCAGATGATGGAACAGGCCGACGTGCTCGTGAACGGCGCGGATGCCGGCCGCGAAGGAAACCTGATTTTCGATTTGGTGCTCGACTTTACGCCCGCTTTCAAGCAGAAGACCATCAAGCGCCTGTGGGTGAACAGCTACGTGGCGAAGGACTTGGACAAGGCGTGGAAGAACCTGGAAGACGCCACGCAGCGCGTGAACCTGAGCTACGCCGCCCGCCTTAGGCAACGTGCCGACTGGATGGTAGGGCTCAACGCGACGCGCGCCTACACGCTCACCGCCGGGCGCGGGAAAATGATTTCGGTGGGCCGCGTGCAGACGCCGACCTTGAACCTGGTCGTGGAACGCGACACCATCGTCGAGCAATTCAAGGAACTGTACTATTACAGCGTCGTCGGCACATGGAAAGGGTACCAGGCGCAATATGTATTAGACGATAGACGAAAGGCGAAAGACGAAAGAGATGCTTCTGAAAAGGAATCTGACAAGAAGTCCGAAGGTTTAAAAGTCGCGGTTTTTGAGAAGGAAGCGGAGGCGAATGCGGTCGTGGAGCGCTGCAAGCCGCCTGCACCGGCGACCATCGCAAAAATCGACACCCAGCAAAAGAAGCAGTTCCCGCAGAAACCCTTCGACTTGACGGAACTGCAGAAAGAAGGCAACAAACGCTTCAAGTTCAGCGCCCAGCAGGTATTGGACTGCGCGCAGAACCTCTACGAAAAAAAGCTGCTCACCTACCCGCGTACCGACTCGCAATACCTGCCCGACACCATGAAGCAGGAGGCCTACGCGCTCGCCCAGAGGCTCGCCAGCCCCGAACAGAAGGGCGTAATGCGCAGCGAAAGCGAGAATTTCGTCTTCATCAACTCGAGCAAGGTCACCGACCACTTCGCCATCATCCCGACCGGCGAAACCCCGAACGGGCTGCCTGAAATGGAGCAGAAGATTTACGATTTGGCGAAGGAACGCTTTGTGCAGGCATGGCTCAAGCCGTACGTGTGGAGCGAGATGGACGTCATCCTGAGCGAAGCGTCAGCGGAGTCGAAGGATCCAGACCCGAAATCAAAAAATCTAGACCTGTTTAGACTGAAGCTGAAGCGGAACGAGGATTTGGGATTCCGCGCGCTGGTAAAAGAGACGAAAGACGAGAGACGAAAGACGAAAGGAAAGAAGGGCGATGCCGGCGCGGAGGCCGGAAAAGCTGACGGAGGCGCCGAGGGCAAGGGCGACAGCGACGAAATCACGAACCTGGTCGAAGCCTTCCCGGAATGGAACGTGGGCGACACCTCCCCCTTCGACAGCGTAGAACTGCAGAAGAAAAAGAAGAGCAAGCCCAAGTACTACACCGAGGCGACCCTCCTTGCTGCAATGAAGACTGCGGGAAAGCAAATCGAGAACGAGGAACTCGCCGAGGCCATGAAGGACCGCGGGCTCGGAACGCCGGCCACGCAGGCGGGCATCATCGAGACGCTCAAGAAGCGCGGGTTCATCGAGGCGCAGAAAAATTACCTGGTGAGTACCGCCCGAGGCCGCGAAGTCATCGCGCTCATGGACGAGAAGGTGAAATCGCCCGAGATGACGGGTGAATGGGAGTACAAGCTCTCCCAGGTCGAGAAAGGGCAGCTCACGCCCGTGGAATTCCGCGACGGCATCGTGGAGTACGTGAAGCAGCTCTTTGCAGACTTGCATGCCCGCTATGCCTGCCAGTTCGAGCGCGAGGCCGCGACCGAAAAGCTGAACTGCCCCAAGTGCGGCGGAGCGCTCGACACCGCCCCGTGGGGCTACGTGTGCCCCAATGCGGAATGCGGCTTCAGGTTCGGGCACACCGTGGCAGGCAAGATGCTCGCCCATTCCGAAGTCAAGGCGCTCCTCGCCGGCGAAACCGTCGGCCCGCTTTCCGGTTTCAAGAGCAAGAAAGGCTCCGAATTCTCGGCCAAGCTCACGCTCGACAAGGACTTCAATATCAATTTCGCCTTCGAAAGCGACGGCAAGTTCCACGGGCAAAAGACGGATTACAAGTGCCCGCTGTGCGGAAACCCGCTCGAAGAGAACAAGAACGCGATTTTCTGCACGGGAGCTGCACCGTCCAAAGATCCCCGGTCGGAGCCGGGGATGACAAATGGAAAAGAGCCGGGGATGACAAACGACTGCAACTTCACGCTTTTCAAAACCATCGCAGGCCATACGCTTACCGCAAAGGAAATCGCGGCACTATTCGGGAGCGGGCACACGCCGCTCATTCAGGGATTCAAGAGCAAGAAGGGAACCGAATTCGCGGCCGCTCTCAAGTGGGGCGAAGGCGCCGACAAGGGCCGCGCCGTGTTCGAGTTCCAGCACAGGGACCTCCCCTGCCCCGTCTGCGGCGACAGCCTGCGCTTCCGCGGCAGCACTTCCCAGCAAAGCGGCCCGCAAGGCACAACCGAAAGCGGCGCCTACGTGTGCCCGCAATGTGGCTACGGCATCCCGCAGGTGTTCTACCAGCGCAAATTCAGCGACGAAGAAGTCGAAGGCCTGCTCAAAAACAAGTTCACGCCCGTCCTCGAGCCGTTCAAGAAGAACGAGACCACCTTCCGCGCGGCACTCGAACTCCGCGATGGCGGCAAGCTCGCATTCAACAAATTAACCGTCGAAGTCATCAAATAAGCCCCTCTTGCCGGCCTTAAAAAGCATTTACACCCGTTTCAGCCATATTTATTCTATATTTGGATTCGTATGCCCAATTGGTGGAAGAATTTCTCCTGGGAATGGCTTTTCGACTCCATTGCCGAAAGGTCACCTTCGTTTGTGAAGGTCATTGTCGTTACGGGAAAATCATTCCTGTACTATCACGGAATGACCCGAGCGGCAAGTCTTACCTACACCACTCTCGTGGCGGTTGTCCCGCTTCTCATTTTGCTCACCTCAATAACGCTCGCAGTGGGGTTTGGCGGGTTCATGTCCGACTACCTGCCCATCATCATCGACGTTCTTAACCTGGACTGGCCTACCGAACAAATCATCGACATCGTGCAAAACGCCGAGCACATTCCTATCGGCAAACTCGGATTCATCGGTGCCCTTGGCCTTTTCGTCACCTTCATTCTCGCTTTCGGCAGTTTGGAAACAAACTTCAATGTCGTATGGGAAGTCAAGACCTCGAGAACGCTGTTTAGGCAGATCCAGGTCTACACGCCCTTCCTGCTCATATTCGCCGGTTTCATCGGAATGTTCGCAGGATTCGTGAACCATGTGCAAGACGTCCTCACCATGATAGTCGTCGACGGCTTCCACTTCTCGCCGGAACTGCTCAAGGTCCTCATTACCGCATTCTGGTATATCGCGTTTCATTTTGCGGCAATGCTCCTCATTTTCCTGATGCTCTACGCGCTCCCGGCCAGAAGCCTCAGACAAAGGGAAACCGGAGTCAAGCCGCCCTATCGCAAAAGCAAGCTCTTCGCCGTTTCGCTCATGGCAACCATCATTGCATGGATCGCCATCAACATTTACGTGAAGATTCTCATGCTCATCCAGACAGCGATGGTAACACGCATGTCCATTTTCTATGGCTCTCTCGCCTTTATCCCGTTGGTGCTGTTCCTCTTTTTCGGAGTCTGGTCCATTATCCTATGCGGCAACAGCCTCGTGTGGACCATCTGCTACTGGCCGGAATCTTCACAAAAGAAGTGGAACTGGACCGCAACCCTGGAGGATGTCCACAATGCAAAGTCAGACCAAGAAAAATAGGCTTTCCACGAAGGCCATCGCCATTTGCCTTCTGCTTTTCTTCTGCGTCGGCTCGAGCTACGCCGAACTGGCAGGCATGGGCGACACGCCCGTCACCGAGGAAAAATCCGAAGGCGGACTCAAGGCCCTTATCGGAGTAAGCGGCGGCAACGTGCTTGTGGCCGACGACGGAGCCATCTTCGCAAATCTCCGCATCGGTCTCGACATTGCGCCCATCTTCTCGACGGGCATGTGGGTCGACAGGCTCCTAAGCGATGTCCGCAACCACAATGTCAAAGAAAAGCAGATGATCAAGTACATGTCGTTCGGCGGCTTCATTGAGCTTTTCCCGCTCCGATTCGACAAAATTGCGTTTTCTGTCCCCATCAACGTGGGCGGCGGAGCCCTCTACGTGATGGAACCCGACGATGAAGCTTTCGAATCCGAAGACTACTTCTTCACGGCGGATATTTCGGCCCATTTCAACTACCGCATCACCAAGATGCTCGAAATTTCCATCGGCGGCGGATACCGCATGTTCGCAGGAATCGAAACGAACAACCTCGACAACATGGACCTCTGCACCCCGTTCGGCGAACTGCGATTCACGATAAGGGAATAAGCTCTATTCCATGCCCGAATTTATTTCGATACGTGGCTGCAGACTGCACAATCTAAAAAATGTGGACGCCCAATTTCCATTGGGCAAGATTACCGTTGTCTGCGGTCCTTCGGGTTGCGGAAAATCGACACTCGTTCTCGACACCCTGCATGGAGAATCCAAGCGTCGCTATCTCGAGACTCTATCGCCTTTTGCCGCTGAACTTCTGGGCGGGAGACGCATTATCCCACTCGACAGTGCCGATGGCCTGCCAGCAAGTCTTGCCGTAGGACCAAGCCACGGGGAAGCCCCAGCCAAGGCATACGCGTTGAGCATCTCGGAATGCGACAACACCTTGCGGGCGCTTTTTGCCGCCAACGCAAGGCCCGCCTGCCCCGAATGCGGGAAACCCATGGAAAGCCAGAGTCGCGAGAACATCATCCGAGAAATCGCAGGATTACCGCAGGGGACCAAGCTGCAATTTTTGGCGAAAGTCGAATCCGCCTCCAACCTCGACAAGCTCTCGGCAGTATTCCTGGCCCAGGGCTTTACGCGAGCCATGGCCGATGGAGTCAGCTACTCGCTAGCCGACCTGACCGACAGCGAACGCAGGATTGTTCCCGAAGAATTTTTCATTGTCGTGGACCGCGTGATTGTTCGCGAGAACACCCGCACCCGCATCGCCGAAGCTGTAGACGGCGCACTGAAACTCACCCACGGCGGAATCACGCTTGACATCGATGGGACCCGCAAGGTTTACAGCACCGTGCCACGCTGCCCGGACCACGGAGAGCAGCTTTCAAGGCCACTTGCCGCAGAAGACCTCTCGCCCTACACCCGCGAGAGCGTTTGCCCTGAATGTGCAGGGACCGGCATCATCGAATCAGAAAACGGCGACGAGGGTTCCGAATGTCCTCGCTGCAAGGGACTCCGGCTGAACGGGAGCATCCTAAGCGCAACCGTCGAGGGCCAGGGAGATGGCGCTCCCAGCAAGAGTCCAACCACCTGGAAAAACGTTCTGGACACGCCGTTCGCAAAGCTCGAAAGCCTGCTGCACACCCTTTTCGACAAGCGCCTTACAGCAAAACAGCTTCCCGCATTCAACACTCTCGTCGACCGCATCCGAGCCATCAACGAACTGGGAATCGGCTACCTGACGGGAGGACGGAGCGCCTCGACCCTTTCCGGAGGTGAAATCCAGCGCCTAAGGCTATCGAGCCTTTCCACCGGACTCCTGAACAACCTGCTCATCGTCCTTGACGAGCCCGCAAGCGGACTGCATGAGTGCGATGTCGACGCCCTCTGGAAAGTCCTCAAGAAGGTCCAATCCCGCGGAAACACCCTCGTGCTTATCGAGCACAATCCAGGCATCATCAGGCGTGCAGACTGGATCATCGAAATGGGACCCGGAGCGGGAGAAAAGGGCGGAGAAATCCTATTCCAGGGAAAAGCGAAAGAGGTGCTGGAGAACCCCAATTCGCCCACCGGCAACTGGTTAAGAGAACTCGGAATTCGGAAGCAGGCAAGCACAAGGATCAAGCCCTCAAAGACGAACGCCATCGCAATCGAGAATTTCGCCCTTTTCGACATGAAGCCAGTTTCGGCGTGGTTCCCGGTGCAAAAATTCAGCGTCATCACAGGCCAGAGCGGCAGCGGAAAGTCGACCCTTCTCTTCCGTAACCTCGCCTACCGCGGAACCCGAGGAGAATTCAGTCCTCTCGGCATCCAGGCGCTATCCATCCTATCGACAGGCGATTTCCACGGCAACCGCCGGAGCACCGTAGCCTCCGCAATCAACCTGAACACGATTCTTCGCGAACTGTTCGCGAAGCTTCCCGAAAGCAAAGTCCGGGGCTACACCGCATCCAAATTCGCAACCCATGCCCCCGGCGGCCGCTGCGAAAACTGCAAGGGCGAGGGAGTCATCCTCGACCCCGCAGGCTACGAAGAGTCCGAATGTCCTGTCTGCCTCGGCAAACGCTTTAAAGACGAAATCCTGGAAGTCCGGTTCAAGTCACTCTCCATCGCCGACATCTACGATTTGGAAGTCGGCAGTGCATACAAGCTATTCTCCAACCTCAAGCCGTTTGCAGACAAACTCAAGCCTCTCGTGGATACCGGGCTCGAATACCTGAAGCTTGGGCAAACGACAGCGCACCTGTCCGGTGGCGAGCGAGCAAGGTTGCGACTGTCAATCGCGCTTGCACGCGCGAAGGCCCCCAACACGCTATTCCTCTTCGACGAACCCGCGCGAGGGCTCCATCAAAAGGATATCCAGCATCTGCTAAAACTCATCCACGGGCTTACCGATGCCGGCCACACCGTCATCGCAATCGAACACGCCCAGGATTTTGTGAACGCAGCAGACTACGTACTCGAGCTCAGCCGAAAATAGCCGTTATTCTTAGCTGAGCCTCTTTGTAATTGCAAGTTCGTTCTGGTCGCCGTTTCTGCGGTAACTGACGCTATCCATCGTCTTCTTGACAATAAATATTCCAAGGCCACCGATTTCGCGTTCTTCGGCAGAAGACGTCACGTCCGGATCTGCCTGCTTGAGCGGGTCGAAAGCAGCCCCGTTATCGATAAAGGTCAACCGCGCATCGAGAGTAGCCTTGCGGATTTCGACAATCAGCGTCACGCTTGTGGCTCCGGAGAACTTGACGATATTGCTGTAGATTTCATCGATTGCAATATTGATTTGCATCTGGGACTTCATCGACGCCTCCATCGGCGCCAGAATCCCCTCGACAAAGGCAGTAAGAATGTCCTGGTTTTCAGGAATGACGTCCACGATTTTTTCATAACGTTGCCAAGCATCCTGCATCTGCATTTTCTTGGCACCATCCATCGGAGTGAGGATATTTTCAACAAATGATTTGAGAGCGCCCTGATTGTCCTTCGCGACATCTACGGTCTTTTCGTAACGTTCCCACACCGGTTCGTCATTGCCAATAAACTTCATGGTCAACATGGTAATATCGTCGAACTGCGGGGCGTCCTGCACAAAATCGTCAATACTCTTCTTGACAAAGGCGCATGTTTCAGCAGGTTTCAAATCACCGCCCCTTTCAAGCGTCTCAAGCAACCTCTTGTCGCCAAAAAGTTCATCCCGGGAATTAGTCGCTTCTGTTACGCCGTCGGTAAAAAGGAACAGCGAATCGCCAGTCTTGAGATCAAAAGACTGCGACTGGTAAAGCGTATCCTCCATTGCCGCCAGAACAAGTCCCGACTTGCTATTTACAAATTCGACAGTGCCATCGCTATGACGGACCGCAGGCGGGTTATGGCCAGCCGAGGCGAATTCCACATGGCCGGTGCGCAAGTCGATGATTCCGGCCCACACGGTCACGAACATGTTCAGCCTGTTGCGTTTCGCAAGCGCGAAGTTCGTGCTGTTAAACGCATTCACGACGGATTTCATGTTCTTGGTCATCGTCCGCAGGATAATTCGGGAAATCATCATGAACAGCGCGGCCGGGACACCCTTGCCCGAGACATCGCCCACCATGACGCACAAGTGATCGTTATCTATCTTGAAGAAATCATAAAAGTCGCCGCCCACTTCCTTCGCCGGAAGCAGGAACTGCGAAAGTTCGTGGCGGTCGTCATCGGAATTTTCTTCGCATTCTTCTCTCGGAAGCGTCGACAGCTGGATATTGCGGGCCAGGTCGAGTTCGCGCTCGATGCGCTTCATGTCCTTCTGCCTTTCGACATGATCCTTGAGCGAAGAAAGCATGTTCGAGAAAGCCCAGGCGAACTCCGCCACCTCGTCGTGCCCCTTCATCTGCGGAATCGCCACGTCGAAATCGCCATTGCCAAGTTTCTTTGCGGCAGCGGAAAGTTCCTTGAGCGGCTTCGCGACCCTGAACGAAATCAACAACATGATAACCAGCAAGACCGCATAGCCGCAGGCCGCAAGCACCACAAAAAGTCTAACCGAAGATTGTCTTTGTTCAAGGAATTTCTGCGCAGGCCAGACAACCATGAAAGTCCAGTTGTTGGATTTCATCGTCGTATAGTAAATGGCAGCCTCTTCGTCACCGACAACAGAACCAAGAATCAAGCCCTTGTCCTTTTTGCCTCGCCTGTCGAACGGCACCAAGTTCTTATTGTTAAATTCCTTGACCGCTATTTCCTTTTCCCCTCTCCCTTCTGCAATGTATTTAGGGAATGCAACCGGGACATTCTTTTCGGAGAGGACCATGGCAAAGCCAGAATTGGGAACCTGGGCCGCCGCCACCGTTTCCTTGAGGAATTCGATGGACATATCCACGGCCAGGACTCCAGCAAGCACTTCATTTCCCTTCTTATCCTTATGGAATATGGGAACCGTATAGACCGCAATGGGTTCATCCACAAATTCACCGATAAAGGGTTCCTGCCAGCGGCTAGAGTGGGCATCCCTTGTGCTTGCATACCATTCCTTATCCTGGTAGTTGGCGCCCGTAATCAACTTTGTTTCGTTGTCCACAAACCGCGCAAGCCGCATGAATTCGCCCTTGGGAGTCTCCGGCCCCATTCCCTGTTCGAACGCAACCACAACCGCCACAATATGGGGGACGAGATTGCGGGCAGTCGCAAGCGTATGCGTCAGGAACTCGTCGAGTTCGGCTTTTGTCATGCGACTATTGCTCAAAGTCGACGCGGCATCTTCGCCGACATGCTTTCCGGCATCGAATAGCTTGTCGATGTAGGTCACGTTCGCAAGGCTAATCTGCTCGCCATTCTCAATGGTCATCTCTTCTAGTTGCGAACTCATTTTCGAAGTCATGATTCCGAAAATCAGGCCGACAATGACCGTGACGGCAACAAGAATCATCAGTGATTGCTTGAAAGCAAGTCCGCGGAAGTTGAATCCCATATACTACCTCTTTTTTAAAAGCCTTTTCAGGCAGGTTCCCCGAATTAAAGTTTACACCTCGCTCATAAATTCTTCCATACTCTTGCGCACGGGGTGCCTGGGCGAAGGACCACCGTTCTCAGGGTCGGCGTAACCGATATCCAGGAGGCAGGCTAGCTTTAAGTTGTCCGGAAACTCGAACGCGCTTTCGATGTACGATGCGTTGAATCCGCGGGCCCAGAGCGTCGCAAGGCCGAGGTCGGTGGCCTGCATCATCATGGAGGTGGTGACGATGCTTGCATCCATCACGCCGCTGTTGAAGTTGTCGTTGTACTTTTCGGCGGTATAGCACTTGGGTTCGTCGTAGCAAACCATCAGAACCACGGGAGCATTGTAGGCCATACGGGTAATGCCACGGATCTTTTCCAGGGCCTCGGGGGACTTGATGACCTTCACCGTCACGGGCTGAGCGTTGATAGCCGTCGGGCTCAGGCGACCCGCCTCGAGCACTTGGGCGAGTTTTTCGGGTTCTACGGCCTGGGCAGTGAATGCTCGGCAGCTATAACGGTTCTTGGCCAAATCCATGAAAGACATAAATACCTCGTTTTTCCCTTTAATATAATTTTTCTATCTTTGGGCACATGAAAAATTTTTACGTTACCACCCCGATTTATTACGTGAATGACGCCCCGCATATTGGGCACTCCTACACCACCGTCCTCGCGGACATCCTCACCCGCTTCCACAAGATTCTCGGCTACCAGACCTTCTTCCTGACCGGCACCGACGAACACGGCCAGAAGGTGCAGCGCGCCGCCGACAAGCGCGGCGTGACCCCGCAGGAACACGTGGACGAATACTACCACCGCTTCGAGGACCTGTGGAAGAAGATGGGAATCAGTAACGACTTCTTTATCCGTACCACGATGCCCGAACACAAGGCTTTTGTGCAGGAATGCCTGCAGAAGCTCTGGGACAAGGGTGAAATCTACTCGAAGGAATACGAAGGCTGGTACTCCGTGGGCGAAGAACGCTTTTTTGGCGAAGACGAACTCGACGAGAACAAGTGCGACCCCATCAGCCACCGCCCGGTGGAATGGCTCAAGGAAAAGAACTATTTCTTCAAGATGGGTTCTTATCAGCAGAAGCTGATTGACTTCCTCGAAAGCCACAAGGACTGGATTGTGCCGGACTACCGCTGGAACGAAATCCGCGGGTTCCTGCGCCAGCCGCTGAACGACCTTTGCATCAGCCGCCCGAAGGCACGCCTCAGCTGGGGCATTCCGCTGCCCTTCGACACCGACTACGTGACCTACGTGTGGTTCGACGCCCTCCTGAACTACGTGAGCGCCTCCACCGCCTTCCACAAGACTTATGCCGACGGCACGCCGATTTGGCCCGCCACTTACCACCTCATCGGTAAGGACATCTTGACCACCCACAGCGTGTACTGGCCGACCATGCTCATGGCTCTCGACATTCCGCTCCCGAAGCACATCTTGGCCCACGGCTGGTGGCTCGTGAACGGCGGCGAAAAGATGAGCAAGTCCGCAGGCAACGTGGTGAACCCCATGGACTACATGGAAAAGTACGGCATCGACGCGTTCCGCTACTTCCTCGCCCGCGAAATGGTGGTGGGCCAGGACGCGAACTTCACGCACGACGCCTTCGTGCGCCGCATCAACAGCGACCTCGCCAACGACCTGGGTAACGTGCTGAACCGCGTACACCGCCTGGTGCTCAACAATTTTGAAGGCAAGCTCCCCGCAGCGACCTCCATCGGCGACGCCGAGAAGGAAGTCATCGACCTCGCGAACAAGGTGATTGCCGAAATCAAGGAAGGCCTGCCGCAAGCCCGCCTCTCGCAGTCTATCGAGACAATCATGCAGCTGGTGCGTAGCATCAACCGCTACCTCGAAGTCAAGGCTCCGTGGAAACTCGCGAAGGACCCCGCCCTCAAGGACGAACTCGCGACCGTACTCTACGTTTCCGCCGAAGCCGTGCGCCTTTCGCTCTGCCTCTTGTGGCCGGTGATTCCCTCCAAGGCAGAAGAAGGCCTCGCCATGATCGGTTCCAAGTTCCAGAGCGCCGACGACCTCGCCTGGGGTATCCTCAAGGGTGGTGAAGCGTTCGGCGAAGGCAAGCCGCTCTTCCCGCGTATCGAAGAAGAAGTCAAGAAGCAGGAAGCTCAGAGCAAGCCCAAGCAGAACAAGCCGCTGATGGCTGCCGACGTGCCCGCCGCTATGGACATGCGCGTGGCCCAAATCAAGGAAGTGGCCGACCATCCGGACGCCACAAGCCTCTACGTGCTCAAGGTGGACGCTGGCGAAGGCGAACTCCGCACCATCTGCAGCGGCCTCAAGAACAGCTACAAGGCCGAGGAACTGAAGGACAGGAAGATTCTGTTGTTCGCAAACCTGAAGCCCAGCGCTCTCCGCGGTATCATGAGCCAGGGAATGCTCTTTGCAGGCGACCTCGACAACGAGGCCCACACTTGCAGACTCGTCTCCGTACCCGAAGACGCCAAGCCAGGTGACCGCGCCCTCTTCAAGGGTGTCGCTCCCAGCGAACCGCGTGAACTGAAGGTCAAGGACTTCGAGAAGATTGCGCTCTCCGTGAAGGGTGGCGCGGTGTTCTGCGACGCCCTCGCGCTCGAAGTGAACGGCAAGCCCGTGACCTGCGACGTGGCCGACGGCAACGGAGTACATTAAAAATTCTCCATATTTCTCACAAGGGTATTCCGACCTGGAATACCCTTGCGTGTATTTCATCACTACATTATTCCCATTTGTCAATTTTTCAGCACTGCATTATCCGTTTTGTTCAGGCTCGCAGTATATTTAAGGCATGAGATTCTTCTATCTGACAGTCCTCGCATTCCTTATCGCGCTCAGCGGATGCACCATGCACCCGCCTTCAGCGTCTGGATTCATGGAATCGCTTGAACTATCACGCGAAGGCGAAAACAACAGGGTCTACACCGCGCGCCTCGAAAAAATCAACTTCAGCATGCAAGGCAACGAATGGGAAATCCCGCTCGGCCTCGAAACGACCAAGGGCTACGCCAACGGTTTCGTGACAGGCTGGGGTCTCCTCCCCTCTCCCTACTTCATGTTTGGCCAAGGCAACAAGTATTTCGCCTGGCGCACTTGGGTCTCGGCCATCTGGCTCGGAATTACCGTCGCACTGGTCTGCGAAACAGGAGCTTGCGACGACGATGGCGACAGCGACTCCTACAGCTACTACGACGACGAATATGACGACTACGACTATGTAGCAATCAATTCCCTTCTTGACGCATGGATGGAACTTTTTAGCGGCGGATTCTCGGTCATCGAGCAAATTCCCATCGGCGACTTTATCCGTATCGGCTTCGAGCAATACATCTGCCGTAACTTCTGGCTCAACCTCGGCTGGATCGACGACCAGCTCGACTTCGGCAACGTAGAAGTCGGCGTCGGCAGCTACGTGAGTTTCAGGCTAGGGGCACACAGGATATCCCTGGATGCACGCTACGGCATCCTCGACTTCAACCCCAAGAAGCCACGCCTCTCGATCGGCCTCAGCTACAGCAATTCCATTCTCTTTGGTTCTGCCCCGGCGACAGCGCCAAGGTAAATCTCGCCTACGGCTGGATTTTATAAATCTGCGGCCAGTATTTGCCCGTCACCCAAAGGAACTTACCGTCGAAGGCAATCCCGTTCAACACGTCTATGTTGCGGTGGTTCCGGTAGATTTCCTTCCACTTCTGCGTAAGGTCAAGGTATTTTTTGACCCTCCCGCTCGGCAAGTCGATTACTGCAATCAAGCCCGTCTGCCAGACATTTGCGTACAAAGTATTCCCGACAATTTCAAGTTCGTTTAGATTTTTCACGGGACGCCCTTCGTCGGTTACGCGGATGACGCCCACCACGTTGAAACTCCCGAGCGCAATTTGCAGAAGCTCTTCGGAACCGTTGCTCATGAGGAGCGCGTTTCGCCAATACGTGAGTCCCCAGCCTTCCGTCGGGATGCGGAACTCGCCCTTCGCACGGAACGGCTTGCGGTTATAGATGAACGCCTTCTTCGCTTTCCAGGTGAGGTAGAAGATGTCTTCGCCTACAGCGATCGAGCCTTCCCCGAAATAGCGGTCCGCAATCCGCGCCGAATCGAGAATTTTACCGTCGAGAGTCCGGCGGTAAAGTCCGGATTGCCCATATTGCCCTGTTGTTTCGACAATTTCCTTTCCGTCAAAGAAAATTCCCTGCGTAAAGTGCGTCGGTTCGTGCGACACGGAATCAAGTATTGCAGGCACCTCGCGCAGCGTCTCGGCAAGGGCGACTGACATAAGGGCAAACACGGTCAACAAACAAAAGCGCATATCTAAAAAATACTAAAAGCCGCGCTTTTCGCCTTTTACTAAATTGTAATTTATGGGCGAACTCAGGACTCCAGCCAAGGTCAAGATTGTCGTAGGTATCCTCGCAAGGGACACCTCCGCCGTCGAATCCGTCCGGGAAACCCTGGTTAAGCGCTTCGGCACCGAGGACCTGAACCTCGAACCGTTCCCCTTCACGTTTACCAACTACTATGTCGACGAAATCGGATCCTCGCCCGTCCGTGCCTTCTTCAGCTATGAGCCCCTCGTGGAACGCGAGACCATCGTCGACATCAAGCTTTGGTCAAACGAGGTGGAACTCGAAATCGCAAGGCAAAACGGAACGCCAGGGCTAAGACCCGTAAACCTCGACCCGGGCTACATGACCCTCGGCCAGTTTTTCCTTGCAACGACCAAGGACCAGCGCCAGCGCGTCTACATGCAGCGAGGCATTTTCGTGGAACCCACGCTCTACTTTCAGGACGGGCATTTCCATGCCTTCGAATGGACCTACCGCGACTACCAAAGCGAAAAATACATCCAATACCTGGAACAAGTCCGCGCCCGTCTCGCCTACCAGATGAGCACCGGAAAGCCTTATCGCCTTAGAACTTCATCCCACTAGATCTCAATTATTATGAAAGCAGGAATTCTCACAATCATCCTCCTCATCATCAGCAACGTCTTCATGACAGCCGCCTGGTACGGGAACCTCAAGCTCAAGGAAATGCACATCAGCACCGACTGGCCGCTTATCCTCGTGATTCTTGCCTCGTGGGGTATCGCCCTCATCGAATACTTCTTCATGATTCCCGCGAACAACATCGGCAGCAAGATTAACGGAGGTCCCTTCAACCTGATGCAGCTGAAGGTCATCCAGGAGGCCATTTCGCTTACGGTATTCACCGTCATCGCGACAACAGTCTTCAACAACGAAGCTTTGCACTGGAACCACATCGTCGCTTTCGCGCTCATCATCGGCGCCGTATTTTTCGCATTCCTCAAGTAAAAGGTTCATGGGAATGAGACTCTTTATTCTGGCATTTCTCTGCATCGCGGCGGCCCACGCGGCCGAAACCGCCGATACGAGCGCAGTCCAGGAAAGCAGCGCTTCAACTACGAACAAGGTAGCAGCCATCGCCGTCGACCGCGACTACCTCGACTTTTCGAACATGCTCATTCCCGTCACACACGAGGCGAGACTCGGCTCCCCCTATGGAATCCGCAACCACCGTCTGCACCGGGGTGTCGATGTCAAGATTATCCGCGACGAGCCTATCGTCGCCGCACTGCCCGGCGTGGTCATCATGTCCAAGTACAACCCCGGCGGCTACGGCCACTACGTACTGGTCCAGCACGACAACGACATCCAGACCCTCTACGGGCACCTCTCCAAGCGCGAAGTCAAGGTCGGCGACAAGCTGCTTCCCGGCGACATCGTCGGACTGGGAGGCAACTCCGGACGCTCTTCCGGAGCGCACCTCCATTTCGAAATCAGGTACGGGAACTACAACATCGACCCCGAAACCGTCATCGACTTTCCGCACTGGTCCCTGACAGAAGACGCAAGCCATATTTCCAAGAGCGATGTCATCACCGCACACCGCAAGATGCAGTGGCGCCTGAAGAAAGAAGAATACGTTGTCAAGAAGGGCGACACCCTCGAAAGCATCGCCGCATGGTTCAACATCTCGGTAAAGGCGTTGTGCCGCATCAACAACATCTCGCCAGAATCGCCGCTCAGGATCGGACAACGGCTTCGCGGCAGCGGCCAGTAATACAGCCCAAGTTATGCGTTCAGGTCCAAAAAGGCCTGTTTAAGTTCTCGGGTCGCAAGTTCCGGGTCGGCAGCCTTCATGATTGCGGAAACGACACAAATGCCAGCAATGCCGGAACCCTTGAGAACAAAGATGTTATCCTTGTTGAGACCACCAATCGCGTTCACAGGAACCGGGACAGCCTTCACGATTTCTTTGAGAGTTTCGACAGGAGTAATCACCGTTTTCACATGCGTCGTGGTCGGGTAAATCGCACCGCAGCCCAGGTAATCTGCACCCTGCTCATAAGCCTCGAGCGCCTGCGGGATAGTCTTTGTCGTCGCCCCTATGATCTTGTCCGGCCCCATGATTTTCCGGGCGATACCTACAGGCATATCGCTCTGCCCCACATGAACTCCCTCGGCACCAATAGCGAGGGCCACATCAACGCGGTCATCGATAATCAGCGGAATCCCGTATCGGGCCGTAATCTCGTGCGTTGCCACCGCCAAGTCCATATACTCGCGGGTAGACTTGTCCTTTTCTCGCAACTGGACGATGGTCGCCCCGCCCTTGCAGGCGGCCTCAACAACTGGCAAAAAACGCTCTTCGGGAACGCTCGTGCTGTCGGTAATGAAGTAGAGGGTCGTATCGAGGGTCTTCATGCTCCTAAAAATAGCAAAAACAGGCCTTATATTGTGATTTTGCTTAAATTTCGCCCAAAAATCAAAAAAATTTTGTTTACAGGGCTCCGAAAAAGTTATTTTCTTAATGTAAATGATTCATTATTTGCAAGGGATGTAGCACGATGCACATGCAAGCGCAAAATAAGGGTCGCAGGGGGTTTACCCTGATCGAAGTCATGGTGGTGACGATTGTCATGGGAATCTTGGCTGCAGTCGCCGTACCGAACATTTTCGGGCTTGTCGAGCGTTCCAAAGAAAAAATCGACCTGATGAAGCTGTTCTATCTGAGAGATGCGCTAAACAGGGCGCTGATTGAAGATGAAGGAGCTTTGTTCAATAGCGCATTTGTAAAGACCGGAGACAAGGCTCAAGAAAATCTCACCAAACTGAAAAATGCCCTGAAAAGTGAATCCGGCGTACAGTTGTTCATTGTAGAAGTGCGTCCGGACCTCCCCTCCAACGTGCAAGGAAAGCACTCCAGTGTCACTGCCAACTCGGAAATGAGTGCTTTGGTCGGGAGTAGTGGAACATGGTTCAACGCCCTAAAGGATTCCGGCTTTCATGGTGTCGCGGACATTCTTATTGCCAGAACTACTAAAGACGATTGGAAAAAGGACGGAGCAACTTTTTATTCCGTACCCTATAACAACAATTCGGATTATAGGACCTTCCCCAAGGAGCAGATGTTTATCAGCAAGGAATTGAACAAAGGGAAGTCCACAGGCTTGTCGGGAATTTCGTCGCAAGGCTCCAATAAAACAAATTACCGCTTGACGATGAGTGTCCAGTGGAGCGGACGCGACGAACACAGCCAGTCCGTGGAAGTCGCCCTGCTCCCAAATGGCGGCAAGCTAAGCACCAAAAGCGGACGCGGCAGCGCCCTCCTCACGGAGCACGGAGTCTGCTTCTCGACCTATGGCGATGCCGGTTGCGCTGATTACAAATACTAGCCGCTACACGTAAAGATAATCGTTCAAAACGGGCTGTAGACCTTCGCCCGAGATGTCGCCGTACATATCGTTGAAACTGCGGGAGTCGTTGATTTCGAACTGCTCGTCGCCGCCTTCCCCGTCGTCGTGACCGCTGTACTTGCTTTCGTGGTCGCCGATGCCCGTAGAAACGCCGGCGGAAACTTTCGTCGCACAGATTTTCACGATGCCGTTGCGGAATTCCTTGCTTTCGCGGCTCGAAACCGTGATGCCCACGTACGGCAAGAAGATACGGTAGGCGCAAAGCACCTGGCAAAGTTCCTTTTCGTGAACGTCCAGCGGGTCAATCTTGTCGTTGTTGATAATCGGGCGAAGTCTCGGGCAGCTTAAGCTCATCTCGGCATGCGGGTACTTCTTTTGCAGGTAATACACGTGCAGTGCCGAAGCCAGCGCATCGCGGCGGAAGTCCGAAAGGCCGAGGAGTGCGGAGAAAGCAACACCGCGCATGCCCGCCATGAGGGCGCGTTCCTGCGAGTCGAAGCGGTACGGGAATACGCGCTTGTGGCCCATCAGGTGAAGTTGTTCGAAACGCACCTTGTCGTATGTTTCCTGGAAAACAGTCACGTAGTCCACGCCGCATTCGTGCAGGTAGCGGTATTCATCCACGTTGACCGGGTAGACCTCCACGCCCACCATGCGGAAATACTTGCGTGCGAGCTTGCAGGCTTCACCGATGTATTCCACACTGCTTTTGGCGCGGCTTTCGCCCGTGAGAATCAAGATTTCTTCCATACCGCTGTCAGCAATCACCTTCATCTCGTGCTCGATCTGCTCCATGGTGAGCTGCATGCGCTTGATGTGGTTGTAGCAGTTGAACCCGCAATAGACGCAGTAGTTTTCGCAATAGTTCGCGATGTAGAGCGGTGTGAAGAAATAGACGTTGTTGCCGAAGTGCTTGCTCGTCTCGATTTTCGCCTTCGCAGCCATCTGCTCGAGATACGGGGCGGCCGCCGGAGAAAGGAGCGCCTTGAAATCTTCGAGCGTACAGCGTTCGTGTTCCAAAGCGCGCTTCACGTCTTTGCCGGTGTACTTACTGTAATCGTAGTTCTCGGATTCGGAGAGGACCTTGTCGGCAATGTCCGACTGGATAACTTCCATACCGGGCAGATAATCCATTATATTAGTACGGGAACTCGGATCGTTTTCAAGGCGGTGCTTCTTAGCGAGGGCCCCTTCCGAGAGATTCCCGGAATCGAACAAGTAATTGTTGTCTTTTCTTTCTTGATTTTCCATTTCAAAACACCATCCGAAACCTATTTCAATTCCAGATTCTTCAGCCACTGGCGCATGGTAAATACCGACACGCTTTCTTTCCGGGACTGTTTCGCAATCCTGCTCCCGAAACTGGTCGCCATCTTTTCGGGATCGAGCGGAATCCCTACCCTGCCCAGGTCGAGCCTGTCGGCATCGTAGCAGCAGTCTATGGTCGGGTCTCCGTTTTTCGGTTCGTGCGTGTGGAACTTGCAGGCATGGAAAAGCTTGTCGAAGCGCTCGTCTTCTATCTCAAAGAGCTTAGCCTCGCGGCATTCCTTCGCGAATTCGGCACCGCGTGCGCCGTGCTCAGGGTCGTGACCATCGTCAAAGCGCTTGCTGTCGTGGAATATGGCAAAGAGACGAACGACGTCGACATCCACGCCGGCAACGCGGCCAGCAAGCAGGAGCCCGTTGGCCTCCACCTGGTGCCAATGCTCGATGCCGTGAACGTCCGAAAGGTACGGACGGTTCGCGAAGGCATGTTCCATTATGGCAGCAAAGTCTATCATACTACATCGTCATCCCCGCGAAGGCGGGGATCTCCTTGCATAGCAGTTATTTCCCGTACGCTTCCTTCAGTTCCATCAAGCGCTGGAGCGCCTGCATCGGGGTCATTTCCTCGGGCTTGAGCCTGCGGATTTCGTCCTTCAGGAGCTGCGTGTTCTCGTCGGGCGGGGCGAACATGTCCAGCTGCGGGTGTTCCTTCTGCTTCTTCTTCACGGCGCCGTCGCTCGGGTCAATTTTCTCCTTCTCAAGCCGGAGAAGTATCTTCCTCGCCCTGCGGACAACGTTGTTCGGGAGGCCCGCCATCTCAGCCACATGGATACCATAACTAGAATCGCAGGCACCCGCCAGAATCTTGTGGAGGAACACCAGCTTGTCGCCCTTCTCCTGCACGGCCACCTGGAAGTTGCCCGCATGCTCGAGGCTTTCCACGAGCCCGGTGAGTTCGTGGTAGTGCGTCGCAAAGAGGGTCAGCGCCTGCCGTGCGGGCTCGTCGTGGAGGGTCTCCACAATCGCCCAGGCGATGGAAAGCCCGTCGAAGGTGCTCGTGCCGCGCCCGATTTCATCGAGCAGCACAAGGCTGTGCGGAGTCGCGTTCCGCAAGATATTTGCGGTTTCGATCATCTCGACCATGAAGGTGCTGAGCCCGCGACTCAGGCGGTCACTCGCCCCCACGCGGGTGAATATGCGGTCCACTACCCCAATGCGGGCAGATTCCGCCGGCACAAAGCAGCCGATTTGCGCCATCAATACGATGAGCCCGGTCTGGCGCAGGTAAGTCGACTTACCCGCCATGTTCGGGCCCGTGATGAGCATCAGGCGCGTGCCATCGGGCGAAAGCGAAACATCGTTCGGGATAAAGTCCAAATCCGGGTTCACGGCGACAATCACCGGATGGAAACCGCCGCGGATTTCTATACCCGAGCCCTCGAAAACCTCGGGACAAGCGTAATTGTACTTGCGGGCCGCCCGCGCGAAACTGTAGAGCGTATCGACCTTCGCCACCGCGTCGGCAATCTCCTGGAGTTCAGCGCGCCAGCCGTCCACGCGGTCGCGCAGGCTGCAGAATATGCGGTATTCCAGCTCGTGGATGTTCACCTCGGCGTTGCTGATGATGGATTCGCATTCCTTCATCTCGGGCGTAATGTAGCGTTCGCCGTTCACCGTCGTCTGCTTGCGGATATATTCCTCGGGGATGGGGCTTGTCGCCTTCGCCATCTGCGCCTTGGTAATCTCGATGTAGTAGCCGAACACGCGGTTGTAACCGACCTTCAGGCTCGGGATTCCGAGGCGTTCGCGCTCGCGGCCTTCCAGCGAGGCAATCCATTCGCGTTTTTCCTTGATGTCGGCATTCATCGCGTCGAGTTCCGCATTCGCGCCCGGGCGAATCATCCCGCCCTCGCGCACCGTGAGAGGCAAGTCCTCGTTGAATTGCGCCAACAGTTCCTCGCCGCGGCCGCGCGCGTGTTCAAGCGTCTCGCGCAGGCCTTCAAAAATCGGGGCCCGCAGACCCTCGAGCACGTCGGCCACCTTCGACGCCTGCGAAAGCGAACGCCCCATGCCCGCAAGGTCGCGCGCGTTGGCACGCCCACTCCCCACGCGCCCCATCAGGCGTTCCATGTCGAGGATGCTCGTGAGCGATTCCTTCAGTTCGTCAAGCGCCACCGGGTTCTGTACCAGTTCGGCGACAGCCTCCTCGCGTTCCTGGATGCGCAAAACAGAAATCAGCGGGTGGCTCACCCAGTCCTTGAGCGTGCGCCCGCCCATCGCGGTCACCGTGTGGTCCAGCACCGAACAGAGCGTGCTCGAGTAGTCGTCCGCATTCAGCGGGCGCGTAAGTTCCAGGTTCCTGAGCGTACTCGGGTCGAGCGTCATGTAGTCGTCGAGATTCAAGATCTCGAGCGTCGTAAAGTGCGAAAGTTCGGACTTCTTCTGGTCCATCAGGTAGGCCATCAGGGCACCCGCGACTTCCGTCTCGCATTCGCGGCCATCGAGCCCGAGGCCCACCAGCGATTCCACCTTGAAGTGGCTAAACAGAACGTCGCGGCTCTGCTCCTCCCCGAACATGAATTCGGGAATCTGCGTCACCAGCACGTTGTCGGCCTTGACCATGTCCATGATGCTCGAGGGAATCTCGACACCCTCGGGCACCACGATTTCCTTGGGCATGCGGCGGCTGAACTCGCACTCGAAAGCCTGCACGCTGCTCCTGCACACGGCGAGGTAGCCCGTCGTCACGTCGGCGACGGCAAACGCGGCATCGTTACCCGCGGGCACGTAGGCAAACAGGTAGTTCGCCTCCTTCGCGTTCAGGTTCGACTCGTCCATCGCGGTGCCGGCACTGATAATCTCCACGATATCGCGCTTCACGATACCCTTCGCAAGCTTCGGGTCTTCCACCTGCTCGCAAATCGCGATGCGGTAACCCGCCGCCACCATCTTCGGCACGTAGCGGTCTGCGGCATGGTGCGGGAACCCGCACAAGGGTGTCGCACCCGAGGCGCCGTTGTTGCGGCTCGTGAGCGTAAGTCCAAGAATCTTGGATGCTATGACGGCGTCGTCCTCGAACAGTTCGAAGAAGTCGCCCATGCGGAAAAATAAAATGCAGCCAGGGTTCTGTTTCTTGATCTCGTAATACTGCTGCATCAACGGGGTGACAGCCATTACAGGTCTCCCATCGAAAGTTCAATCTGTTCCGGGTTATCTTCCGGAGGCACAGGTTCCGTAGGTTCGGATTCCTGCTTGGCGTACTGCGGCACGAGCGTGCCCGCTTCCAGGAGTTCACTGAACTCGCGCAGGCGCGGCAGGTCCTCGGGAATGCGGTTGATGCCGAAATACTTCATGAATTCCTGGGTCGTCACGTATGTATAGGGGTTGCCGACAGTCTCGGCGCGCGCGCCCAATGCAATAAAGCCCTTGTCGAGCAGGTTCCTGATCGGGCCATCTACAGAAGACACACCGCGCACCTGCTCGATGGCTGCCTTCGTGATGGGCTGCTGGTAGGCAATCACCGCGAGGGTCTCGAGTGCGGCCTGGCTCAGGCGGCGCGCATTCGCCTCGGGGAACAGCTTGCGCACCCACGGGTAGTACTTCGCACGCGTGCGGAAACGGTAGCCGCCCGCCTGTTCCACAATCTCGAACGGAGAATTAATCTTGTTCAGCGAATCGTTCGCAGCAATGAGCGCATCCGACACGGTACGGGCATCCAGAAAGTCGCCCAGAATCTCGCGCAACTTCTTGAGCGTCACAATGTCGGGCGACGCGAACACGATAGCCTGGATAATGCGGGCAAGGTCTTCGCTGCTTTCCACTTTCGGAAGTTCTTCTTCGACTTCCTCGGCCTCTTCTACATTCTGCGGGTTTTCACTCATATTCGGTAAGATAGTAAAAAAACACGCCGGATTTTCATTTTCTCGGGCGTTCCCGCCCATATATGTGCGGTCGGGCTATATTTTAGGGGCAATCCGTGGCGTTCCGTCCCCGGATCGCCTCCTAAAACGGCGCCACAGCGCCGCCCCAAGGGGTCACTATCCCTAACGCATTGTTTACTTTATCTGTAAACGCAGGTTTCCATCTCAAAACGTCATCCTGAGCGTAGCGAAGGATCCAGCCCCCAAATGTCATCCTGAGCGAAACGAAGTGGAGTCGAAGGATCCAGACCTGCTTCTTGATAGTTAGTTTGCTTCGAGGGACATTTCGCACGCAAACACATTCACTTCGTTCGAGTGTTTGCTTAGCAAAACGCCCTCTCTCCGCAAAGAAACACGAGTGTGTCTCCGGAGCAAGACTGTTTATCGCAGGAACGTTTCGAAGCGGGTACTGCGAAAGCCTCGTGGCTGTTAGACACTTCGGCTTTCGCGAATTGCGGGTCCGCATTAAACTGCAGGAAGATGCTCTGAAAATTTGTGGTTATTCTTCTAGCTTAGTACAGCGGACGGAGAAACCATGCAATTTAGAGGCCCTACTTTCGATAAGATAATCCAAATGAGCATCAGCAGCATCTGCTGCTGCTTTCGTATCAGGATTAGCAGCATCTTCCACTGGATAATACCAATATGTCCCTTCATTTATACCAGAAAGACTACGATCCCAAACATATCCGGCTCCGACGAGGGAATAGCCGCTATAGTTATAGCCACCGAATCTTATGGCCCGAACGTCTTCGATTCCATGCTTATTGTTGTCCGCATGGAGCACAACATAAAAATCGTCCCGAGTCAAAAGCCGCCAGCCATCCGGACAAATTCCCTGGTGGTTAGGCTGGATCAAATCGGCGCAGCTTTCGGTATTGCAGCGGCTCGGCAGCTGCATCATCTCGGCCCACTGGTAGAGGCCACCGTAGCGGTCGCAATTTGTGGTATCCCTATCGTAGCAGTAACGCTCGATTAACGTATCGTTTGCCTGATCTTTTGTAATACCAACCATCTTGCCGATATTGAGGTTTTCTGCCATTACGGTCACAGAAGCGGCCTCGCCTTTTTTGTTTTTCCCGTTTATCGTAATGTAGTAGTAGCTTCGACCATTGCGTTCATCAACAAAGGTCTTGTAATCGCTCTCTTTAATACGCATCGCATCACCCAAATCAGCCATATGGTCATACGGGACATAGCCGCTGCTACTGGGAACACTTGAACTCGACTGCGGAGTGACGCTGGAGGAGGAGTTCACACTACTGCTGGACGCAACATCCTTACTGGAAGACGAAACAACAGAACTACTAGATTTTACACTCGATGAAGACGACTCCGCAGAACTACTGCTGGAAGATTTTTCGCTCGAACTAGAAGCAATCTTGTCACTAGACGAACTTTCCACTTTTTCGCTTGACGACGATTCGTCTTTTTCCTCACTAGAAGAGGATTTCGCGCTGCTGCTCGTCATGGCGGACTCCGATCCGCCATCTCCCTGCTCCTTACTCGAACTGCTGCTCTTGTCATTCTGGAGGCTCGAAGAGCCGATAGAATCCATAGAACTGCTACTGGATGACGATGTCGTCTCATCGCAGTCTTCGCAAATGGACGAAGATGAATCCTCGTCACGCGGGGCGAAACTGCTGTCGTCATCGCCGCATGCCGCGAGGAATATGCCGAGAACAATCGACATGGAGACATTTCGGCTCCACTTCGCTACGTTCATGACACGTTCATTCATTTTCTCACTCCTTGTCTTTTCGGATGGAACTACCCAACCAGGCTATTGAGTTTCATGCTAAGCATGTCACTTGCAATTATGTCAATATCGCGCTTAAAATCGGCATATGTCAGTTTGCATTTCCATTTGATATTATCAAATGCAGTCTGCGTTATCCCCTGCATTATTTGAGAGACGTCCAACGGCTCTACACCTAATTCCTTTTCACGGACTTCTTCAAAAATTTGACTCCATTCAAATTTTTCATTCAAGCATATTCGATGGATATCCACGATGTCTTTTGCCGACATCCTAAAAATTGCAGTAACTTTGTTCGATAGTATATTCCGGACGGAATCAGTTCTATAGAACAGCGCAGTATCGCATATTTCGCCATAGTGGGCAGCAACGTCATTTACAAAATCAAGTTTCAACCCCATCTGATAATCAGGATGTTTCAGAACGAGAGTCCTGAAATCCGGCGACTTGACAAAACCCGTTTCAGTACTCCAACTATACCCTTCTTCTTTAAGGGCTTTCAAAACAATATCAACATATTGATTAAAAGCGCTGTCGCTGTTGACAAAGAAATCCAAATCATCCGAATAACGGTGGTGATAATATGCCCGGCTAAGGGCGGTTCCACCGGTCAGATACAAAGGTACGTCTGAGTTTTTCACAATACTCAGAACCCCATCTTGGAGCTTGTACAGGTTCTCCTCGTAGAATTCCGAATGCGAAATCGTATTTTTGTCTGAAGTCGCCATTGCGAAGCCCCCTTCGTACCTTTTCCGTATAAAGTTTGGCACAATTTTCAGCCCCATTCCACAACACAATCAGGTTGTGCCAAGGCACGCGTTCAAGAGTCCTCAAAAACAGGGATTCTCGCGAAAAATCACCAACCGAGGAAACGTCTCCTTCCACCAAAGGGAGGAGTTCTTCGGCCTTCACGCTGGAATCCCAGCAGAGGGGTTCAAGAATGCTGATTTTCGATACAGGCTGAACCATGACGATAATATAATATTTTTTTCGGACATCAATCCGACAAAGCACAAAACATCCCGCTAGAACTGGAAATAAAGGAACGGGTTGTAGCTCTGGGTAAAGAGCGCGAGCGTCGCAAGCACAAAGAGTCCGAGCGCGACGGCGGCCTTCCAGGGCTTCACCTCGTTGCACCAGTCGAAACTGCGGAATTTCCAGAACGAAAGCAGGGCCGCCACCGCCATGAACACGATGCACGTGGGCGTGAAGATTTCGGCCGTAAGGATGGCGTCGGCGCCGCTCACCGGCATGAGTCCGAGCATCGCCTTCCACATGCGCCACGCCTCGCCAATGCTATCGGCACGGAACAGCACCCAGCCGAACAGCACAATCACTTGCGTAATGAGAATCTGCACCACGCGGGGCGCCTTGTAGTAGAGCGCATTCTTGTTGTTTGCACGTTCCACAATCATGAAGAAGGCATGGAAAAGGCCCCAGCAAACGAACGTCCAGTTCGCGCCGTGCCACACGCCGCTCAGGAACATGACCATGAACAAATTAAAATACAGGCGTTTCTTGCCCACGCGGTTTCCACCGAGGGCGATGTAGAGGTAATCGCGGAACCAACTCGTGAGCGAAATGTGCCACTTTTTCCAGAAATCCGTGATGCTCACCGCGCGGTAAGGGCCGTTGAAGTTGCGCGGGAAATGGAACCCGAGCATCAGGCCGAGGCCAATCGCCATGTTGCTGTACGCCGAAAAATCGAAGTAAATCTGGAACATGTACGCAAGGCTACCCCACCACGTATTGAGCACGCCCGGAGCGTCCGCAGCAAACACGCGGTCGGCGATGATACCCACCTGGTTCGCAAGGAAAATCTTCTCCGCAAAGCCGAAACTGAAGAACATGATGCCGCGAACGAAGTTCTCGAGCGTGTGCGTGCGTGTCGCAAGTTCCTCGGCCACCGTATTGTAACGCACGATCGGGCCCGCCACGAGCTGCGGGAACAGCGCCACGTAGCAGGCGAACGTCACGAAGTCCTTGACCGGAGGGGCCGTGCCACGCCACACGTCAATCGCGTAGCTCATGGACTGGAACGTATAGAACGAGATACCCACCGGCAACAGCACAGTCATCACCGAGAAAGGCTCGCAGCCGAGCTTTGCCACCACATCGTTGATGACGCCCATGCCGAACATATAGTACTTGAAGAACCCGAGCGCGCCGAGGTTCACGACAATCGCCGCAAGGAGCGCCAGGTTACGCTGCCGCTTGCTAGCGCCAGGCGCAGAGATGAACCGCCCGCTCACGTAAACCACGAGCGTCGAGCCGAACATCAGGAATACGAGCCACGGTTCGAGCCAGCCGTAAAAGATGTAACTGAAAATCGTGATGAAGAAGTTCAGGCCGGAATGCTTGACCCCGGCACGGAACAGCACGAAATACCCGACCAAAAAAGTCGGCAAAAAGTAGAACAGGAAAATCTGGGAAGAGAAGACCACAGCCTACTCGTTCACTTCAATCGCGAGATAGCGCGGGGATTCGTCGTCAAAATACTCGTCTTCCACGGCGCCGTCCCAGTTGCCCTCGAGCGGCACAATCTTGAGCGTGTGCTTGGCCTTCGCCTTGAACTCGCCCACGTTGCCCTTGCTCTTGTCGGCCATCTTGTCCTTGACCTTGCCGCGGGCGATAAGCGGGTTGTACACGCCCACGAGGATTTCCTTCGCGTCGAGCTTGCCAGAGACCACCTTCTGCACCTTGTACTTGAACACGTACACGTAGCTGTAGAGGTCGTTGCTCGGCATCTTGCCCGGGATTTCGGTCAGGCGGGCTTCGACAGTGACGGGGTCAGCCGCGAGCGTGAAGGCAGCCGCAGCGAGAATAGCGATAAAAAACTTCTTGAACATAGGATGAAATATACAAAAAGGAGGGCCGCGACTAAACCAGGGAAGACAAGAATGATAGCGGGGATGACAAGAAAAGAAAACAAAGAACCCCGCTCTTTCGAACGGGGTTCTAAGCTGCTTCACTTGGACTCGAACCAAGGACAACGCGATTAACAGTCGCGGGCTCTACCAACTGAGCTATGAAGCATCGTCTGTTAGACGCCCCCAAATATAGATTTTACTCGTCCGTTGTCAAGGGGATTTTTTGGAAAAAATCATAAATTTTTGCGTTTTTTACGCATAAGGGCGATTTCGGCGGCATAACCGGGGAGTTCGTTCGGGGTTTCGAGGTAGAAAGGCAGGTCGCGGAGCGCCGGATGGTTCACCACGCGCACCAGCGCATCCAGCCCGATAAAGCCAGCACCGATGACCTCGTGGCGGTCCTTGTGGCTTGCCAGCGGGTTCTTGCTGTCGTTCAGGTGCACCGCACGCAGCCTCCCTAGCCCGATAACCTTGTCGAACTGTTCCAGCACCCAGTCCAGGCGGTTCACGATATCGTAGCCGCCATCATGCACGTGGCAGGTATCGAGGCATACCCCGACCTTGTCCGAGAGTTCCACCCGGTCGATAATCGCGCGCAATTCCTCGAAGGTACGGCCAACCTCGCTCCCCTTCCCCGCCATCGTCTCGAGGAGCACAAGCGTCTTCAGGTCCGGGCGCAGAATCGCGTTCAGGTGTTCCGCAATCAGTTCGATGCCCCTTTCGGCCCCCTGCTTCACGTGGCTCCCGGGGTGGAAGTTGTACATCGCTCCCGGAAAGTGGTCCATGCGCCACAGGTCATCCTTCATCACGTCGCGGGCATAGTCGCGCAACCCCGGGTCCGCCGCACACGGGTTCAGCGTGTAGGGTGCATGCGCAAGCGCGGGCCCGAACTTGTTTTCGCGCATCAGGTCCACTAGCGCCGCCGCGTCTTGCTTATCGAAAGGCTTCGCGGCACCGCCGCGCGGGTTGCGGGTAAAAAACTGGAATACGTTGGCCCCTATGGAGAGGGCATCCTCGCCCATCGCCTTGAAGCCTGCAGCACTAGAAAGATGACAACCGATATAGAACGTCACAAACGAATCCTCATGGAGCGGGTTTCGCTTCCGGCCTTGACCATCAGCACGAACACGCCGCCACGACCGAAAACGGAAAGGGAGAGGCTGTTCATGCCCGGCTGCACCTTGCCAAACGCACGCGACAGCATACGGCCCTGCAAGTCGAGTAGGCGAACCTCGGACCTAGACCCGGCAAGTGTTCCCGGAGCTTCGAAAGCGACGTCCAGACTACCAGCAGACCGCACGAAGCGGATTTTCCCGATAGAGCTTGCGGCAACGGCGGGCAACGCCGACTTCGGGACAACACGGAATTCGGCTTTAGCCACCCTGGAAGAAAGTTCCAGCTTCACCGGATGGCCCGCTGCGCACACGCGCTCCATGCCATCAACAACAAGTACCGCGCTATAGCCCATCGCTTCAAGTTCTGCCAGGCCTTCCACGCCGAGCAACGCCGATTGCGGTTTCGCCGACGAAACCGCGAGCGTCCAAGAGACGCTCCCGCCGGCAGGCATGGCCGATGCAGCCCGAACACTCTTCGCAAGTGCACGCGTGCTGTCATTCCCACCCGAAATAGAAAGGTTAACCCCCGGCGCCATCCCTGCCGGCGGCTCGGCGACATCCACGCTACGGCTACCGACCCCGACAACATTCCAGGCATCCTCGCTGCCGTCCTCGCCCTTCAGCGTCAAGCGCACGCTCCACGAACCGCGAGCCGCCTTCCGGAGCGACTTTTCGAGCGAGACAACCGCCACATGCTCGACATGTCCGTAAGTCGCCACGGGCTCCTTGCCGAATACCGGCTCCGTCGACACCGCCCGGACGCTTTCGCTATCGCTATGGACCCAGAACGCGCCAAACGGAGGCAACACGGAAACAGGGTCATAGTCACGCTTATCCGCATTCCACACCCACAGGGGGCTTTCCGCGCCCTCCGCATTCTCAAAATCGGAAGCATCGCCGGTCGAAAGCGCCCACGGATAAGGGTTCGCGACCATGTTCCAGCCGTAGAATTCATGTTCCAACTTCCAACGCAGGGAATCTGCAACGGAATCCGGAGCCTTCATCGGAAGCTCGAGTTCCGACTTCGAATAGGCCCAGAAGCCATCGACCGCCTCCACGGCATCATCCAGCGCATACGGCACATACTGCCAGTAATCGCAGACCTTCGCGCGCTCGTCCCAACGGTAGGCCGTCAGGCCGGCCACACCCTTCACGGAGTCCTTCTCGACAGAACCGAGCGCCACCATCGTCCAGGAATTCGCCATCAGGGTTACGCCGCCCGCAACATTCCATTCCGTCGTCTCGAAGGTGTTCGTATCGAGCGTGACGACCGCCCTGTAGTTCCCCTTCGGAATATCCCGGAAGACGAAAATGTCGAGGGAATCTTCCGGAGTCCTCACGACAAGCGTATCGACAACGGCGGAATCCGCCCCATTGACAAGCGAAAGCTTCATCACGACAGGCGACGGAGTCTCGTTGCGGATGCGGATATCGACCTTCGCAATATTGCCCGATGCGTAGACCTCGATGGATTCGCAGCGCACAACCTGGATCAATGTATCAAGCGCATCGGTTTCTTCGGGAACCACTTCAACTGTGTCGACGCCACCGTCATACGCATCAAACTTCGGGAGCGACACAAGCCACGGAAGGCCATCGTTCCTGTTTTCGTCCCATTCCCAAACCGGGGCTTCACGTTCTTCGGCCCCATTCAGCACATCCCTGAAAATAGCAGAATCCATTACGACCAGGACCTTCTCTCCGCGATATTGCAGGATAAATTCATCCGAAGGCTCCGTAGCAACCACCTCGATCAGTTTCTGCTTTACCTGTGACGCTTCCCGCGCACGTCCCGTAAAATCGACCGCATAGACCGCGTTGACATAGGCACGCTTGTTTGCCGCAGCCGTCACGCCGAAAATCAAGGGCTGACGCTGGCACTTGAAACCATCCAGGTCGAAACCGCCACGATAATAGGCGTCCTGCATCAGGAAATCCGCATTCTTCACCGTGCTGTCGTCACGGCCGAGAATACCCGCCAGATTCATGTATTCCTGCCCCGTCGTGAGCAGCGTATCGCGAAGCACCATGGCTCCTCTAGCGAACACCTCCCGAATCTTGACAGAAGGAACCCTGCCAACATTTCCAACCAGGCCCCCGATGGCAAAAGATCCCGTATCAGCCGGCTGGAAGCGGACATCCATCAACGTATCGCGCTTGCCGACCGCATACGAGCGCTCAATAACGAGGGAATCCGCAGTATCCGTCTCCCCGAGCAGGCCGCCTAAAGAAAGACGCCCGGGAACACTCGTCGCCATCACCCTACCCGCGAAGAAAGAGGAATCCACCAGCAGGAATCCCTTGGAAGCAAACCCCACGAGACCTCCCGCCTTCCACGCCGTCACCGTATCGATAGACGACCTCTGCACCGCAAGTTGCAGGCTCCCGGAATACGACGAAGACCTCACGGCCAGTTTCGCATTCTCGGAAAAACCGACCAGACCTCCCAAGTACAAGGGGGACCGGGCATCATAAAGCTGGTTATGCATCTGCATCCCGATTTTTCCCGATGCCTGCACATTCCTGATTCCGACCGCCAGGGCATCCATGCGGCCGACGAGGCTTCCCGCCGCACCGCTGAAGGTGAAACCGCGCATTTCCGGAGCGGATTTGACATTTTCGATAACGGCAGAGAAGTATCCCGATTCGCTGTGGATGTCGCCTACGAATCCGCCCGCATAGATGCGCTGCACGTGGTTCGCAAATCCGAAGTCCATTTTTCCGTCATACCCGACATTCATAACCGATACCAGCGGGCGCGCCTTCTCGTCGTCAACAAAGGCATTGCCCAGGATACCGCCCACGTCCAGGAACGGAACAAGCAGGCTATCGGTGCCTATATCCACATTGACCGAGCCGCCGTTTACCCAGAAGGTATCGGAATTGACAGCCTTCCATTGCCCGACAAGGCCGCCCACATAAAATACGGTTGCAAAGAAATGGTCCGTATCGAACAGTGTCGAAGAAGACGCCTTGATGCGTCCGTTCACTACCGCATCCGCGGCAAGGAATCCGCCGGACGCAATCTTCCCCGCGACGCCTCCTATATTCACGGCTTCCGTATTCGCATCGAAATCCCCGGCGATAGAAATATCCACATTAAGCGTATCCATGACAAACTGGGTCATGTTGTTCGCCATGCCGACAACGCCACCGAACAGGGCCGTATTGGCATCCACCTCACCGTCAATGCGCCCCTGCTCCATCGAAAGCGAAATGCTCGAGAGCATCACCGTAAGCGAATCCTGTACATAGCCGAGGAGACCGCCCACCGCCTTCTTCGAGCTGCTGTTCACAACAAAATCGCGAACCACGACATTGGAAAGGACCGCCTTACCCCTCTCGGGTCCCTCTTCGGGCGGCGAAACGATACCGACAAGGCCTCCCGCAAACGACGACGCGGAATCGACATTCACCCGGACATTCTCGAACAGCACGTTTTCGAGACGCAGGTTTCCATCGACGCGGCCGGCAAGCAAGCCAAAATACTTTGCGCCCTTGGCATCCGCACGGATATTCCTGAACCTCAAGTTTCGCACAACCAGCTCATGTTCAGCCACATTGAACATGCCGTAGGAATCGGCCATCGCCGTATTTTCCATGCAGATATTGGATATCGTGTGCACCTCGTCGCCCTTAAGGATAAAGGAGCCCGCAAAGTTGACCGCATCGAACGCAGGGACGCACCCCGAATCCGGAGCGGACTCGTCAAATTCGATATCCGAAGTGACGGTTACCTGAAGCGTGTCGTATTCTGCACACAGCACTTTACATTCCAGAATCTCCAGATTAAGCATCCACCAATCATCCGCGGAAGCAACATTCATGTCGCACCGTTTCCCAGATTCGGAACAAACCGTCGCAGCACACCATCCGTTAACGGCAAAAAACGAAAGTATCAGAAACAACAAAAAACGATTCATACCACACATCTCATTGCGCAAAAAAATCAGAACGCATAATTCACCGTCGCCGTGCCGTAGAGGTCAAAGTATTCATCCGAAAGCAGGTCCGGGCGATGGCTGTAGAGCGCCCCGATTGTCCACGAGGATGTCAAGTTCTTCAAGTGCGTAAACCCGAGCGTCAGGGAACCGCCCACATCCATTTCTACTTCGCGCACATGGGCAGAACCCTCGTCGCGGTTCAGGAACTCCTGGCGGAACAAGCCCGTCAGCGACAGGTCCATAAACTTATCCACAATCGGCATCTGCAGGCTTTCCGCGATGCGCCATTCGAAATCGTCCATATTGTCGCGTTCATAGACCTTATAGCGCGGCACCACCGAGAGGCGGTTGCGCACCTTGCCCACAGCAGTCAGGAGCGAAACAGGATAGCTCTGTTCAAAATAGTCGCCACCATGGAAGTAATAGCCGAGAATTCCGAAAGTCTCGTCGCTAAAATTGAAATCGGAGATTAGTTTATCCTGTTCGAATCCAGAATAATCCCGCCGAATGCACCACACTCCACCGACATTCAAGGTGTTGTAGGGTAGCGAGAGGCTAAGGCCCAAGTTAAACGTGTGCTTCGCGATGTTCTCTTCGAACTGCGTCGCCAGGTAAGGCTTTTGGGCAAGTGCATAGTATTTCACCCACCGTGCGGAATCCACCTTCAGCGTATCGTCGCCATCGACGACATCAATGGTCGCCCCGCCGCGTTTCGCAAACCACAGGTCGGAGTAGATTCCCGATGCCGCAGAATAATTCGCATAGAGCCTCTGGTCCGTACTTCTCGTCCTATAGTTGAAGGCATAGCCCGCAACGATTTTCAACCGGCCCGCCACATCAAAATTATTCGCGATTTTCGCGGTATGATCGTAAAGCGTTCGGCTATCATCCTGCTCATGCTTTTTAAGCCAGTCGTCGTCCGCGCCAGGCAAGAGGCCAAGAGCACTCCCTTCCGCAAAGCCGAACACGTTGTAATCTTCCCCATGCGCCGCATTTTCAATTTCAAGCTTGTACTCGGCATTCAGTTTCCAGAAATCCATCACTTTCTGGTTCAACGACACAAACCACTCGCGGGAGTTCTGCAGCAAGTCGGGAGAGCCCGCACTAAAGTAATCTGGGCCAACGAACCGCATGTGGGCATCGACAACCGTATTTTTGAACGCCCAGTGCATGGACGCGAGCCACGCAAAATTCTCGCCGTTCCAATTCTTGATATCGGCATGCGAATCCTCGTCGTCCTTGTAACCAGACAACACGCGTTTCGCGCGTTCCAGGTACGCCTTGAGAGCAGAACGCATCTCCGCCTCGGTCATCATCGCGTTTTCGCCAAAGATTTCTTCCAGTTCGCCACGCGAAAGCAGTTCCACAAGCGTCTGGTTGTTCATGAGCCTGCGGAGCTTCGCATAGTTCGACACGTCAAGCCCGGCATCGGAAAACACCTTGTTCACAGCGCGCTGCATCAGGACTCCCGACGTGTCGGCACCGCCAACTGCAAACTGCGCATTCAACGTCAAGTCGCCCGGGAACATCTTCCATTCCGCATCGGCAAAGAAGGCCCTCGACGATGTCGCCGGCACCGCCGTATTCACGTTAGCGCTGGAACCGTCTCGCAGAAGCGGATCTTCGAGTTCATCCTTGTTCCCGATAAAGCCAAACGTCGCATTGAACCTCCGATTCAGATTCCAACGGACTTTCCCGCCCACAATGAGCTGCTGCGGCTCCGCCTCGCCATCCTCGATGTAGTCCTTGTAGACATCCTTGTTGCGCTCGCCCACGAGTTTCGGAGCGCGCGTCTCGCCACCAAAAGCGCTCAGCATGAACATCGGAATCCCGGCAGAATTGCGCAACAGGTTGAAGTCATAGCTCGCACCCAGCAGGTCGATTCCCGCAAGGTAGGTTTCCCCACCCAGGAGGTACATGTCGCCAAGCGCAATCCGCTGCAGGCTGTCCCGGTAAACGGCAAGGACATTCTCGGGGTTGAAATAGTTCCAGCGGTCCATCGAAAGGTTCGTAGACATTTCAAACAGCTTTCCGTCCGTCGATCGCACCTGCATATAGGCATTTGCGTTTGCAAAGAGCCCCGGCACCTGGAAGAGATTCGGATATTCGTCGCCGTTCTCGTCTTTCTCCGTCCAGACCGCATGATAGCCTAGCGTCATTGCAACGTTTCCGCTCATCGCCCATTGGACTGGGGCTGCCGATTCCGCATGGTGGCTCTTCGAATAGGCTTCCGCTTCTGGATTCTCGGGTGCATCGGGAAGATTCTTCATCACCATTGCGAAATCCTGGGAAAAGTCGCTGTCGTTACCGCTTACCGCATTCTTGAGCTCATCCGAAGGACTGTCGCTCTGCACAAGACCGACCTGGTTTCCCTCGATACTGAGCCTGCTAAAATTCAGGCTGTTCCAGTCCTGCGACACCAGGCCGACCTCGTTACCGCTGATGTTCGACTGGTCGAATTTGAGTTTCGCGCCTTCCTGCAAGACTGCACCAAACTTGTTTCCAAACAGCGAAGCTCCTTCGATTTCGGCCTTCACCCCCGAAGCAAGCCAAAGCGCAACGCCCGCATTGTAATTGAAAGCGCCACCGTTCACCTGCACGGAAGCATCCTTCGCAAAAAAACCGACCCGCCCCGCATTCAAGATATCCACTTCGCTCATGGAAACCGAGCCGCGCTCCACCGCAAGTCCGATTTCCGCACCGTCGATTTGCAGGTACGAAAGGTTCGCCTTGTGATTGCCCGTCACCGAGATTCCGTTCCAGGAGCCACCGTCGACACCGCGGAACACGACCGGGCTATCGGCCTTGCCCATCACCGAAAGCGAACCGCCACGCACATCGAGCCCAGCCCCCTGCCTGAATTCAATCACAGCGCCCGCCTCGACCACGAGTCCCTTGCCCTCGCCCACGACTATCGTCTCGCTTACCGTATAGGGCGACTTGTCCACCGTCAGGAATCCGGAGGTTTCCCCCTTCAACTCCGAAGGCGCAGCAACCGCAAAGACGGATGCCGCAAAGGCAATAACTCTAACAAACCAACTTCCGAACGACATTAGCGAACCTCGAACCGCTTAACCGCCTTGGCCTTGAATCCGCTCTTATGAATCACTTCGATATCGAACTTGTTCTTTGCTCCACGGACAAGCTCGACGGGAATGTCGTAATCCAGCGACTGGATTTGCGACAGGGTCTCCTGCAAGATGACCTTGCCGTTCTGGCGCACCGTTACCCTGTAAAGGAACTGCGGGTCGTTCTCCGGGTTCTTGATCTTGAACTGGAGCGTCTTGCCGATGCGGTCCGCGATTCCCATCGGAGGAGGGGGCACCAGCAGATTCTCGTTCGGTTCTCCGAACACTTCGACAACAAAACGCTGCACCGGATAGCAGCCCATCGATTTCTTTGCCGTAGCGACATTCTTCGCAAGGTCCGTCGCCGTATAGACGTATTCGTGAACGCCAGGGACAAGCTTGACAGTCTTCTGACCATTCTTGGACAACGTCTCTTCCGAAGTCGCAGAGCCGTCCACCGAGAGCGCAAGGAGGGCCTCATCGCCCTGCATTCCGCCAACCGAGAGCTGCGCCTTGCACGCAACGGAATCATACGAGACGAACTGAATCTGCGGAGCCACCTGGTTCACGCCCGCACACGAAGCATTCACGCCGACCGCGACCTTCTTCGTATCCTTGGCCTTCGCCGAAGTAAACACGACCTGTGCCTCGGTCTCGGTCCAGAGTCCATTCGCATCGTTCACGGGAATATTCTGCACAAATGCATGCGGAGCGCCATCCGCCACCGCCACAAGATTAGACGACGTAAAGGTCTTGCCAAGTTTAACCACGAGCTTCGCGTTCGGGTCGGCCGTGCGGTAGTTTCCACTGACGGTAAGGCCAGCCTCGCACACTTCTGCACTCTCCGCATCCAGCGTGAATCCGTTCTCGGGCAAACTTTCCACCGCGGCCTTCTTCATCTCTTCCTGCACAGAAGCATCCGCCGCCTTCACATCCTTCACCATCTCGTCGAGCGCCTTGCCCGACTTCATGATTGCCACGAGGCGGCGCGCCAGTTTCGGGTTACCCGAAGAAGCTAGCTTGAGCGTCACGAGCGAATCCTTTCCGAAAATCGTCTCGCCCGCACCGATAGAAGATGCCGGACCGTCCTCGCCCGTTTGCACATCCAGCTTACCCGTCGAAAGACTCGCAAAAAAATTCTCGCCGCCACCCACGAAGCCATCCGTTCCACGAATGGATGCCGTGTGAACCCCCGTCTTGAAGCGGAACTTGGACTGTTTCTTCTGCTTCTTGATGGCGAACTTGACGAAGCCGTCTTCCACGTTCAGACGCGTATCGAAGGAGCCCTTGCCGTCGGGTTCCAAGAGGCGTTCAATTTCGACTTCCGCATTCTCCGCGATAGACACGGTACTCCCGTCCGGAAGCCCGAAGATAATTTCGGACTCGGCTCCCGTGCGGAGACGGTCAGTCTGGAAAATGGAAGCCCCCACGACAAGCGGAGACCACTTGACTTGCTTTGCCTTCTGCCTCTCGCATTCGCCAAGGGCGGCGCGCACCTTGCCCGCAACAGATGCAGAGAAGGCCAGAGAGGGGATTAGAAAGAGGACCGGAAGCAGGCGGAACGGAGAAGTTTTCATAAGACTCCTTTTGGGGCGTTCGACTTGTTAAAAATAAACCTTTTTTTGCAAAAAAGCACATGCCGCATTTTACAAAGAAGCCTTTTGCAACCCTTTTTTGACACCCCATCCTGCCATCGCCAAAGCATATTTGGAACACCATGCAGTTGACACTTTCCATAAAAATAAATAACCCCTTGAGTATCAAGGGGTTACAAAAATTTCATCGCCAGGGGCGCGCTATTTCTGGTCCGGGCGCTTGTAGCCGAAGCTCTTCAGCAGGTCTTCCTTGACAGAGCGGGTCGCACCCTTCTTGTTGGAAGCCTTGTCCGGTTCATACTTGCCACTGCCCCTCGTCGTTTCGGCGAACGGCGGCACGGAGCAACGCAGCGTGGACTTCAGCTCGACTTCCGTCTTGTAGACATATGCACCCGTCGCATACAGACGACCCGATTCCGTGCGGACATTGCCGTCACGATCCGGCTTCATTTCGAAGTACATCGTGAGGAGGCCCGCATCGTTCACGTAGTCGGGGTTGTCCAGATCCTGCGTGAAGGAGTAGTAATCCACAAACTGGCCGAGGCTAGTGTAAATCCAGATCTTCACGTACATCTTCGTCCTGAAGAGGTTCGCGCGGCTGATATCGGATCCCACGTTCTCGGCGAATTCAGCGTCGCAATACTGGTCCATGTATTCATCGACCGTAATCTTCACGCTGTTTGCGGCATCGACGCCTTCCAGCGGAACCAGGCCATCCTTGCCGACAAGGTCGTCAAGCGTAGCAAGGCCGCCAATCGCGTTCACGGTCGGCACCTTGGTATCAATGCCAAGAGTCGGGCCCAAGTGTCCAGCAAGTCCCGGGTAAGGTTCGTCGCCACTGCCGGGCTTAGATTCGAAATCTCCGCCCACCTGGGTTTCCACTTCCTTATCCGTCTTCGTATTGTAAATGGTAACGGCGAACGTCTCGCCTTCCTCAGGCTCGTTGGACGCATAGTACTCTTCCGTCTTCTCGCGGGTCACCACTGTCACCGGCTGTTCCACAGCGATGTCCACGTCCTTCGCGTTCTTCATGATAACGATAATCGTATCGGACGCCTGGTTGCCGGCCTTGTCGCGGTAGAAGCGCACGATGGCGTTCGCGCCCTTCTCCAGGGCCTGCGTAATGAGGGTGTCCTGCACTTCGCCATTCACCATCCACTTCACGTCCACAAAGTTCGTGTACACCACTTCGCCATCGACAGGCGCAACAATTTCCACGACCGGCGAAACCTGGTCAACCACGATAAACAGGGAGCGGGTCGCAGAGTTGCCGTACTTGTTCGTGTAGGTATAGCTCACTTCGTAGCCGAGGTTGCCATCCTCGTTCTTCACGAGGTTGCCTTCGGCATCGACACCATAGGCAACCGTCATGATATTGCCGTTCGCATCCACGTAATCGTAGGTGACCGTAAAGACAACCGGATTCTCGGACTTGCCATCCTTAGAGTCCTTATTATCCTTGCCTCCCTTTCCAGATTCCTTGCCGCCATCCTTGGAATCCTTGCCGGATTCCTGCTTGGCGTAGCCGCCCGTAGTCTGGACAACCTCGCCCGTCACGGCATCGGCCAAGTACGAGATGCGGACTTCGCGCCCTTCCACCTCGGTCGTGTAGGTGACAGTCATCGTCTTGATTCCGTCGGCATTCTCGATAATGTTGCCCTCGGAATCCGTGTAGTAGGTGACCGTCACATCCTTGCCGTTGACCTTTTCCGTGTAGGTCACGGCGGTAGAATTGCCGTTGACCGGGGTATAGGTCACGCCCGTCGCATGTTCGTTCAGGGTCACACTGGCATCCACAAGTCCACCGAGCGTTTTCTTGAACGTGTTGGACGGGATGTCGACAGCCTCGAGTTCAACCTTCACCGTGAACGATTCGCTCGTGTGGGTAACCGTATCCGTCACCGTCACGAGAATATCGTTCTTCGGATTGTTCACGTAGAACGTGGTATCCTTGGCAGCAGCCTCTTCCACGATGGTGAAGATGTTGGTCTTCGCGTTCGCATCCGAAGCCTTCGAGACCGTCACGACCGGGGTTGCCGTGCTGAAGTATATGACCAAGGTATCCACGCCCGGGAAGTCCTTCGTCGGATCCTGGAAGGTGCGGACAATGATATTCTCGCCTTCGTGGAGCTCGAGATCGCAATCCGGTCCCATGAGCTTGCCGTCAGCCTTCCATTCGATGCACACGTCCGGAGTGTTCACGTAAAGCGTATCGGGGTTGATGACGACCGTATCGCGGGTTTCGGCACGGGTGATTTCCACTTCGGAACTTTCGACTACGTTGCCGACCTTGATGGTCACGGTGGCCGTATCCCTGAATTCGCCGTCGAACACTTCGACAACGAGCGTGTATTCACTCTTCTTCTCGTAATCCAGCGAATCGATCAGCGTCACGACTCCCGTCGTGGGATCGACTTTGAATACGGACGAATCACCACCGACAACCGTGTAGACGAGTTCGCTATACTTGGGATCGTCATCCGGATCAGTCGCCTTGATCGTGTCGACAGGAGTTCCGATCGGCGTGTCTTCGCTAACCGTAATGGTTTCGTCGTCAATCGTCGGCGCTTCGTTCACGTCGGTAATCTTCACGACAATCGTCTTGGTTTCGGAAGCATCCTTCGTGTCGGTCACCTTCACCTTGATCGGGAGTTCCTTGTTCTTTTCGTAGTCAAGTTCCTTGCAGTTGTCGGTCTTCACCGTAACGACACCGCTCTCCGAGACATCGAAGCAGCCGCTCTTGTCTTCGACGAGCGTGAAAGTCAGCACGGTATCATAGAGGTCAAGGTCCTTAGCCTCGATAGTATCGATGACAGTGCCCTTCTCGACGTTCTCTTCGACGACCACGGAATCCGTCACGATCCACGGATCTTCGTTGACATCAAGCAGCGTGATGTGGATAGTGTCGGTTTCGACAAGTTCCGGCATCAGCGTATCCATCAGCGAAATGTAGATGGTGTACTCCGTCGGGTCTGTTTCGAAGTTGAACGTCTTGTTCGCAACCAGGTCGCCATTCGGCAACAGCGTGAACAGCGTATCGGCTCCATCGGCACCGCCCGTCAGCTCGAACTTGTCGTGGATGTAGTTTTCAGGCTTGCTGATTCCCGAAATGGCCATCGTGTCGACATCTTCGCCATGTTCCACATGTCCCACGACAACGCCGGGCTCGTTATGTTCCTTGAATTCGAACGGCCAGGATTCGAAGGTTGGCGGTTCGTTGATGTCAATCACCTCGATAACGCGCTTGAGCGTATCGGCAAGGCCATTCACGTCTGTCACGACAATCGAAACTTCATGCTTCGGATTAATCGTCTCGTAATCGAGCTTGGCGCTATCCTTCACAGTGACGACAACCTTGGTCTTCGCGCCCGTGGTATCCAAAGCGATCGAGAACAGGGAATCGGCACCCGAATTCTTGTCATCCAAAAGTGTCGGAATAAGATGCGTCACTTCGCCGAAATCTTCATCAGCAACGACATAGCTCACAACAACGGTTCCTGTCGGCACGTTCTCTTCGACACCCACGGTAAGGGTCTTCTTACCCTCCGGATCGACACCACGACCTGTGGTATCGCAGTTCGCAATGCACTTGTCGTCGGAATCGTCATCGCCGTCATCATCGTCATCCACGATAATCTTCGGATTTTCATCTTCGTTGGAAAGCTTGATCGTGACCGATGCCGTAGCGGATTTCTCACCATCGGAAACCTTCACATGGAATGTGAACACGGAATCCTTTTCATAGTTCAGCCTGTCGCTATCGGCAACCTTGATGACATTGGAATCCAAATAGAACGGGACGTCATTCTCGAGAATCGTGTACGTGAGTGTGCTGAACGCCTTGTTCAGCACGTCAGGATCCGTAGCGTCGAGTTCGCCCACCACAGAATTGTTCGGGAGGTTTTCGGCGATGGTCTTGGTGAAGTCCTTAACCACAGGAGCCTCGTTCACATCCTGCACCTTGATGATACGCACGATGGAATCCTGGAGGCCGTCCGGGTCCGTAATGAAGACCGTCACTTCATGTTCGAGCTTGACCTTCTCGTAATCGAGCTTCGAGCCATCCTTCACATACACGACCACTTTCGTCTTGCCGCCTTCCGTCTTCATGCCAACCTTGAAGAGGGAATCGACACCCGTATTGTTGTCGTCCTTCAGACTCGGCGTCAAGTTGCCCACGTCGCCAACGTCCTCGTCCGCAACCGCATAGGCAAACACGACCACGTTGGTTGCGCTATTTTCATCGATGCCCACCGTAAGGGTCTTCTTGGAAACCGGGTCGTGTCCGCGGCCAGTCGTATCGCAGTTCGCGATGCAATCCTCGTCGGTATCATCGTCACCGTCATCATCGTCATCGACGACAATCTTCGGAGTCTCGTTCACATCCTTAAGGTTGATGGTGACAAGGGCTGTATCGACCAAGCACATCTCGGTGTAGTTGCCCGTCGAGGGATTCTTCTCGCAGTTCTTCACTTCCACGTTAAAGACAAACGTCGGAGTCGTCTCGAAGTCGAGCTTCGTAGAATCGCCTACCCTAACCTTGTTCGAATCCATGTAGAACGGCATGTTTTCGGTAATGATCGCGTAATCCAGATGGCCGAAATCAGCCACATGCTTCGTATCGGGATCCGTCGCGGAAAGTTCTGTCACGACGGCATCCTTCGCAAGATTTTCGGGCTGCTCCGCGGTCTTGTTCGCAATCGTCGGGGCTTCGTTCACGTCCTTGATATTGATAGTACGGATGAGCGTATCCGTCGCACCGCCGGCATCCTTGACCGTCAGGATAACCGTATACACGGAATCCACAGCTTCGTAGTTGAGCTTGGTACTATCCTTCACCACGACGGTCACTTCCGAATGAGCGTCGTTCAGCTTCACGTCAAAGAGCGTAGCCGCAATGCCGCCGGGCACAGAATCGGTGAGGGCCACAGTCAACTTGCCGGCATCGTTCGCATCCACGTCCGTAATCGCAAACGTATGGATTTCAGTACCGGTCTTCGAATTTTCGGCAATCTCGAACGGGCCGTTGCACTTGGTGTCACCCACAATGCACTTGATTTCCGGAACTTCGTTCACGTTCGTAAGGGTAATCGTCACGGTAGCGGTATCGGCAAGGCAGCGTTCAGTGTACTTGCCCGTAGAGGCGTTCTTCTCGCAGTTTTCCACTTTCACATTGAAGGTGAACACCGGAGTTGTCTCGAAGTCAATCTTTGTCGAATCGTCAACCCTGACCTTGTTCGAATCCATATAGAACGGCATGTTTTCGGTAATGATGGAGTAATCCAAGTGACCAAAATCAGCCACATGCTTCGTATCGGGATCCGTCGCAGAAAGTTCCGCCACAACGGCGTCCTTCGCAAGATTTTCGGGCTGATCCAAACTCTTGTCGGCAATCGTCGGCTTTTCGTTCACATCCTTGACATTAATCGTGCGGATGAGCGTATCGGTCTTGCCACCAACATCCTTGACCGTCAGGACAACCACGTACACGGAATCCACCGCTTCGTAGTTGAGCTTGGAACTATCCCTCACCACGATGGTCACTTCCGAATGAGCGTCGTTCAGTTTCACGTCAAAGAGCGTCGCCGCGGTACCACCGGGCACAGAATCGGTGAGGGCAACAGTCAACTTGCCCGCATCGTTCGCATCCACGTCCGTAATCGCAAATGTGTGGATTTCAGTGCCGGTCTTCGAATTTTCGGCGATTTCGAACGGGCCGTTGCACTTGGTATCACCCACGATGCACTTGATTTCCGGATCCTCGTTCACGTTCTGAAGCGTGACCTTCACGTCGGCCGTATCGGCAAGGCAGCGTTCAGTGTAATTGCCCGTAGAGGCATTCTTCTCGCAGTTCTTCACCACCACACGGAAGGTGTATTCCGGAGTCGTTTCAAAGTCAAGCAGGCTAGCATCGCCCACCTTCACCTTGTTCGAATCCATGTAGAACGGGACATTCTCAATGATGGAGAAAGCCAGATGGCGGAACTCGACATTCTTCGTATCGGGTTCATCGACCGTCATTTCGCCCACGACTTCATCGTTTTCGATATTTTCATCCGGGGTGAAGTTCCTGTTGGCAATGACCGGAGCTTCGTTCACGTCAAGCACCGTAATCTTCTTGTCGAGCGTTACGGAATTGCAACCGGCAACGCCGTTCTGATCCTTCAGGGTCAGAGCAACAAAGAATACAGAATCGCCATTTGCATCCAGTATCGCTTCGAAATCCGGAGAATTCTTAACGCGAATCACGGCGTATGTCTTGCTGTCGCTCTGTTCAATTTTTGCTTCAAACAGGTTGTCGGCAGAAATTGCATTTTCTTCCATATCCGAAAGGACAACCTTCAGAGCTGTCGCAAAATTGGCATCGACAGCATCGACATCCATGATTTCGTAGCGAGCGATTTCCGTTGTCGCAAGCGTGTTTTCGGGCACGTCATAGTTGTCCTTGTCGTCGTCGATAATAATGGGCGGTTCGTTCTCGTCGGTAAGTGTAACCGTCACCGTAGCCGTATCGGCAAATACACCATCGGTCACTCTCACATGGAGCGTAATCTTGTGGTCCGGAAGAGTCGTTTCGTAATCAAGGACGGCACCTTCGAGAACCCTAATTGTACCGGTAGCATCGATCTCGAACTGGGTCGACGTTTCCACAAAGCTATAGTAGAGGGTTCCGTAAGCGACATTTGCCGTATCCGGATCAGAAGCAACGACTTTGCCGACAAGCGTTCCTGCCGCAGAATTTTCGGCAATCGTGAAGTCGCCATCCTCGGCAGTCGGCTTTTCGTTCTCGTCAGTCACGAAAATCGTCGTGAAAGCTGTATCGGTAAGGCTTCCTTCGGCGGCACCACGGTCCGTAAGCAGGAGCCTTACATCGAAGAGGACCTCATTTTCGCCATTTGCCAGCAGGGCTTCGTAATCAAGCTTCGCGCTGTCCTTTACAGTAATGACAATCCTCAGAGAATGGTCCGTCGTATCCTCCACCACAGTGGCTTCGAAAAGGTCTTCTGCAGTCACACCTTCAGACTCGATAAGGTTTTCGAGTTTGGCCGTCAAAGTTGTCCTTCCGTCGTCATTATCCTGGTCCGTAACCTTGATTGACGCAAACACGACTCCATTCCCCGTATTTTCGACAACGTTATATTCGTTTTCGGGTTCCTCGATGTGCGGTGGCTCGTTCAGGTCGTTGATTATGATGACCACTTCAACCGTCTGCGGCAAGAAGCCATCCGTAACAACAACATGAATAATCCAACTGGATTTTGTTTCAAAATCAAGAGCATCATCTTCAGAAACCGTAATAACGCCCTGATTGTCGATTGCAAACGGAACATCCGTTTCAACAAGACTGTACTTGAGCACACCGAAGTCTGCGCTCTTTACATCCGGGTCTGTCGCAAGCAGCTTGCCGACCTCGGTTCCAGCCTTGGAATTCTCGTCCACCGAGAACGTCGTATCACGAACAACCGGAGCTTCGTTCTGGTCGACAATCTGGAGCACGACAACAGCATAGGCTGAATCTTTGCCCACACCGCTGGTCGTAGCAGCATTGTCGACGACCTTCACCTTGATGGCAAGCACGCTGTCGGCCGATTCGTAATTCAATACAGCATCACTCTTTACAGAGACAACGCCCGTTGCGGGATCCATCTCGTAGAGCGACGTAATCTTATTGTAGTTGGCCTCGGTGAATGTTTCATCAAAGGCGTTATCGAAAGAATATGCCAAAGCATCACCTTCGATATCCGCACCGACGATGGAACCGGACTTCACCTCGTGGTCAACTTCGCCGATCTTAATCGTATCGGCAGTCACAGTCGGGGCATCGTTTACAGCCTGCAGGTTGATAGTCACCGTGTTGGCAGCAACGGCAGAAACATCCTTGCTGATGACCCTATAAGTGAACGAAGCCTTGTCATCTCCATACGCATTTTCTTCGCCATGATAGACGAGTTTGCCAATATCTTCGTTAGAAATAACCAAACCTGCTGCAATGACGTCAGCATCGACTACAGCACCGTCGTATGTCAGCGTTCCGACAACATTGCCATCCTTCATCGGCAAGGATTCAATCTTTATCTGATATTCATCAAGAGCGGCGCCATTTCCCGTCATAGCGGGGAACTTGATAAACGGGTTATCGGCATCTTCAACGCCAACAAATATGGTGTCCTTGCCCTTGGGAGCCTTGTCATCGTCTTCGATTTCAATGAGGAACACCCCTTCGCGCTTCTTGTTCGGAAGCACAGCCCCATCCATATCAAAGACGCGAATCTTGAAGAATTCAGTCCATTCTTCAACTAGGTCATTTGCAACTGTCACAGAAATGCCCTGTGTCGGCAAAGTCTGCCCCTTAGGGAATTCAACTTCTCCATAAACGGTCGAAACAACGCCATTACATACAGGCATACCCGAGAGCACCATGTCATCCAGGCTAGCCCATGCATTCGAGGAATCCGGATCAGTATCCTTATTGTTCGCCTGATCACCATCAAATTCGAAACAGTACTTGAAGCTGACCTTGGTTATAGGAGCCTCATTCAAAACAACAGAAAGTGGTTGCGCTCCAGGCACACCTTCATAAACAGTACCCCAGCTGCGAGCTTCAGGGTTGATGTCAATCCAAGGAGGATCGAACGGCATATACTTAAAATCGCCATGAATATCGGCCTGGAAAATCAACTGGTTCGCAACAAGCTGTCCCGCTAGTTTGAAGTGACCACCAACGGTCATCATTCCCGTCGTCATCCATGTACCCTGGAACGACGCATTAATCCAATAGTTCCACTTGATATCCTGATTCGTATAGAACAGCAGATTTCCAGAATATTCCGTATTGCTCAAATAGGAAAAATCATTCTTATTCGTCAAGTCCCATGCACCATTTTCAAATTTGGTTCCTTCCGTAACATACACGACCTGGATTTTCATGTCGTTTGCAGAATTATCAAACAGGAAACCGTCCCTTGAAAAAATGCGGGTCAACTTTCCACCAGGGGGCATAATCACAAACAATTTCTTCCCAGTCGATCCACCTGCCCGGAATTCAGTAATGTACATATCGTAAGTGTCATACGCATTATGATTCACGGAATCGGGAGGAACGTGTATGTATTTTTCCTCATTCGCATAATTAGAGGTCATCAAGAACGCACTTCCCCAACTAGCAGGTTCCGCCAGCAACGGAACCGACAAATCCTCTAAAGGCGGAATGGTATCGGGGCACGCCGAAAAAGCGCCCGCATGTTTAGAAAGTTCATAGGAATCCGAAAAAACATGACCCGCTAAAAGATTATTCCAGTTATTTAAAGAGCCATCATTATACTGTTGGTAAACAGTTTCTCCAACGCACCAATCACCCTCCATCACGTTGTTCGACTGAGACGACACCTGTACAGACTTCTGTACCCTAACCGGACCAACAGACAAGGTGTCCCCACCACCATTGATAAATTTGACGCTATCACCCACAAGAGTCGGACCACCTAGATGATGGTACATACTCTCAAACGTAAGCTTTCCCTTGGTGCCATTATAGCCTTTATCATCCGTAATGGACACATCTCGGAAGATATGAATTGAATCCGTTCCCCAGATTTTGTACTTCATTAGGGAATCCCAACGATCTTGGGAAACATCATGGCTAAGCCCTTCAAAGTACAGCGGAGCCACGTCCGCAGCGAAAGTGGTTGTTATTCCAATTAGGAATATTACAAGACCAAATATTTTCTTCTTCATATTATCCACCACAGGATAAGGTTTAGACCAAATCCCCACACACAAGTAAAAATACTAAAAAAATCTTACATTCAAAGAGTGGCAAGGTGGAAATCGGAACAAATCGGGCCGTTTTTCGGCCACCTGGAATATCGTGTGAGCCAAATCACACCAATTTGTAAAGTTTTCAAAACAAAAAGAAAAACCCGGGGAAAACCCGGGCATCTTCAATTTTTAGACCCCACTAGTCCTGTTTCGGACGCTTGTAGCCGAAGCTCTTCAGCAGATCTTCCTTGACGGAGCGGACAGAGCCCTTCACGTTCGAATCCTTGTCCGGGCTATACACGCCGCTTCCCTTCTTCGACTCGACCATCGGGGGCAGCGAACAGCGCAGCGTGCTCTTCAGTTCGACCTCCGTCTTGAAGACGTAGGCGCCAGTCGCGTAGAGCCGTCCCGACTTCGAGCGGACGTCGCCGTTGCGGTCCGGCTTCATTTCGAAGTAAAGCGTGAGGAGTCCCGCATCGTTCACGTATTCCGGATCGTTCAGGTCCTGCGTAAACGAGTAGTAGTCCACAAACTGGCCAAGGCTCGTGTAAATCCAGATATTCACGTACATCTTGGTCTTGAAGAGGTTCGCCTTGCTGAAGTCCTTGCCGGCGCTCTCGGCAAACTCCGCATCGCAGTACTGCTCCACATACTCGTCGACGGAGATCTTCTCGCTGGTCTTGGAATCGACACCCTGCAGCGGGACCATGCCGTCCTTCGAGACGATATCGTCAAGAGTCGCAAGTCCGCCCGTCGCTGTCGCTATAGGCACCTTCGCATCGATTCCGAGAGTCGGTCCCAAGTGACCGGAAAGTCCCGGATACGGCACATCCCCGCTCCCGTCCTTCGTCTTGAAGCTTCCGCCCACCTGGGTTTCCACTTCCTTGTCCGCCTTTGTATTGTAGATGGAGATGGCGAATGTTTCACCCTCTTCGGGTTCGTTCTTTGCATAGTATTCATCCGTCTTCTCACGAGTCACGACCGTCACAGGCCGCTCGACCGCGATATCCACGTCCTTCGCATTCTTCATGATGACGATAATCGTGTCGGAAGCCTCGTTCCCCGCCTTGTCGCGGTAGAAGCGCACGATGGCGTTTGCACCCTTCTCGAGGCCCTGCGTAATGAGTGTATCTTGCACGATAGCGCCACGGCCGTCGCCCATATCTACGGTCCACTTCACTTCCACGAAATTCGAGTACACGAGGTCCCCATCGGCAGGCGAGAGGATTTCCACAACGGGAGCCACCTCGTCGAGCACGATGAAGAGCGAACGAGTCGCCGAATTGCCGTACTTGTTCGTATAGGTGTAGCTCACCTCGTAGCCGATGTTGCCATCGCCGTTGCGGACTATGTCGCCCTTTTCATCCACGCCGTAAGAAACCGTAACGACGTTGCCGCTGGCATCCACGTAGTCGTACGTCACCGTAAAGACAGCCGCATCCAAGGACTTTTCATCCTTCGTACCCTTGCCATCCTTGCCGGACTTTCCGGACTGACCGTCCTTGCCCGTTTCGGAAGTTTCCAGGGCCGCGCTCGCAAAGCTTCCCGCAGAGTGGAAGACCTCGCCCGTAACCGCATCGGCTTCGTAAGAAATGCGCACCTCGTGGCCGTTCACTTCGGTCGTATAGGTGACAGTCATGACCTTAGCCCCGTTCCCGTTCTCGAGAATATTTCCCTTCAGGTCGGTCTTGTAGCTTACGACAACTTCCTTGCCGTTCACCACTTCCATGTACGATACGACGACCGTATCCCCGTTTACCGGCGAGTAGGTCACTCCGGAAGCAGGATTCTCGTTCAAGGTGAGCCCCGCATCCACGATACCCGATAGGGTCCCGCTAAACGTCTTTTCAGGCACCTTCATCGTGTCGAGTTCCACCTTCACCGTAAAGGATTCCTTCGAACCGGTCACCGTATCCGTCACGGTCACCCTGATGTCATTTTTCGGGTCGTTTACATAGAAGGTCGGGTCGTTAGCCGCCGGTTCCTCGATAACCGTGAATATGCTCGCCCATGCGGCCTCATCCACAGCCTTCGTCACCGTCACGACCGGAGTAGCCGTGCTCATGTAAACCACCAGCGTATCTGCTCCCGGGACATCCTTAGTCGGATCCTGGAACGTGCGGATGATGATGTTCTCGCCCTCGTGGATATCGAGGTCGCAGTCAGGGCCCATGAGCTTGCCGTCGGCCTTCCATTCGATACAAAGGTCCGTGGTGTTCACGTAAAGCGTGTCGGGATTCAAGACGACCGTATCGCGCATCTCGGCACGGGTAATCTGAACTTCGGACTTCTCGACGACATTCGTCACCTTCACCGTCACGAGCGCCGTATCCGAAAGCAGCCCATCGGTCACGCGCACCTTGATGGTAAGTATGGAATCCGTCTCGTAGTCGAGTTCCTTCTTGAGCACGACAGTGCCATCCTCCTTCACATCGAACACGCCGCTCTCTTCCACCAGTTCGTAGGTCAGCGTGCTGAACGCCTTCGCCGTATCGGGATCGGACGCAACAATCTTGCCAATGTCGCTACCGACAGCGGCGTCTTCCTTCACCGCGATGGTCTGGTCAGGCACATCCGGAGTTTCGTTCACGTCGTTCACCTTGATGGTCACGGTCGCCGTATCGGTATAGCCGAACTTGTCGGTCACGACCACGGTCATCGTGTATTCGTTCTTGGTTTCGTAATCGATGGTACTGTCAGCCTTCACCGTAATCTCGCCGGTCGCGGAATCAATAACGAAGGTGTCGGTCGGATCCTTGATGCTGTAGGTAAGCACATCGTCTTCATCCACATCAGATGCAGTTACGAAACCGACGCTCGTCCCCGCGGGCACATTCTCGTCGACCGACAACGTGGGAGTCTTGTCATCAAACTTCGGCGGTTCCGGCGTATCGTTGAGTTTCACCGTAATTGCGGCGGTATCGGAGAGACCGTCCTGGTCGGTAACAACCACATGGAACGTAAACACGGAATCCGTCTCATAATCCAACGTGCCGGATTCCTTCACCCTGATGATATTGGAATCCAGTTCAAACGGCACGCCCGTTTCCACGATCGCGTAAGTAAGTATGCGGAACTGCGCCGCGGTGTCGAGGTCAGACGCAACGACAGCCCCTGCGGAATCGCCCTTCCGGGAATTCTCGTCAATCGCGAACACAGCATCCTCAATAGAGGGCGCCTCGTTCACGTCGTTCACCTTGATGGTCACGGTAGCCGTATCGGTAAGGCCTTCCTTGTCCGTCACCACCACCTTCACCGTGTACGAGGCCTTGGTTTCATAGTCGATGGTGCTATCGGCAATGACCTTGATCTCGCCCGTAGAAGGAACAATCTTGAACGTACCGGTCCCATCGATAATGGAATACGTCAGATTTTCCGTGCCATCCACATCGTCCGCAGTCACAGTGCCTACGCTCGTATTTGCCGGAGCGTTCTCGTCCACCGTAAGCACAGGGATGTTGTCCCCAAAGTGAGGAGGTTCGTTCACGTCGGTAAGCTTCACCGTCACGAGGGCCGTATCGGTATACTCGCCATCATAAACAACCACATGGAACGCGAGCACGGAATCCGTCTCGTAATTCAGCTTGCTCGGATCCTTTACCTTGACGATGTTCGAATCCATCACGAACGGCACGCCGCTTTCCACAATCGTATAGGCAAGCTTCGTGAATGCCGCCGCCGTATCGAGTTCCGTAGCGACAACCGGACCGACAACCGTACCGGAATCGCAAATTTCAGGAACTTCGAGGTTTGTATTCGCAACAGACGGAGCCTCGTTCTTGTCGAGCACGCGAATCGTCACAGCGACATTGTACGAAAGCGTATCGGCAAGCTTCGTCGTCGAAGCCATGTCACGCACATGCACCGTCACCGTGTATGTCGATTTAGTCTCGTGATCCAAAACGGCCTTCTTGACAGAAATCTCGCCCGTAGAGGAGTTTATCTGGAAAATATCGGTAGCACCGCCCACCAGGGTATAGACAAACGCATTGTCATCCACATCCTTCACGACGAGCGACCCAGTCGCTTTTGCACCGACTGCAGAATTTTCAACAATGGTAAATTCGCTCGCCGTAGCACTCGGCTTATCGTTTACTGCAGCAAGATTTACCGTCATGATAGCGGCACCCGAGGTGGAGTTCATCTCGTCACGAACCTTGAACTGGAAGGTGGTGGCAGGAGTCCCGAAATCATCCTTCTTGCCCGTGTACTTGAGGTCGCCGATGGAATCCACCGGAATAAACTGGCCCGCAGTAACGTTGCCGCCCTTGTAAGTCAAAGTACCCTTGTTCGGGAGCGTGGCCACAACCACGCCCGTTTCCGCATAGCCCTTACTCGAAGAGTACGAGAAGTCGCTCGTCTTGAAGGTGTACGCCACATCTTCGGTACCCGTCACGCTAGAAGCACCAGCAACCGGCGGGTTATTCGCATCTACAATGGTCAACGTAAAGTGACCCTCACGTTCATTGCCTTCCAACACAGCACCTGCAAGGTTGAATATCTTCATGTGCAGGTATTCTTCACTTTCTCCGATGCCATCGATAAACACGTTCAGGTACGCCTTGTTCTCATCGTAGGGAGTGAGGCGATGTGCAGGGATAACCACATAGCCGGAGTCATGATGGACAACATGGCTTACATACACACTATCTATTATAGGCATAGAGGTATCGTCATTTTCATGGACGTAGTTCCACGTGGTATCACTCCATTCGCATACCGGGAACGGAGCCTTTGCCGTCCTCTGGAAATCCTCCAGCGTTGCCGTCGAGAGATTCAAATCGAAGCAGTAGTTGAAATCGACAGACGTGTTCGTTACGGTATCGAGAGATATCGGAATTTCCGCATCGTCGTTGTTTTCGGGGAAGGCTCCGTTCTGGAGCACTTCCGGGTCAATTTTCAGTATGGGTGGGTCAAACGGCACATAGCGGAAATCGCCCACGATATCGGATTCGAACCACAGATTATTTGCCACAAGTTGGCCAGCGAGTGTAAAGTGGTTTTCAATGGTGAACTTACCTGTCGTCATGAAGGTTCCCTGGTAACTCGGCTTGACCATAGATTTCCAGTGAACATCCTTATTTGTATAGAACATCAGGTTACCAGCATATTTCGCATTACTTATGTAGTTACTATCGACAAGAGCGCTCACATCCCACTCTTTGGTGGTCGTATTGTAAACGGCGTTCCTATCGACATAGACAACCTGAATCACCGCGCTGTTTGCACTCGGCTGAATATTGAAACCATCGCGCACAAAGATTCTTGTAAGGCGACCACCATGCGGCATTACAACGTACAAGTACTTGTGTGCGCTGTTGTGCATATAGATATTTTCAATATACAGGTCATACGTGCCATATTCGTTAATATAAGCGCTTTCCGGCGGAACATGGATATAGGCAACTTCGTCAATACCATTGGACATATTGATACCTGGAGCCCATTCTGCAGGTTCAGGCCAAAGAGGCACACGCAAGTGAGTATCTACCGGAGGGACCTCCACCGGGCAAGACTGGTACGTACCCACTGCAAACGGATAGGCCACGTATTTGTAGTATTCCGTAACAGGGACAAGGTCACCCGTTTCAGGATTCTCAACATTATAAGTGTAAGTAGAATCGGCAGTCGCAGCATCCGCAGCAACCACACCCGATGTACCATAGACGCCACCCTTGACCATTGCAGCCCAGTTGGTCAGTGTATTATCGTAAGCCTGCGAAGAACGTGTTCTGATAGAGCCCTGCACGCAATAAGGTCCTTCATAGATGGCTCCAGAAACCGGACCAGAATTTGCCGCCCAATCTGCAATTGCAAAATCGCCAAGAACCCTTACCGGGCCTCCACTCAGGGTATCATTATTGGGAGTCGTGCCATCATCCGAGAGATGCAACCCCTTTCCCGAAAGAAGCGGCCCGCCCACATGATGAGCTCCGTTGAAAAAGGAAATATCGCCCGTTGCAGTGCCGTTATAGCCATTTTTATCCGCAATATGCACCGTATGCTTATTGAACGTCAATCCTTCAGAGCCCCACAGCTTGTATTTCATCAAGCCGTCCCAATATTCCTGCTGGGCATCAGCATTCTCACCAGCCGATGAACCGAGGCTTTCAAAGTAAAGCGGTGCAACCTTGGCCGCAAAAGCAACACCAAATAGGCTGGACAAAAGCACAGCCAAATAAACCGTTTTTTTCAATCCTTCAAACATAATCGCCTCCTGAAAAACAGGACTTTCAAAAAATGTTCTATATAGGCACGAAATGAAACGGAATTTTTACATCCCACAAAAGTAATATATACAAAAATTTACAGGATGGAACATTTCGTCTCTTTTTTTGTGCACAAAATCTCATTTTTTCAACAATTTTTCAACAAAATGGCGAATTTCGCTCAAAAAAGGCATTCAAATTTCTTGTTCTTTGCAGAAAATTTTCTATATTTAAGGTTCCTAGGCCCTGCGCAATGACTATTTGCGGGCAACTCGCCAGGGCGAAAGCAGCAACGGACTTGTGAATTTTTATGTGCTCAGGTCGCCTAGGATTTCTTTTTGCAACCCTCGGGTTGCACTTTTTTTAACTAAAGATCCCCGCCTGCGCGGGGATGACGAAGCAGCAATGATTCTCTGGACCGTTCGCCATACCAAGCCCTACAACCCGAATGACGTCTGCTACGGACGACTCGACTTCGACGTATCCCCCTCTTTCGAAGACGAGGCAAAAAGCGCCCTCGAAGACTTCCTGAAGGCCGGCCCGCACCCGACGCGGCTGATTAGCAGCCCGCTCCTGCGCTGTATGCGTCTTGCAGAAAAATTTTCACAAGCCACGGGACTTGCAATCGAGAGGGACGACCGGCTCATGGAGATAAACTTCGGCACGTGGGAAGGCCAGAAGCTCACCGCCGTCCCCCGCACCGAGATGCACACCTGGAAAAGCGACTGGCGCGGGTACAGGTTCCCCACGGGCGAAAGCTTCCACGACGTGGACAAACGCGTCGAGACGCTACTCGACACGCTCGACGACAACGGCGAATTCCTGTGGGTAAGCCATGCGGGCGTAATCGCGGCCTTGCAGCACTTTGCCTGCGGACTGCCGGACGAGGTCTTTGTCGAAGGGATGTTCAGCTACGCGATGGTCACGCGATTCGAGTTCACGCGCAACAGCGAAGGGCACTTCCGCGGGAAATTCACGACCGTGCATGAAGGCATCAAGATGCCGCCGCTCAAGATGGGCGACTAACGCTAGAAGTCAAACGAGACCAGCGCCTGCGCGCCACCCGTAAAATTCGGGAGCAGTGCAAAGTGCATCGGGTTATCGAAGTCGCTCAGCAAAGCATCGACAACCGCATCGCCGAGGGAATACAGGTAGATAAGCGCCAATCCCCAAATGTACTGGTTCCTGTTCTTGCGGTAATAGGTCACGCGTTCCTTCACGCGTTCCAGTTCCTCCTTGCTGGACTGCTCGCTTTCCAGGAAATGCTTGCGATCGAGGTAGTATTCGACCATATTCTGCGAGGTGCGGATACTCGCCGCCGCCCCGATGAGCCCCATATAAAGTAAGCCCGCCTTGCCAAACTCGCCATTGTACATTTGTCCGAGTCCCGGAATAAGCCCAAGCAACAGCGCCGTCGTCATGCTGCGGAGTTCCACGCTCCTGTAGTTGTTATTGTACCAGATGCCGAAAGCGTCCATCATCCCATACAAGTGAAGACCGAACAGCCAGGCATTCTCGGCGTAGCGCAGGTCCTCCTGCTCCATCTTCTTGTCGCTCTTCTCGCGCACGCGGTTTGCATACTCGTTCCGCTTGTTCTGGTAATAGGCCAGGCTGTCGCGGTTGTCCATTTCGCGTATAATCTTCGTATACATCGATACGGAATCGCGGAAGGGTTGCGCCTGTTCGAGCACGCGGTCCTTCTGCCAAGCCTTGTTGATATACACTTCGTAAAAGAGCAGCGCCTCGATACCCGTGATGAACCCGCCCCGAACGTAATGTTCCGTATAGTAATGCCCTCCGCCCGGCAAAATACTCAGGAGCATGGTAAGTCCAAGCGAATTGCGCTTCGTGGGAATATCCCACTCGTTCACGGGAAGCGTGTCTATGGATTCAATACCCGTCTTGCCCTTCACCAGCGGGTCACCCACAAAAGAGGACGAATCTGGCTGTACGGAATCCGCCGGAACCGTCTGCGCAGCCGATACGCCAGCAAAAACGAGGCTCGCAAGCAGGATTATGGCAGACAGGTATTTAAACATCGTAAAGAAATATAGTTAAATGCGAGAAACCGGGTGCGCAGGGCGACTCCGAAAAATATATTTTTCAAGAAAATTTCAGGTTTTATCTACAATGTCATTTTATGACACACAATTATTCTAAATTACGGAGTATGGAAATGAAGAACGAACAAGCCGTCACGGACGCAAACATCGAAGGCATGGAAATCGAGGCCAGCGCACTCGAAGCAAAAATTGCCGAACTGGTCCGCGCCATCAAGGTGACCCTCATCGAACGCGGCGAGATGATGGCAACAGCGGAATCGTGCACGGGCGGGCTTGTAGCGTCGAGCATCGTGAACGAGCCCGGTTCTTCAGAAGTCCTTGCAGGCGGAATCGTCGCCTACCAGAACGAGATCAAGGAAAAGCTCCTCGGAGTCCGCCACGAGACCCTCGAACAGTTCGGTGCCGTAAGCGAACAGACCGTCCAGGAAATGTCCAAAGGCGCACTCGAAAGGTTCGGCTGCCAGTGGGCTGTATCCACCTCGGGCATCGCGGGGCCGGGCGGGGCCGTCCCGGGCAAGCCCGTGGGCACCGTCTGGATGTCGATTTCCTGGAAAACAGGCAACAATTGTTTGCAAAATGAGGCTTTTTGTAAAATTTTCGACGGTGACAGGCACAAAGTGAGGCTCAAAACCGTTTTTATAGTGCTGGGCAAGCTACTTTTTTTGTTAAATAACCAAAAAAGCACTTGCACAAGTGAACACTAAATAGTATATTTAGACAAGAAAAACAAAAAATGGAGTCCAATATGGCAAAGAAAAACACGACACCCACAAGCAACCTTTCCGCCGACAAGGCAAAGGCGGTCGAAGCCGCCATTGCGCAGATCGAAAAGAACTATGGTAAAGGTTCCATCATGGCTCTCGGACAGCAGCCCGTCGAAGAGATCCCCGTCATCCCGACCGGGTGCATCCAGCTCGACATGGCTCTCGGCGTGGGAGGCTTCCCCCGCGGCCGCATCATCGAAATCTACGGTCCCGAATCTTCCGGCAAGACGACGCTTACCCTGCACGCCATCGCCGAAGCCCAGAAACTCGGCGGAGTCGCAGCCTTCATCGATGCGGAACATGCCTTCGACGCGGTCTACGCCCGCAAGCTCGGTGTCGACATCGAATCCCTCCTCGTTTCCCAGCCAGACACTGGCGAACAGGCCCTTGACATCGCCGAAACGCTCGTCCGCTCCGGCGCCATCGACATCATCGTAATCGACTCCGTGGCCGCCCTCGTGCCACAGGCCGAAATCAACGGAGAAATGGGCGACAACCACGTGGGTCTGCAGGCTCGCCTCATGAGCCAGGCGCTCCGCAAGCTCACCGGCATCCTTTCGAAGTCCAACACCTGCATGCTCTTCATCAACCAGCTGCGCATGAAGATCGGCGTGATGTTCGGGAACCCCGAGACCACCACCGGCGGCAACGCCCTCAAGTTCTACGCCACCCAGCGTATCGACATCCGCCGTATCGCAGCCATCAAGGACGGCGAAGAGGTCATCGGCAACCGCACTCGCGTGAAGGTCGTCAAGAACAAGGTCGCGGCCCCGTTTACCCAGTGCGAATTCGACATCCTCTACGGTTGCGGAATCTCCCGCGAAGCCTCCATCCTTGACCTTGCATGCGAGCTCGACATCATCCAGAAGAGCGGAGCCTGGTTCAGCTACAACAACGAACGCATCGGCCAGGGCCGCGAGAACGCCCGCCTGTTCCTCAAGGACAATCCGGAACTCTGCTCCGAAATCGAGCAGAAGATCCGCGAGAGCATGAAGGACGTGGAACTCTTCAAGCTCGGCGAAAACGACGCGCTCGAAGCCGACGACGACGCCGAAATCAGCGCAGTCGAAGAAGGCTAGTCGATAGCCCCGAATTCTTCCTAAACCAAAAAACTCCGTTCCCTCCTTTAGCCATTGGGAGGGCCCGGAGTTTTCGTTTTTTTTAAAGTTTTAATTTGGCAGCAAGCAAAAGCCGTCGCTTTTTTATATCTTTAGAATCATGAGATTCCTTATCGCGTTCGCACTGGCATTCGCCCTACTTCCGGCATCCTACGGCCAGGACCTTTGCGTCCACAAGCTTTTCGAACGCTCAATGATAGCCAATCTCGAAGGATGGTTCATCAACGTGCAGCACTCGCGCGCCCGTATCGACATCGAATGGAGACACCACGAGCAAGAGCAGGTCGACACGTTCTTCATCCACCTGCCCGACCGTCCCTCCTTCAAGTACATCACGACAAATGACCTACGCTATATCGAACAGGATTTTCCGAAACTGAAGCGCCAAATGGCGATGCACCACCTCCGCGACGAAATCGCAAACACGCCCATCAAATACGACGACCTGGAACTCCTTGCCCACGGGAACTTCCTGTGCAAGGATACAAGCGAACAGAAACCGAACATTCTCTCGACCGCATTCTCGAACATGTGGTGGAGCATCGCCCTCGACACGCTGCCGCAACCGAACTCGGTCACCATGCGCGGCGCCCGCAAAGAAAAGAGGGTCATCCAGATCAATTCATGGAAAAAATTTTCCGGGCTTGATCTTCCTGCACTTGCAACCGTGGAACACCCGAACTACAGGGGCAACATCTGGATCCGTTCCATCTACCCCATCGAAGACCTGGCAAAGGATCCCCTGCGCGAAAGCATATTGAATACGGACCGCGCCTACCGCACGTTCTTGTGGATCGGGAACGAGAAGTAACCCTGGTACTGCAGCTGTACGATAAACTGCTGGCTCAGGTCGCCATCGTAGAACGAGTCCTTCAGCCTTTTCCAGAAACCCAGTTCAAGGGTGGCGCTATGCAATCCGTCTTTCCAGGAAAGGTGCGGGCCAAGTTTCACCATCATGTAGCGAAGGGATTCCTTCTCCACCACATCGCCATTGCGCAACAGACCTGTACTAAACACGGACGTTTCGACAAGGGCAGCCACGTGTTCGCTTACCGGGATGCGGCCGAAGAATTCGAAATCCAGAACGAAGTCTCGGCTGAACACCGGCATGTTGAGCCTATAGTCATAGCTTTTTCCCTTGAAATCCGTGCTGATATCCGACAAGATATAGTGCATGTTCAAACCTATGAGCGCCGATTTCGGGAAAAAATACTCGATTTTGACAGCGATGTCGAAAAGCTGGGCGTAGTTAAAGCCGTCGTCTTCCCCGCTCCAGACGTTATCGACGATGTAGTCCGCATTCCACGTTTCGGCGATGCGACCTTCACCGATGACATCGGAGGTCACCATTTCAAGATTGCTTCTCAGGTAGAAAAAACTCAAGTAGGTGGCCATGACCTCGACCTGCGGATTGGTCTTGAACGGCCGGAGCCCCAGCCCTGCCTGGTATCCCGCATAGAAAGGCGAAATTTCCAGGGCGCCTTCCATCTTCAGGAACGTGGGCGTCTTTCCCATTTTGTCGCCATAATTGAGTTCACCGACCGGTTCCAGCCATGTGTAATGGACATCCGCAAGCAGCTGCGGCAACCACTGTCCCCATACAAAAGGGGTATTCCCCATGATACTCCAGGAGAGGTTCGGCCCATAGCGAAAGCCATACTGGGCACTCTGGTCAAAACCGTCGCCCATGGACAGGACGAACGCGAAGACCACCGTAAGCAGCGAAATACGTATTTGACGACCAAAAAGTCCCATTTCATTGTAAAATCTAAAAAATATTCGTCCATTTGCGCAAGAAATTCTTATTTTGTAGGCACAAAACATATAGGAGACCCTATGAAAATTTCTCATCTGTGCGTGCTTGCCCTGAGCGGACTGCTCTTTTGGGGTTGCGCAAACAAAGCTTCCTCCCCTATTCTTATCGAACGTGGTGTAGGCCAAAACGAATACGAACGCGAGTACTTCGTCACGAAGGAAAGCATGGGCATCGACAAGCGCCTCAAGGACGTGTTCAAGCAGGGTTACATCGAAGAAGGCATGACCAACGACATGGTGAACCTGCTCTGGGGCCCTCCCGACCACGAAATGGAAACGGACACCAGCAGCGTGTGGGAATACTACACACCTGAAGGCAAGCTCATCACGCGCCTCATCTGGAAGCACCCCGACCAGGCACGTTTGAAGGGCTACGAGAACGAATGGATCTTGGAAAAGATCGAAGGCGACCGCTATGGCGGCTCCCCGGCCCCGACTTCCAGCCGTTCCAGCAACTACAACTAGCCCATTTTACGGCCAAAGTTTTAAAAGTCGCCTTTCAAAGGGCGGCTTTTTTTACTAAATTTAGGCGCGTTAAATTTTAAACCTCTCAAGGAGTTAATTATGCGTCAGTATATCATTGCTGGTAACTGGAAGATGAACAAGACCGTTAGCGAATCCGTTCAGCTCGCTAAGGATATCGTGGAAGCCGTCAAGGACGTGAAGAAGACCGAAGTGGTCATCGCCCCGACTTACCTCGCTGCCGCCAAGGTCGCCGACGTCATCAAGGGTACCAACGTGAAGCTCGCCATCCAGGACATCCATTGGAAGGACCAGGGCGCATTCACCGGTAAGGTCTCCGTTGACATGGTCAAGGAAATCGGCGCCGAATACATCATCATCGGCCACTCCGAACAGCGCCAGTACTTCCACGAAACGGAAGAAACCGTGAACCTCAAGGTCAAGAAGACCCTCGAAGCCGGCCTGAAGCCGATCATTTGCATTGGCGAAACCCTCGACCAGCGCAACGGCGGCATCCTCAAGGAAGTCCTCGGTCTCCAGATTAAGGGCGCCTTCAAGGACGTTTCTGCCGAAGACGCCGCCAAGTGCGTTCTCGCTTACGAACCGGTTTGGGCAATCGGTACTGGCGTTACCGCTACCGACGAACAGGCTCAGGACACTCAGGCCTACGCCCGCTCCGTTGTTAAGGAAATCTACGGCGAAGCCGTTGCCGAAGGCATGCGCATCCAGTACGGTGGCTCCATGAAGGGTGCCAACGCTGCCGGCCTCCTCGCCCAGAAGGACATCGACGGCGGTCTCATTGGTGGTGCAGGCCTCAAGGCTAACACCTTTAAGGAAATCATCGACGCTGCCGAAGCTCGCTAATTAAAACTTTAAATTCAAGGTAAAACGACTATGACAACACTCTTTTGGATTGGTATCGTCCTGCACGTGTTCCTGTGCCTCTTCCTCATGTTGCTCGTTCTGGTTCAGAACGACAAGATGGGCGGTCTCGCAGGCCTCGGCGGCATGACTTCCCAGTCTGCATTCTCTACCGCAGGTGCCGCGACCTTCATCCAGAAGTTGACCCGTGTCGTGGCCGTGATCTTCTTTATCGTCGTCTTCCTCCTCGGCCTCATCACGGCCAAGCAGGACCAGACGGTGGAAGAATCTGCCATGCAGAAGGCGACTCGTGAAAACGCCGCCCAGCAGCAGGCTCCGGCTCCGGCCCTCCCGGGAGACTTCGCCGCTCCGGCAGCACCGGCAGCTGAAGTTGCTCCTGCAGCTGAAGCCCCCGCTGCTCCGGCTACCGAAGCTCCTGCTGCGCAATAAGGATTTTGTTGACGCAGGCGGTTTTGGCCGCCGCGTCGGCTATCCTGCGGTCGTGGTGGAATTGGTAGACACGCTAGCTTGAGGTGCTAGTGGGAGCGATCCCATGACAGTTCAAGTCTGTCCGACCGCATTACGAAGTCCGCCCTGCATTCGAAGGGGCGGATTTTTATTTTAAAAGAGCGGCATCCTGGCCGCATCGGAAAAGAAGGTTTACATGCAGAACAATATAGTCGCTCCTGTTGGCATTTTGGGTTTTGGCGTCGAAGGCCAGAGCACTTTCAATTACCTTGTACGTAACGGCGTTAAAGAAATCGTCGTGATGGACAAGAACCCGGTGAAGTTACCGGACACACCCGCAGACGTAAACGTGAAGGTTTTCAGTGGCGAAGGCTACCTGGACGGACTCAAGGACTGCGTAACCGTCGTACGCTCGGCAGGCGTGTACCCGATGAGTCAGGACCTGTTCAAGTTCCAGATGAACGGCGGAATCATGACGAGCCAGATTCAGCTGTTTTTAGAACAAACTAAATCCAGGAAGGTCGTAGGCGTCACGGGAACCTTGGGCAAGGGTTCTACCGTGAGCATGATTAGCCACATCTTAACCAAGTGCGGCGTAGAGAACGAAATTGGCGGGAACTTCGGCGTGCCCGCGCTCGACCTGCTCGAGACAGAGACGCCCAACCGCATCAGCATTCTAGAACTTTCCAGTTTCCAGCTGATGACGCTTTCGCTCTCGCCCGACGTGGGCGTGGTACTGCGTGTTTCGACCGAACACCTGGACTGGCACAAGAGCGTCGAGGAATACCGGGACGCGAAGGCCAACCTCGTCCGCTGGCAGAAGCGCTCCGGTACCTGCGTGTACCTGAAGGATGCAGAGCCCTCGGCAAAGATTGCAGGGGAAAGCCCTGCCGGAACGAAGTATGCCGTATGCCACGCTAACGAAGACGGTTTCGGCGACGGAGACGCCGTCATCGACGGCGCCACCCTCGCCATCGACGGCGAGAAACTTTACCTTTCGGACTGCAAGGTCCGCGGCATTTACCAGCTCGAAAACATGGCGGCGGCGACCCTCGCTTGCAAGGCATTGGGAATCAAGGTGGCCGACGCGTTCGAAGCCCTCAAGAGCTACGAAACACTCCCCTTCCGCATGGAATTCAAGGGCGAAAAACGCGGAATCGAATTCTACAACGACAGCTATGCCACCCGCCCCGACGCGACGATCGCCGCAACCGCCAGCATGAACCGCCCCTTCGCGCTCATCCTCGGCGGCTCCGAGAAGAACGCGGACTTCACCGAACTCTCGAACATCCTCGTGAAGGAGCGCCCGAACCTCAAGCGCATCGCCCTCATCGGCGCGACGGCAGAGCGCATGCTCGATTCCCTGAAGCAGGCCGGGCTCGATTCCGCGGGCATCGCGGCAAAGATCTTCCCCACCCTCGAGGAAGCCTTCGCCGACAGCCTAGCCATCGGCAAGGGCGGGACGGTCATCATGAGCCCCGCCTGCGCAAGCTTTGGCCTGTTCAAGAACTACAAGGTGCGCGGGCAAGTGTTCGACAAACTGGTCGCGGGCGTTTAATTTTTAATTTTTTCAAAAATTTTCACCCCTACCCCTTTACAAACGGCGCAAATCAATCTAAATTTGTTGCCGTTCCGCTAAGGGCCACGCGGTCGTGGTGGAATTGGTAGACACGCTAGCTTGAGGTGCTAGTGGGAGCGATCCCATGACAGTTCAAGTCTGTCCGACCGCAGAAGAAACCCGGCTGAAAAGCCGGGTTTTCTTTTTGCTTTTAATTTCTATCTTTAGCACCAAGATAAACAACTTATATTTATTTCATGAACCGTTTCGAGCTCCTAAAGACCTCCAAGAAGTCAAAAGCCCGCCTCGGCGTGGTCCACACCGACCACGGCGACGTGACGACCCCCATCTTTATGCCGGTGGGCACAGAAGCGACCGTCAAGGCGGTCACGCCCGCCCAGCTCAAGGACATCAAGGCGGAAATCATCCTCGCGAACACCTACCACCTGTACCTGCGCCCCACCACGCCCCGCATCGCGAAGGCGGGCGGCATCCACAAGTTCATGGCTTGGGATGGCCCGGTCTTGACGGACAGCGGCGGATTCCAGGTATGGAGCCTGAAGGATTTGCGCAAGATTACACCGGAGGGCGTCGAGTTCAGGAGCATACTTGACGGTTCAAAACACTTCTTTAGCCCCGCAAGCGTCATGAACGCCCAGCGCGAAATAGGCGCCGACATCATCATGGCGCTCGACGAATGTACTCCGTTCCCGAGCACGGCAAAGGAGGCGGAACATAGCCTCAAGTTCACCCTCAAGTGGACCGCAGAAGCCATGCAATGGCTCAAGGAGCACCCGCCCATCCACGGGTACGACCAGCAGTTCTTCGGGATTATCCAGGGCGGCATGCACAAGAACTTGCGCAAGCAGGCGATTGAACGCATTGCGGAACTCGGGCCCGACGGTTTTGCGATGGGCGGCCTCTCCGTAGGCGAGCCCACCGAGACGATGTACGAGATTGCGGATTTTTGCACCGACATTCTGCCGCAGGACCACGCCCGCTACGTGATGGGCGTGGGCACGCCGTGGAACCTGCTGGAGCTCATCGAGCGCGGCGTGGACATGTGTGACTGCGTGATGCCAACCCGCAACGCGCGCAACGGCATGCTGTTCACGAGCGAAGGCGTACTGCGCTACAAGGCGGCGCGCCATGCCGAGGAATTCGACAAGCCGGTGGACCCGAATTGCGACTGCTACTGCTGCAGGAACTTCAGCCGCGCGTACCTGCGCCACCTGCACCACGCCGGAGAATCGCTGGGCTTTACGCTTGCCAGCATCCACAACCTGCATTTTTACCTGCACCTGATGCGCGAAGCCAAGCAGCACATCGCCGACGATGATTTCGAAACTTGGAAAAAAGCCAAGTGTGAAATACTCCAAAGAGACCTACAGTAGTCTTTAGCTTTTGGGAAAGGAGGGTGTGTTAGGGAGGGGCTCGTATGACGGCCCCTCACGGCGCAACAAACAAAAGCACCCGGCTCTTTCGAACCGAGTGCTTTTTGTTAGGAGGAGAATCTTTATCGGCGCTTCGACAAGCTCAGCAACCTTTATTACATCATGCCGCCCATGCCACCCATGCCCGGGTCCATGGCCGGAGCAGCCGGCTTGGGTTCCTTCTTCTCGGTAATCACGCAGTCTGTGGTGAGGATCATCGAGGCAATGGAGGAGGCATTCTTGAGGGCCGTGCGGGTCACCTTGGCCGGGTCGATGACGCCAGCCTTGATGAGGTCTTCGTAGGTGTCGGTCTTCGCGTTGTAACCGAAGGCGTCCTTGCCTTCCTTGACCTTGTTCACCACCACAGAGCCTTCGAGGCCAGCGTTCTGCACAATCTGGCGGAGCGGTTCTTCGATGGCGCGGCGGATGATGGCAGCACCGGTCTTCTGGTCGTCGTTATCGAACTTGAGGGAGTCGATGGCCTTCTCGGCACGGATGAGGGCAACGCCACCACCCGGAACGATACCTTCTTCGACGGCAGCGCGGGTTGCGTGCATGGCGTCGTCGACGCGGTCCTTCTTTTCCTTCATTTCAACTTCGGTAGCGGCACCGACCTTGATCACGGCAACGCCGCCGGCAAGCTTGGCCAGGCGTTCCTGGAGCTTTTCGCGGTCGTAGTCGCTGGTGGTGGTTTCAATCTGCTTCTTGATCTGACCGATACGGCCCTTGATGGAGGCAGCATCACCGGCACCTTCCACGATCGTGGTGTTGTCCTTCGTGATGGTGATGGACTTGGCCTGGCCAAGGACGGTGACCGGAGCATCTTCGAGCTTCGCGCCCGTGTCTTCGGAAACCAGCATACCGCCAGTGAGGATAGCGATGTCTTCGAGCATGGCCTTGCGACGGTCACCGAAGCCCGGGGCCTTGACGGCGGCGACCTTCAGGGTGCCACGCATCTTGTTCACAACGAGCGTTGCGAGAGCTTCGCCATCCACGTCTTCGGCGATGATGAGGAGAGACTTGCCCTGCTTTGCCACGTGTTCAAGCATCGGGAGCAAATCCTTCATGGTAGAAATCTTCTTGTCGTACAACAGGATGTACGGATTCTCGAGGGAGACTTCCATGCTGTCGGTGTTGGTGACAAAGTAAGGAGAGAGGTAGCCGCGGTCGAACTGCATACCTTCCACCACGTCGAGCACCGTGTCGGCGGTCTTGGATTCTTCGATGGTGATGACACCGTCGTTGCCGACCTTTTCCATAGCGTTGGCGAGCAAGTCACCGATTTCGGGGTCGTTGTTCGCAGAGATGGTAGCGACCTGGGCAATGTGTTCCTTGCCGTTGATCTTCACGGCCATCTTGCCGATTTCCTTGATGACGGCGTCAACCGCAGCGTCCATGCCGCGCTTGATGTCCATCGGGTTTGCACCGGCGGCCACGTTCTTGAGGCCTTCGCGGGTGATGGCCTGGGCCAGCACCGTAGCGGTGGTGGTACCGTCACCGGCGGCATCAGAAGTCTTGTTCGCGACTTCCTTGGCCATCTGGGCGCCGAGATTTTCATAGGCGTCTTCCAGTTCCACTTCCTTAGCGACAGTCACGCCGTCCTTGGTCACGTTCGGGGCACCGAAGGAGCGGGCGATCATCACGTTGCGGCCCTTGGGGCCGAGAGTTACCTTGACTGCGTTGGCGAGCTTGTCCACGCCCTTCATGAGGGATTCGCGAGCCGCCACATCAAACTTGAGTTGCTTTGCCATTTTGTTTTTCCTTTTTTATAAACTTTTTTTGATTAGAGCGTCGCGATGACGTCCGGTTCCTTCACGATGAGGTAGTTTTCGCCATCAACGGTGACTTCAGTGCCGCTGTACTTGCCGTAGAGCACCACGTCGCCCACCTTGACTTCCATCGGGACGATTTCGCCCTTGTCGTTCTTGCGGCCCGGGCCCACGGCCACGACCTTGCCCTGCATGGGCTTTTCCTTGGCGTTATCCGGAATGAAGAGACCCGAGGAGGTCTTCTGTTCGGCTTCTGCCGGCTTGACAACGATTCGATCTGCTAAAGGCTTGATCATTTTACTTTTCCTTTTTTGCGGGCAGTCGCTTTCGCGACACCCTTTTGTTTAAATCTTGGTCCAAGTTGGACTATTTTGTTCGCTTGAACAAAAGCAAAATCTGTGCCAAACAGATTTTTTCCAAAAAAGACCTTTTTGGCAAGATTTTTGCGTCAAACAGGTGGAAAAGTCAAATATCAGCCAATTTTTTCGCACGCTCGCGTGTTTTATTTTGAGACATTCTTGCAAGAGTGTTTTAAAATGAAACATTCCGCGGCTGTCAGCTACGATTCCAACAGATTTCGCCCCGATGTATTCCTGATATATTCGGCAGCCTTGCTCCGCTCCCGAAGCCGACGATTCTTCGCCATGTATTCCGCCTCATAGATGGCCGAAAACCTTTCCAGCAGTTCGACCGGTGTCATATCCAGTCCCATCGCCAGCGCACAAAAAGTCTCAAAAGAGGGAATCCTCTTTCCGCACTCCAACATTGATATAAATTGCCGAGTAAGCCCCGAAATCTTCGACAGCTGACGCTGCGTGACCAACGAATCCCTCCTTATGCCGATCACAAGTTTTCGGAACGCACTACAAAACACCTCATGGTCATCTAATTTCATACAATAAAGATATAAAAAACTTGCAAATACAAAAGTATACATATGTTCCCAAATGTAAAAATTCCCATGACCTTTTGTTAAAGAAATATATTTTAGACTCCCCTTTTATTTTTAAAAATCATTACTATATAGGGGCCGCTTTGCAGGACCTGCTTTACGCAAGTCGTTTTTTCTGCGGGGAAGGGCTATCGGGAGGCATTTTCGCGGGGATTTCGCCTCGAAAGAACAAAAAAAAACGACCTGCTTTACGCAAGTCGTTTTTTCTGCGGGTGCCAGGACTCGAACCTGGAGCCTTTTGGTTCGTAGCCAAACGCTCTATCCAGTTGGGCTACATCCGCGTGACGTGCCCAAATATAGAATTATCGGTTGAATTGTCAAGGGATTTTTCTAAATTTGTTGAATAATTTTTTATATCCAAGAATTAACGATGAAAAAAGTCAAGTCCATCCTAGCCTATTGCCTGACCATCGCGAAGAAGCTTTTCTCCGACAAAAAGTTCGACATTTGCCTCGCCATCCTCTGCTTTCCCATAATTCTCGGATTTGTCGCAGTCGTCATCGTCTATAACCATTACCTGCCGGAGCTCCCCTCCCTCGCCCAGCTAGAGCAAATAAACCCGAAGCTCGTCACCAACATTTACGACATGAACGGGAAAATTGTGCACAAGTACTTCGTGGAACGCCGCGAATGGACCTCGTTCGATTCCATCCCCGAAGACGCAATCCACGCCGTCATGGCGACCGAAGACCGCGCCTTCTACAACCACTGGGGCATGAACGTCTGGGCCATCCCGCCTGCAGTCATCAAAAGCAAGTTGAGCGGCAAGCAAATGCGCGGAGCCTCCACCCTCACCCAGCAGTTGACCAAGCTCCTGTTCCTCACGCCCGAACGCTCCATCTCCCGTAAAATCAAGGAAGCGATAACCGCCATCCGCATCGAGCAGACCTATACCAAGCAGGAAATTCTCGAGTTCTACATGAACGAGGTGTACCTGGGAGGCGGCAACTACGGGTTCCAGGCCGCAGGCAAATACTACTTCGGCCGACCGCTCGACAGCCTCACCATTCCGGAATACGCCGTGCTAGCGGGCATGCTCAAGGCGCCCGAATCCTACCGCCCTGACAAGCACCCCAAGGCATCGCTCGAACGTCGCAACACGGTCCTTTTCGCCATGTACGACGCAGGCTACATCAGCAAGGAAGACTACCACAAATACATAGCGACCCCCATCGCGCTCGCCGAAAAGGAACCTGAAACGGGCTCCGGCCTCTACTACTACGAAGAAATCCGCAAGTACATGGAAAAGAAGTACGGGCAGAACTCGCTCTACGCTGACGGAGTTTCCATCTACAGCACCATTGACCCCGACATCCAAGAACTCGCAGACAGCGTCATCCAGTCGACAGTCAAGAAATACCGCAAGGAATTCCAGAAGAAGGCGGCCAAGAACCTAAAGCTCGCCGACAAGTACAACATGGAACTTGACAGCGTTCTCGTCCACTTCGACAGCGTCTACACCCTGTTCAAGAAGGACTACCTGAGCAAGGACACTTCCGCAAATATCAAGAAATGGCGCTACCCGCCCGAAATCCGCTACCATGACGTGGAAATGGCGGCAGTCGTTATCGAGAACGAGACGGGCGCAATTCGCGCAATGGTCGGCGGCAGCGACTTTAACACATCGCGATTCAACCGCGCCGTCCAGTCCCTGCGTCAACCTGGGTCGTCCTTCAAGCCGATCGTCTACTCCGTCGCCATGGACAACGGCGCTTCCCCCTGCGACTCGGTGAACGACGCTCCCATCACCATGACCGACGAGACTGCGGCAACCGGCATGTGGCGCCCGCACAACTCCGAAAAGAACTTCGAAGGCATGATGTCGCTTCGCAGGGCGCTTTACCGTTCGAAAAACATCCCCGCCATCCTCACCGCCTCGAAATACGGTTTGAGCAACGTGGTGAACTACGCCCGCGCCTTCGGCATCCGCAAGGCTCCGCTCGTAGCGGTTCCGAGCCTCGCCCTCGGGTCTGTCGGAGCGACGCTCCTCGAAATGACCTCGGCCTACACAGTATTCCCGAACGGAGGAACCCGAATCGAGCCCTACATGATCGAATCCATCGAAGACAAGAACGGCGAAGTAATCGAAAAGAATTCCAAGGTCGAAAGTGTCGTGATGAAGCCCTCCGCAGCCTACCTAATGGTCGACATCCTGAAAGACGTAAACGTCCGCGGAACCGGATTCAAGGTCGCACAGAGCGGATTCAACCACCCGAGCGGCGGCAAGACCGGAACAACGAACGACTACACCGACGCCTGGTACATCGGCTTTACGAAGCATTACACCATGGGCGTCTGGGTCGGTTTCGACCAGGCCGTCTCCATGGGCGTCGGCCATACGGGCGGCAACTACGCGCTTCCCGCATGGATTGCCGTCATGACAAAGATTCACAAGGGTCTTCCGCAGAAATCGTTCCCCGTTCCGAGCGGAGTCATCAGCCGCGGCGTTTGCAACGTCACGGGTAAACTCGCGGGTGAATTCTGCACCGAAAAGACATACTGCCTCTACACCACCAACAACTATCCCGACGAAGTCTGCGATGGCGACCACTACAAGGTGAAAACCAAGTCCGCCGACGACGCAACGCTCTTCAGCAACAAGGGTGCCGCAGAAAACACGCAAGGGCCGAAAAAGCCCCGCAAAATGTTCTAGCGCATGACCGGCAAGATAGCCTCAATCCCTTATTTTTAAAGGGATTGAAAAGCTTTTTTACCCTTAACAAAAAACTGTTTTTTTTCTATCTTTACGCCACCATGGAATGGCCGCGCGACATAAAATCTCTCACGACTGACGAGCTCAAGGCTTGGCTTCGCGATGTAAACGAGAAGCAATACCGCGCCGATCAAATCCAGAAATGGCTTTTCTGCCAACAGGTAAAATCCTACGACGAAATGGCGAACGTGCCGCCCTCGCTCCGCGAAAAACTGGCCGAACAGTTTTCCATCCGATCCCTCATCGAGGAACAGCGCATGGAATCGGTCGACGGTACTGTCAAGTGGCTCTTCCGGACACGCGACGACCACCACATCGAAACCGTGATGATTCCAGCCAACGGACGCTTCTCCGTATGCGTGTCGACCCAGGTGGGCTGCGCCATGAACTGCGCTTTCTGCCGCACCGCAAAGATGGGCTTCACCCGGAACCTCGAAGCGGGCGAAATCCTCGAAGAAATCCTCAATGTGAACTGGTTCCTGAAAGAAGCCGGACTCTTGAACGAAGAAGGCAATGTCGCCCAGGTCACGAACATCATCTTCATGGGCATGGGCGAACCGCTCAACAACCTGGAAAACGTGCACAGAGTCTGTTGCACCCTGCACAACCAGAGTCTCTTCAACATGGGCGCAAAGCGCATGACCGTGAGTACAAGCGGCGTTGTCCCGAAAATCAAGGAACTTGTCGACCGCAATACGCCCTGCTGCCTCGCCGTAAGTCTCAACAGCACGAACAACGAATACCGTTCGTCCGTGATGCCGGTGAACAAGACCTGGCCCATCGAGAAACTCCTCGAAGCGGTTGACGAATACATCCGCCGCACCGATAATTATGTGACGTTCGAGTTCGTGCTCATCAAGGACATCACCTGCACCCCTAAGGCCGCAAAGGAATTGATCCGCATCTGCGCCCCCCGCCGAGTGAAGGTGAACGCAATCGTGCTTAATGACGGTGATGACCCGAGCTTGCACGCCCCCACGCCCGAAGAGGTCGAGGATTTCCTCGCCGCCGTGCGTGCCGCCGAAATTCAAATAACGATCCGCAACCCGCGCGGCCGCGACATCCTCGCCGCCTGCGGGCAACTCGCGTACAAAAAGGAAGGTAAAGAATGTTAACGCAGAACCTCCCGGAATTCTGGGACAACCTCTATGCCGATGGCAAGGACTACTGGAATTTCAAGAAGGCGACCCCTGCCCTGCTCGAATTTTTCAAGCACCCCTCTTGCCCGGCTACCGGCTCCGTGCTGGTTCCCGGAGCGGGTTTCGGTTACGATGCAGAAGCTTGGGCCGAACGCGGCCACGAAGTGCTCGCCGTAGACTTTGCGCCTACGGCCGTTGACGAACTCGACCACCTGAGCCGCAAGCACAAGAACTTGCGTTCGCTCGACCTCGACCTCTTCACGCTCACCCCCAAGGACCCCAAGCGCGGCGGCCAGCAGTTCGACATCGTGTACGATTACTGCACTTTCTCCGCCATCCATCCGGGGCGTCGCGACGAGTTCTTCGAAGTCTGCTACAAGATGCTCAAGGACGACGGCGTCCTGATCCTTTTCCTCTACCCGCTCATGAACGGCAAGACGCTGCAGGGCCCTCCCCATGCAACGAGCGAAGGCGAACTCATGGCGCGCCTCGGCGGCGTTTTCGATGTGGTGGAACGCATCAAGCCCGTAAATAGCATCCCCGGCCGCGAAGGTAAGGAAGAAATCTGGCTTTTGAAGAAATGCCTGTAATCTAGAACGGCTCAACGAGCCTATAGACAAAAAGCTTGCGGCAAAAGACGAGAGACTGGAAAAGCTCTCGTCTTTTTTTGTGCGTCCAATTTCTCCATTCCTATTTTTTTCTAATTTTTCCTCAAAATTTTTAATGCGGCATGGCCGCCAAACAAAAACACAAGGATTAAACTATGGCTCAAGATTTATGCCCCTGCGGATCTGGAAAAGAATACTGCGAATGCTGTGAACCCATCATCAAGGGAACTGCCCTCGCCCAGAGTCCCGAAGCGCTGATGCGCTCACGCTATACAGCCTACGCCAAGCACGAAATCGCCTGGCTCAAGGACTCCCTCGAAGCTAGCCAGCGCAGTGACTTCGACGAACCGAGCGTAGAAGCCTGGAGCCGCGACTCCGAATGGCTCGGCATCGAGATCAAGCAGACCAAGACCGAAGAAGAGAAGAACATCGGCTGGGTCGAATTCGTCGCACGCTTCAAGCAGGGAAACATCACCCGCAACCACCACGAACTCGGCGAATTCCACAAGGTGGGCGGCGCATGGTTCTTCTACGACGGCCGTGCAGTGAAGCAGGAAACCGTCCGTCACGAAGGTCCGGTTGTCGGCCGCAACGACCCGTGCCCGTGCGGTTCCGGCAAGAAGTACAAGAAGTGCTGCGGCGCAGGCAAGTAATCAACCTTCAACCTCAATCCGATAGAAAGATGTTCAAAGTTTTCGTAGATGGTGAAGCAGGGACCACTGGCCTGCAGATTTATGAGAGACTCGCAAAGCGCACCGACATCGAAGTGTTGCGCATTTCTCCCGAACTCCGCAAAGACATTAACGAACGCAAGCGACTCATCAACGAGTCCGACGTGACGTTCCTGTGCTTGCCCGATGCAGCAGCTGTCGAAAGTGCCGCCCTCTGCGAAAATACGAACACCCGCGTGATTGACGCTTCGACCGCGCACCGCGTGAACCCCGCGTGGACCTACGGGATGCCGGAACTGAGCCCCGCACAGCGCGAAGCCATCGCGAAGGCCAAGCGCATCGCGAACCCCGGCTGCCACGCCTCGGGCTTTATCCTGGGCGTACACCCGCTGGTTGCCGCAGGAATCCTCCCGAAGAGCGCGAACCTCGCCGCCTACAGCATCACCGGTTATTCCGGCGGTGGCAAGAAGCTCATCGCCGAATACGAAGAAGCCGCAGCCCTGTCGCACGCAGCCGGCGAATCGAAGGCCATCATGGCGCCCGCCCCGTACGCGCTTGCGCTCGCCCACAAGCACCTCCCCGAAATGAAGAAGTACTGCGAACTCGAAAACACGCCGTTCTTCAACCCGGTGCTCGGCCCCTACTACAAGGGCATGGCGGTCACCGTCGCCATCTTTGCAAACGAGCTCACCAGGAAGGTCGGCCCCGAAGGCCTCACCGAAATCCTCGCCAAGCATTACGAAGGTTCCCGCTTTGTGAAGGTGATGCCCTATGAAGCAGCCCCCGTGCTGTTCAACGGCCGCCTTGACGCCACCGTTTGTAACGACACGAACAACGCCCGCATCCAGGTGTTCGGCAACGAGAACGTGATGCAGGTGACGACGATTATCGACAACCTGGGCAAGGGCGCCAGCGGCGCCGCCATCCAGAACATGAATATCGCGCTCGGCCTCGACGAAAGCATCAGCCTGGTCTAGGCAACAACCGGCAACGATTATACAAAAGCCAGCCCGATTGCGGCTGGCTTAAATGTTTAAATGCAAACAGCGACTTAATCTTCACTGAAGGTGAACGGAATCGTCACAGTCGTGTTACCAGACTTGACCTTGCTGAAAGTCCAGCGACTCACGGCGTTCTTAATTTCGCCGTCAAATTCGCCATACCCGGTCGTAGAGGACGCAATGGAAATACTGATAATTTCACCACCCGGAGCAATCGTGAACTTCAGGGTAACCTTACCCTGGAATCCCGGTTTTATCTTCAGGAACTTGTTATAGATGTGGCGCAGGCCCGGAGTACGCTGACGTACGACCTTCATGATGTCAGCAGCGGAACGAGATCCACCACCGGCACCCATCTTGACATCATCTCCAGACGGAGTCTTGATATTTCCCTTGGCCTTGGTTGCACTACCGCCACCGAAGAGACCTGCTAGGCCGTCACCAATACCACCAGCCCCACCTTCTGCATAGCCCTCATTGAAGCCGTCACCCGTCTTGTTGTGACCTGACAAGGAAGAATTAAACAATCCCTTTTCATTAATTACATCCGAATAGTCAGAACACAAAGTCCAAAACCATTCCAACGTCTTGTTCAGGAAGACGGGATTCACTCCGCCATCATAGATAAATTGGTATGTCAACCGCATGACGCCATCCCCATTGTCACGTCTGAGAAATGAGGCCTGCGTCAAAATTTTATCAATATTGAACTGGTTTGCCGTCTCGATAGCCAAGGATTCATCCACATCCTGGGTTCCACCCCACGTTGCAGAAAGCTTTACAAGTTTCTGGTTGGGATATACAAAGATATAGCCCTTGTAGGTTCCATTTGTAATAAAGAGGTCGCCATCCTCATCAATCCGGCCCTGAGTTTCACCTTCCAGGAGTTTCAACAGGTTTTCTGTATTGACGTCGCTTTCCTGCAATCTTTTGCCAAGTCCGAGAGTCGCCGGGCGATTACCCGGATCGATTTCGGACGACCGATTTCCATACCGGTAATCAGAATGTCCCGATGCAGCAAAAACTGCAACCACCGACAAAAGAAGGAAAGCAACGATTCTCCTCATAACCAACCCTCTATTCGGTCAAATAACCGTTCTTCTTGAACTTGGGATTCAGGGACGGCAGGCACTTCTTGATTTCGCCCAGGGACTTGACACTGCAGACATTGCACTTTTCACCGGACGCACCACAGAACTTGGGATATCCACCACCATCGTCAAGATAAGGGTCGTCTTCCTTAGTGCAGTTACACTTGAGCTTAAAGCTCTTCTTGTGTATAATCAGGAAATCATCATTCGAAGGGCTATGTCCGCATATATGATGCAAAGCATACTGCCACACGGAAAAATCGCTCTTCTCGATTATAGGCTCGTAGAACTCGCGACCTTCCATCTGTTCCCAGTCGCATTCCTCGCCCTGAACACAGCGAACAGACATGGCGCCCTTCTTGCTGTAATTGTTCTTGTCGCTCTTTTGCGCCTTGAAGCTAAAGTAGGCATAGTTTCCCTTGTCCTTGCTCGCCGAGCCATCCGTCCAGAAATCGGCGCGGAGGCCTTCGAGTTCGTATTTTCCCTTACTGTTACGGAATCCGGCCGGCTGCACCTGAAGCGTCTTCTGGTAGTCCGCATCGCTCAGGGAATTCCAGTCGCTTTCCGAAGCGATCCTCCATCCGTCCGGGCAGGCGTTCTGAGCCGCATCGAACGTGTAGAGGCGACCGTACAGTTTGCAATTGGACTCGTCGTCATCGTAGCAGAAGCTGTTCTTCGTCTTGAAGTTCAGGTTCTCGGCCATCCAGCTCGTCCCGTCGATTTCAACGACCTTATACCTGCGACCGTCACGGGAATCGGTTAGCGACTCAGCAATTCCGCTCAAAGCCGCCACAAGAACAATCACCGTAACCAAGGGAATTCTTTTCATACCGATTTACTTTTTTAACGTTTTTTCTTTTTAGCCTTGGTCAGGACATCGATAACCTGGTTGCGGTATTTTTGCTGTTCCTTTGTTCCCATCGGGAGATCCCTTGCCTTTCTCATCGCCGAATCATCGACAATGGCACCGCCGCTAATTAGCACCTTGATGATATCGATGGGCTTTGCGAATTCCAAGGCTACATTTAAGGGCTTCTCCCACCAAGAATTCGTCGGTTCAGCGTGGAATCCGTTCTTGAGCAACGTAATCAGCACACGGTGATTGTCGTTGTTCCTGACCGCAATCCTGACGAGAAGATTCTTTTCCGCTTCATTGTAGCCCTGCGCCATCCCTGCGCCCAGCAACAGCGAGACAACTTCGGGGCCATTGTTCGCCACGGCGTCCTGCAAGGCATCCCAACCGTTATTTTCGGAGTCGCGGGCATCGATATCGGCCCCTGCTGCCATGAGCATTTTAGCGAAGGCCGGATTTGAATTAAACTTGGCGGCCATCAGGAAGGGAGTCATTCCGCTCTTGGTTTGCGCATTCACAAAAGCGCCCTTCTTGATGAGCACCTGCATGGCCTTGAGGTCCCTACCAAACAACGCCACCGCATGAAGCGGGGTCCAACCGTCGTCACCCTTGACCTCGTTCACATCAGCACCGTCCCTGATAGCATCGAGAACCATCTTTTCGGTCAGGTTCGAGTCTGCACAGAAGCCAACAAAATCCCCACGGAAGGGAGCACGGGCACCGGCCTTCTTCAACATATTGATGATATTCGAGTTTTCCTTGTATTGAGCAAACTCAAGAAGCGTAAACCCACCCTCACGAACAACATTCACGTTTGCTTTCGCATTAACAAGGACACGAACCATATCTTCGTCGGAATTGTCCACAGCAGCGGTCAACGGGGTTGAGTCATCACTGCCGCAATTCTGGTTGACGTTCGCCTTTGCCGCTATAAGGGACTTCACGACAGCGGCATTTCCCTGCTGATACGCAGCTATACACAGCGGATTTGTAAACGAGCCATCTTCTCTCTGAATTTTTCTGTTCACGTCCGGCTTTTTCTTGAGAAGCAAATCAACTATTTCCTTGTTCTTATAAACAATAGCGAATTCAAGAGCATTGATTTTCCCGCCATTCTTAAGCGTCGCCACATTAGTCTTGGGATCATACCCCGCTTGCAAAAGGGCCTGGACAATGCCCACGTTCCCTTTTTCAATAGCAACCCGCATCGGGTCAAAATGTTCGCCGTCCCAAATTAAGTTGTTCAAATCCACCTTGGCCTTGAGGAAAGCCTGAATCACAAAAATCGGAGATTCTGCCCTAATGACGTCTGCAAACACGGACTGAGTCTTATCCATATTAATGTACCCGTTCGGATCCAAGCCTGCCTGCAAAAGCATTACGGCCATCGTATCACCAACCGGGATCTCTTTATTGGACCACACCAAGCCCCAAAGGGGGACTGCCGCATAGGCCACATCATTAGGATTGACCCCCGTCTCAAGGATGTCCTTCAGTTTGTCCGTGGATCCTTGAGAGATAATGACATCCGACAATACAGATATCTGAGACTTGCCTCGTGGCTTAAAAAAGGCAAGCGCAGGCTTGGCTCCCGCCGCAAGCAAGGTTTTCACGACATTCTGCCTATTCGTAACTCCAAATGCATATCCAAGAGGCATGGCACCGTCCAACGCAATATCATTGACCAAAGCACCCTTCTCGATTAGCTGCCGGATGATTTCATCCTGATTTTGGGCAAGGTCGGAGTTCAGTTCCGCCTCGTCGCTGCCTTCTTCAGCATCCAAATACTCATGTTGCAAAGCATAGTGCATAATGCCGCGTCCGCGATGATCCCACCTCTTGACGTCGGCACCTTGCGAGAGCAAATAGTTAAATGCCTTGAGGTCACATTCCTTCGCGGCCATCATCAGGAGTGTCGCTCCTTCGGCATTCCTGATGTTGTCGATTTTTTTGTCTTTCAACATTTCGCCGCACTTGTCCATGTTAGAACGATTGAAGCAGGCCTTCGTAAACTCCTCGAAGTTCTTCTCGAGCTTCGCGGGCACAAAGTCCTTGCATTCACCGTCCTTTGCAATGAACTGAGGAAAGCGATTCTTTTCCTCATCGAAACAGCTGATGAAGGCGTCCAGCTGGGGTTCAAACAAGCCACTCTTGGGCTGCTTGTCTTCCGCAACCGCCTCCTTAAACAATTTCAAGCACTTATGGTGCTGCTTGAGCCATTCACCGCGTTGAGCCGCACAATCTTGAGCAAAAGCGTGCGAGGCGAAGGCCGCGACAAGCACAACGGCAAAATGTCGAAAGCGCATTTTTATTCCCCTTGCTTTTCGTTGTCCTGAGAATCCTTAACAAGCGCCTTTTCCAAACGCTTCAACGAACGCTGGAGCGAGAAGAGGGCCAGGGCGATGATAATGATGAGAATCGCGAGGAATCCATCTTTGACATATTCCTTGCCCTTCGGGACAAGTTCTTTCTGCGATTCGGCACGTTCGTTGGCTTCACGCAGAGCCTCTTCCCTCTCCGCATTGTAGTCGCGGAGAAGCCTGTAGTTTTCGGCCACACGCTCGTTCGTTTCTGCAAGGAACGCTTCGTAGAAACAAGTCATGTTGTAGTAGAAGTCCGAACCTACATGCAGCTGAGTCATGGAAAGGAACTTATCCGTAGCCTTGTGCCATTCGTCCCTTGCATAGCCATTGACCTTGTAGGCAGGATTGGCCTTGAATTCCTTCTTGAATTCCTTGTATTCAGGCATGCCGACCTTGAAGATCATGGCAAACTGTTCATAGCCAGCATCACCCGCGATCAGTTCTGCGCCAAACTTTGCATAGGTTTCGTCGCTCACATAGTAGAGGTTCAAGAAATCCTTGTATGCAGAGCGGGCCGTCCTGAACGTCTTGAGACGGTCCTGCCCCGGAGCAAGTTTCACGAGCCTGAGCAACTTGTCAAATATCGGGCGACCCGTTTCGGCATTCTTGAGCATGAAATCGGCGAACTGGTCGAAGAGCTTATCCACATCCATGGTAATGGATGCATCCGCAGCATTTCCAATAACACCATCGATAGTTTCCCAAAGGGTCCAGAGTTCCTCGACTTCAGCCACGCCTTCGAGCCAATTCAAGGAGGTTTTCAAGATAGCGGGGCGGACCGCGACCTGGTAGCGCATCAGGCGGTCTGCCAAATTGTCCGCAGTCACCTGCTGGCTCACACTGTCAAACGGATAAATTCTCTGCAGCTTGGCATGAATCTCGGCACCAGCCTTGGTGTCGATCTGGCCACTGACATAGCAGCGGGAAGGATAAATCCAATCACCGAAATCACCGTATTCGTAGTGACCTTCGCTATGTTCGCATATCAGCTTCTTGCCGGGACGGGTGAGCTTCACGGAAGGCATGGCCTCCTGGAGCTTTGCAAGAGAGACATCCGGCGGCAGGGCCTCGGACTCTTCATCGCCTTCGCGAGAAACAACACGGCGAGCAGCCGGCTTTCTGGCACCCGAGGTCCTTGCAGGTTTCATATTCTGAGCACATTCCTGAACCTGCTGTGCTGTCACTTCCTGCTGTTCAACCATCTTGGGCGCAGACACGCTACGCTTGATAACCGGAGTCAGGCCCCAAATAACCATAATTACGCCCACAATGCAGACGATTATGGCAACCGCCGTGCCGACATGCCCCACAATATGGGTTGCCGGGAAATCGTACTTTTCCTCGATCTGGGTCAGGCGGTCCGTGCTCTTGGGCTTCAGGTTCAACCATTTTTGGTTAATCTTGCCAAAGAAACGGCAGATAGCTGCAACGAATTTATTGTTTTTCATAGGTCATCCTTTGTTAACATATCTTTTTAAAAAATATAAAAAGAAATTTACAAAGACGTGTCAACGAAAAAAAAAGGCAACATTTCGTTGTTATTCTCTCATTTTTACGAACAACCAGCCCGTCAAAATCCATCAAAACGTCATTTTTTGCACCTTATCAGCAGATTTTGACCTTCATGGACTACGACATCCTCCTTTTATATATATTGCAGACGAGGAGAATTATGTTTAGAGCCTTATTCATTTTATTGGCCACGGCAGCATTTTGCTACGCCCAGGCAGGCGCAAGCGTCGAAGTTCCACCATCCTTTTTCACATCCGATTCCCTGGAAGCGGAAAGATTGGCCCTAGAAACCCGAACAGATTTCAACGAGCACTACCGTAACCTGATCGAGCAAGAGAAGAAGGATATCAACCACAAAACAAATCTCGCCATTCTTGGCGGAATGCTAATTGGCGGCGGCGGGGTCCTTACCGCCATGTACGCCAAAGACGGTTTCGATTCCGATGGCCAGGAATCGCTCAAAGAGGCGCTAAGAACGGAACTTCTGATCGTTTCTATAGGTTTAACAGCCATCGGAGTTGTGGGCCTCAGTTACAACCTATACGCGCTTTTCAACAAGGACGGACTCTACAATCAGTTGGAATCATACAAAAAAGCGCACGAAATCTACAAACGCAGGCGCGACGAACAACATAACGGCACAAAGCTCGCCCTCGCACCAACGTTCAACATAGCCAACTCCGCGGCGGGGATGAACATGCTAATCCTTTTTTAAAAAAGATTTCATTTATCTCCATGCTTTGCGACTTTATTATTTTTAGGCAAAAGGTCGCATTATGAAAAAAACATTCGCATTTTTGTTTGTTGTCGCAATCGTCTGCTTTGCCCAGGACCGTCACCAGATGGGTAGCAATTACTACGCCTACCCCACTCCGACTGCTAAATACACCAAGGCACCCGCAGGCTACAAGCCATTTTACCTGAGCCACTACGGCAGGCACGGCAGCCGATTCCACCAGCCGGCCGACCACTATCATGCGCTGTACAATACGCTCGCCAAGGCGGATTCCTTAGGCAAGCTCACGGACCTCGGCAAGAGTTTGCTTGAACGCGCCAAGTTCCTGGACGAATACGCCGCCCCGCGTGCAGGCGACTTGACCCAGCTCGGCGTGGCCCAGCATCAGGGAATCGCAAAGCGCATGGTCAAGAACTTCCCTGAAGTTTTCAAGAATAACGCCTATGTAGAAGCCTACGCCAGCACCAGCGTACGCTGCGTCGTGAGCATGGCAGCATTCCTCGAAGAACTGCATGCGCTAAAGCCCAAGGTCGAAATTCACCAGGAATCGGGCAAGTACCTGATGAGTTTCATCAGCCCGCTCGACTTCGGGAAAATCATCGGTGAATCGAACACCCCCACCTGGCAAAAAGAAAACGAAAAACTCTACAGCCACGTGAATCCGACTCGCATGATGCGAACGATTTTCAATGATTCCAACTACATCCAGAAGAATGTAGACGCAGGCGACCTTTTCAGCAAGATTTATGAAATCGGCAACAGCCTGCAAGGGAGCCCCGAAATCGAATTCAACTTTGACGACCTGTGGACCGAAGAAGACCTCGCCGCCCGTTGGCATGCGCAGAACGCCTGGTGGTACAGCGTGCTGGGCAACAATCCCTTCGCAAAAAAGCAAGGTCTTGAAAATGCGCGCCCGCTCCTGAAAAACGTTCTGGATGAAGCCGACAAGGTGATTGCTGCCGACACAGCCAAAACAGACAAAACCGCAGGTAAGAAGCCCGCGAAAAAGACCACCGCGACGCTCCGCTTCGGCCACGATACGGTGATTTTCCCGTTCGCCGTACTGCTGCAATTGGAGAACGGCACGCAGAACACCGGCATCGAAACAGCCGACATGGAAAACCTGCACAAGGTCTGGCGCGACTATGAAATCAGTCCGATGGCCGCCAACATACAGCTCGTATTCTACAAGTCCAGCAAGAAGGGTGCCCCGATTCTTGTGAAGGTGATGCTTAACGAAATCGAGCAAAAGCTGCCCGTGACATGCGATACAGCAACAGTAAAGAACTGCCCCGCCGTCCCGTATTACCGCTGGGAAGACGTCAAGGAATTTTACGGCAAGATTGCAGCGGGCAAATAACCTGCGACTGCCTGTATAAAAGGGAAATCCCCCGCATCGGCGAGGGACTTTTTATGTTTAATGTTTCTGTTGTACTTGGTCTTGTCGCGGACGATTCTTGTCCGTAACGTGGCTCCGTTCTGGGAGCCGTCTATGCGTAGCGTTCGCATTCTTGCGCTTTCCGTTGCGGCATCAGCAACCTTGCCCGCCGCTTTCGCTCTGTTTTTAGCCATAGGGGCCTCCTTGAGGGGGAAATATAAATTATTTTTTAGGACATGCAAAGGATTGATATGAAAAAAGCATATTGCGTTCTGTTTTCCGCCCTACTGATGGTCGCCTGCGGTGACGACAATTCTTCATCGGCAAATGACCAAGAACTTTCGTCTTCTTCAGAAGAAGTTGCTATCGAATCGTCTTCGGACGAGAAAATCGTCAGTTCGTCTTCAGAAAAAAAAGAAGAACAAAATTCTTCTTCAAGCGTTCAAGAAGCAAATTCTTCTAGCGACAAGGCTGTATCATCGTCTAGCGTTCAAGAAGCCAGTTCCTCTAGTACCGAAAATGAGCCGCCTTCGTCATCTTCAAATAATCAAAGCATTTCTGATATCGGCGACAACAAGATCATCATAAAGCTGATTCCTACTTTCGGCGAACTAGACGGCAAGCCCTATTTTTACACGATGCAGCCAAGATGCATATATAAAAATGGTGTATTCACCTTAAAGCCCGATACATCGGACAACGCGTACTTCTATACGATTGCCAACGACACGCTCACACTTAACCATGTAGTTTTAGACAAGGTCCTTGCGGGCACTTATGAAGAGCCCAGCGCAAAGGAGACCTATTACGGAAAGAATACAGCACTCGAAAGCGAGTGGGAACATCTTTGCTATTACAGCCTAAACGGCGATTATACCAATTGTAAACAAAGCTATTCCTATCTTATAACAAAGGACACCATTTATATAGTCCAAACATATCCTTTCAATTATGACTACGAAATATTTGAAATTATCGAAAAGATCTCGCACACAGAACTCGGGCCTTACGACGAAATGAGCGACGCAGAAAGGGCTTTAAAATATGCAGATAACGGAATTACCGTAAATCCCTCAGGTGTCAAGACACTCATAAATTTTAAAGACAAGGGAGCAATATCCATCGATGAATTAACAAACAAAATTATAAATAACAACGAAACAATTTATACAAAAATAGTCATATCTACAGATAAAAAAGAATGCGTTTTAATATCGGAAGCCACACCGATCAAGTCGTCTAAATACTGTTCCGAAGAATATCTTCCCTATCTTCAAATTGACGATTACGACGGATATGTTTCAACTTACGCAAAAGGCAACCAAGAAGAATTCGACGCCTGCCTAGAGAGCCTATTTGATTGAGTTTTGATCTAACACAAAATATTCGCCATCATGGTTTCAAACGCCTGCTGCTTGCAGTTTCGGGCGGGTTGGATTCCATTTGCCTGGCGCATTATTTCATTGTTAACCGCGAAGTACTCGGCATTGAATGGCTCGGAATTGCACATGTGCATCACGGGCTGCGCGAAGGAACAGCTGACCGCGACGCCGCTTTTGTCGAGACGTTCGCGCGCAAGTATAACGTTCCGTTTTTCTTGAAAAAGTTGGATGGCGAAGCGTTAAAAAGTGCCGAAAGTTCGCTCGAAGAAAACGCACGGGACGCAAGGTATAAGGCGCTGGTCGAGATTGTAAATGAAATTGGAGATTCCCGCCTGCGCGGAAATGACAATAAAGGCATCATCGTCACGGCGCACCATGCGGGCGACCAGGCGGAAACGATGTACATGCGCCTCCGCCGCGGCACGACACTCGCCGGATTGCGGGGAATCCAATCGCTGCGGGCGTTAGACTCTATTGGACACGGCACATTTCACACTACACACCTCATCTACCGTCCTTTCCTTAACGTGACGCGCGAGGAACTGCTCGCCTACACCCGCGAGAACAATCTCACCTGGTGCGAAGACGAGAGCAATGCCGACGTGAAATTCGCCCGCAACAAGGTGCGGCATGAACTATTGCCCCTGCTGGAACGGGAATGCCCCGGCGCGACAGCACAACTCTGCCGGATTGCGGAGCTTGCAGACCGGGCGTACAAGAAGGTGATGAAGAAATGCTATACTCTTTTCACCGTCGCTCTTTGCAAGGAGCCTCTTGTAAAGGAGATCCCCACCTTGGTGGCCATGCGCACTAAACAACAAGTTGTTAAGTGCTGTCCGCCCGCCTACGCGGGGATGACAAGTAAGGAAGCCGGGATTGTTCAGTGCATTACCCTGGACAGGAAAAAGCTCAGTAAAATTCTGCGGGAACACGCGGACGCGGACCTCTCGGAAATGTTCCGCCTGTGGCTCGCCGAACAAGGTTTCCGCTTCCCCATCGGGTTCTTCTACGGCCCGAAAGAGCCCGCTCACGTCAAAATTCCGCACCGGGCGGCCTACCGCAGGCGTTCTATCGTTAAAATCGGTCATACCATCAAGATTTGCGAATTTCGCACCCCCGAGGAAGCCCAGAAATTTGTATCTTGCGAGATGAAAGAAAAAGGATTATAATGAGCCAAACCAAGAAGCCCGCCTCCCCGTTCAAGAATCGGAACTTTATCATTGTTCTTATTATACTTGTCATGCTGTTCGTGATGTTCCCGCTTACCGGGCAGGACAAGGAACAGAACCTGACACGCACTGAATTCTTGGCCATGATGGGAGATTCCACCAAGGTCATTACCGAACTTTCGCTGCAGAAGACTCCCGACGGCATCATCATCGAGGGTGCCTACAAGCTCACTCCCGAAGAGATTGCCGAAGCGAACAAGAACAGGAGTCCCATCGCGCGCTTTACGCGTTCCGACAATGCGGGTGACACCAAGCACTTCACGAGCCACATGCTCGAAATTTCCAACGATCAGATTACCGCCTGGGAAATGTTCAAGGGCGTGAAGGTGAAGGTCATCCACGAATCGACCACGTGGCTCGACACCATCATGGCGTTCCTCCCGGTCATTATCCTCATCGCGTTCTTCTGGATAATGACGAGCCGCCAGATGGGCGGTGGCGGCAAGAACCCGTTCAGCTTTGGCAAGAGCCAGGCAAAGATTATCGGTAACGACCCGAAGAAGAAGACCACGTTCAACGACGTGGCGGGTTGCGACGAGGCAAAGCAGGACTTGCAGGAACTCGTGGAGTTCTTGAAGGACCCGAAAAAATACGACGAACTCGGCGGACGAATCCCGAAGGGGGCTCTGCTCGTCGGGCCTCCGGGTACCGGCAAGACTCTCCTCGCACGCGCAGTCGCGGGCGAAGCGGGAGTGCCGTTCTTCAGCATGTCGGGTTCGGACTTCGTGGAAATGTTCGTGGGCGTAGGTGCTAGCCGCGTGCGCGACCTCTTTGAAACCGGCAAGAAAAACGCCCCGTGCATTCTGTTCATCGACGAAATCGACGCAGTGGGTCGCCAGCGTGGCGCAGGCCTCGGTGGCGGGCACGACGAACGAGAACAGACTCTGAACCAGCTTCTCGTGGAGATGGATGGTTTCGCAGCAAACGAAGGCGTCATCCTGATTGCAGCCACCAACCGCCCCGACGTGCTCGACAAGGCGCTGCTCCGTCCGGGACGCTTCGACCGCCAGATCGTGGTGGGACTGCCCGACCTCAAGGGCCGCGAAGAAATCCTGAAGGTACACCTGAAGAAGCGCAAGGTACCTCTCGACAAGGACGTGGATGTATCGGCCATCGCGAAGGGAACGCCGGGACTTGCCGGTGCAGACCTCGAGAACCTCGTGAACGAGGCCGCCCTGCTCGCCGCGCGGTTCAACAACAAGAAGGTGACGATGCTCGACTTCGAAGAAGCCCGCGACAAGCTCAGCATGGGTGCCGAGCGCCGCACGCTCCTGATGACCGACGAAGAGAAGCGCCACACCGCCTACCACGAAGCGGGCCACGCCCTCATGACGCTCCTGTGCAAGCACAGCGACCCGCTCCACAAGATTACGATTATCCCGCGCGGCCGCGCTCTCGGCGTCACGATGAGCCTCCCGGAACGCGACCAGGTGAGCTACAGCCGCGAATACGCAGAAGAGCGCATCATGATCATGATGTCAGGCCGCCTTGCAGAACTCATATTCTTCAACCACCAGAGCACGGGAGCATCTAACGACATCCAGCGCGCAACAGAACTTGCCCGCAAGATGGTCACTGAATGGGGCTTCGACGACGAAATCGGGCCGGTATGCTACAGCCGCGCCGACGGCGAAGTGTTCCTAGGTCGCGAAATAAGCAAGCCGAAGGAAATGTCCGAGATGATGGCCGAGAAAATCGACAACGCCATCAACAACCTCATCAAGCGTATGGACCAGGCGGCACGCAAGCTCCTTGAAGAAAACAAGGACAAGCTTATCGACCTCGCCGAAGCACTGTTTGAGTTTGAAGTGCTCGACCGCGAAGAAATCGACAAGGTCATGGCGGGCGAAAAGCTCACCGGCACCAAGAAGAGCCGCCAGTACCAGGCTCTCGAAGAGATGGCCGAAAAGAAGAAGCGCGAAGAGACGCCCCCGCCCGACCCGGGAAAGCAGCCGCCGGTAGCCCCGGTCGCCGATGCACCCGTTGCAGAAATCAAGCCCGCCCCCGCTGGCGGTACGACTCCGGCAAGCGACGGCGAAGCTCATTCAACTACAGTCGAACCGCACGAACAGGAAAACTCGTAGATGCTGAAGCCTGTCCTGGAACAAAGTCGCGCCCTCCCCTGGAAAGTCGGAAACAAGGTCATCCCCTGTTCTACGCCTCTCGTGATGGGAATCGTGAACGTGACTCCAGACAGTTTCTTTGACGGCGGCAAGCACAACTCGCCCGAGGCAGCCTACGAGCATGCGGTATCGCTCCTGCAGCAGGGCGCAGACATTCTCGATATCGGCGGCGAAAGCAGCAGGCCCGGAAGCGCACCCGTAAGCGAGCAGGAAGAAATGGACCGCGTGTGCCCCGTCGTGGAAGCGCTCGCACAGCTTGCAAACATTTCGGGAGACCTCGACAATCCGGGTTCCCGCGAGTTCTACATCTCGGTCGATACCGTAAAGTCGCGTGTCGCGCGCGAATGCATGAAACTCGGAGCGCACATCATCAACGACATCAGCGCCTGCGCGATGGACCCCGAAATGGCGGGCGTCGTCGCAAGCACCGGCGCAAGCGTGGTCCTCAACCACATGCGCGGAAACTTCGGCACCATGCAGCAGGATTTCAAGCCCTATGCGAACGTGGTCGCAGAGGTGCGCGAGGAGCTCTTGTCTCGCGCGGAAGCCCTCATCAAGGCGGGCGTCGAGAAGTCCAGAATTTGCATCGACCCCGGCATCGGATTCGGGAAAACTGCACAGGACAATATCGACCTGATGAAATCTACCGAGGAATTCCTCGCGGAAAGCTACCCCATCCTTGTGGGCACATCCCGAAAGTCCTATATCGGGAAGATTGCGGGCCTCGAAAAGAGCGACAGGCTCATCCCCACCATCACTGCAGGCATTATCGCAGTCCTCGGGGGTGCATCCGCACTCCGCGTTCACGACGTGCGGGAGACAAAAGAATCTATACTTTACCTGGAGGCGCTGAAGACCCATGGTACTGTTTAAACTTTTTGACGTCATCGACGTGAGAATGGCCGACATCCTGGACATTCTGCTCGTTTCCATCATCCTTTACTACGTGTTCCTGCTGTTCCGCGGCACTCGTGCCGTACAGATGATTGTAGGCGGCCTCCTGCTCATTGGCGCATGGCTCATCGCCCAGTGGTGGGAACTGCGAAGCATCTCCTGGATGCTCAGCAACCTTACGAGCATTGGCATTATCGCCCTCGTCATCCTCTTCCAGCCAGAAATTCGAAGTGCCCTTACGCGAATCGGCCAGACCATCAGCCGAGCCGACTTACGCCAGCTTTTCTTCCATTCCAGCGGCCTCGACGACGTAACGGAATCCATCACCAACGCCGTGCAGGACCTCGCGAAGAACCATGTGGGCGCGCTCATCGTGCTCGAAAAGCGCGTGGGCCTTCGCAACTACGAGGAGACCGGAGAAATTTTGAACGCACGAATCAGTTCGCGACTGCTTCGAGCACTGTTCTTTCCGAATTCGGCCCTCCATGACGGTGCCGTGCTCCTGAACAGCCATAGCATCGTCGCGGCAGGATGCATTTTGCCGATGCCAACCGGAAACGTAGAAGGCGATGCGGGCTACGGCATGCGCCACCGTGCAGCCAAGGCGCTCGCCGCAGAATGCGACGCCATGGTGATTGTCGTTTCCGAAGAGACCGGCGGCATTTCTATTGCCTACCGCAACAGCCTGCGCCGCAAGCTTTCCATCAAGGAACTTGAAGCCGAAATCAAGCGCCACTGGGCCGAACTCTTCCACGAAGAAATTGCCGTGCCCGAAAAAGTGGAAATCGAAGAATAGCCACCTCAAACAAGTTTAAGAACCGCCATGACAGAGAATACGCCGAACGAACAGCAAGATCTAGAAAAAGACGAAACCCTCGATGCCAAGGCCAAGAAGCGCAAGAAGAAGAACATTGTCGTTCTTGTCATCATGTTCCTTTTGCTGCTTTGCCTCTTTATTGTGCAGTGTCAGCTCGACAGGATCAAGCAGGAAGCCCTGCAGAAGCAACAGCAAACCGAGCTCGAAGCCAGGCAGAACTACATTCTCGACAGTCTGCGTCGCATGGAAAAGGCCAAGATGGACAGCCTAGCCAGCGCAGAAGAAGCCCGCATTGCCGACAGCCTCCGAGCAGCAGATAGCGCACGCGTCGCCGATTCCATCCGCGTGGCCGATTCGCTCGCGAACCTGAAACCGGAAATCAACAAGGATAGCCTTCGCCATGTGCGCGACAGCGTGAAGCACGTGCGCGACAGCATCCGCGCCGTGAACGATTCGCTTCAGAAAGTGGAACAGGCGCGCAACGACAGCATAGCCAAGGCCGAAAAGGCCCGGCTCGACTCACTTGAAAAGAAGCGCGTGCAGGACAGCATCCGTTCCTCGGACAAGACACCCCCGTCCGCCGAAATCACGCCGCCTGCCGGCCGCTACTACGACCCCATCAAGCTGAAGGTAAAATGCGACGAAATCAAGTGCAAGACATTCCTTTCGATTGGAGACACTATGAATCCGGTCGAGGCAGGCAAGGCCGTTGAATACAACAAGACCGGAAGCGTTTTCTACCTCGCCGAGGATTCCGTCGGCAACCGCAGCAAGTGGGAAGAGGCCAAATACGACATGGCATCGGACAACGTGTGCGGCAAGAACGCCTACCCCGTCCCCGTCGGCGGGAAGACGGTCTGCGTAGACGCCTACGAATACCCGAACGAACCTGATGCCGTCCCGCGTGACATGGTGAACCAGGAACAGGCGGTAGAGCTCTGCAAGCAAGCCGGCAAGCACCTCTGCAGCATCGACGAATGGCAGGCGGCGTGCCGCGGCAAGGACAAAGGACGCTACTCCTACGGCGACAGCTACCGTCAGAACAAGTGCAATACAAACACCAAGGCCGTGAAGCGCAGCGGACGCAAGGAACAGTGCCGCAGCTGGTACGGCATGTACGATATGAACGGGAACCTCTGGGAATGGACTTCCACCACAAGCAAGGACCATCCGAACATGTTCCTCGTGGCGGGCGGCGCATGGAACACGAACAACGAAAGCAAGTGCACCGACAGCAAGTTCAGCTTCTACCCGCAGAACCAATACCCGAGCGTCGGGTTCCGCTGCTGTAAGTAGCTAATCCAGCAGTTCTACATGCAAATGTTCAGCCTCCCCCCTCTCCCAGAGGACACGGGCACGGCCGTCTAGCTTTTTCTGCGCGATTTCGACAACCGACTTCCGCTCTTCGTAAAGCAGGTCCTTGAGACGAAAATCAAGGGCCTTGTTTTCGTAATGCTTGGAATTGCGGACATGGTAAGGATAATCGTTTCCGCTTGTTATGACGGGCACATATTCGAAACCCATCACCTCATGAAATGCGTTCACGATTTCAAGGCCCACGGAATCCATCGCTGGCTCCAGGCTTTCGAGGTACACCCCCTGTTTTTGTCGAGTCCGCTTGAGCAAAAGTCTATGGACCCCTCCCTGCGAAAAGGGCTTATGCGACATTTTCAACTGCCGTAGATACTCTTCCGCATCAAAAACAACCTCCGTTTCCGGTTTGGGCTCGAACTTCTGAACAGGGCGATCATTTGTCCTAATAAGCAGATAGACTCCCAAAAGTAGGAGTATTGCCAAAAAAGGAGCTGCGAAGGTCACATATTTCATCGTTCTCTTTAAAAATAACTATTTTGAGAGACATGAAAAAGATTATTTCCATCGCACTTTTCTCCCTCCTCGCCCTCTCCTTTAGCGGATGCCAAAAGGATGAAGGTCAGTTCGTCGGATGCTGGCTTGGCGAAGCCAACATGATTTTCGAAGTCATCCCGAACGAAGGCAACAACTACATCATCCGCAACATCAACGGCGACCTCGACGCCTCCTATAAGGACGGAGCCATTCGCGGCAAGAATTCCTACGACATGGAATACCTGATGAGGGTCAAGGGCGATTCTGCCTTCTACGAATTCGGTGGTGTCACAACCGGATACAAGAGGATTTCCAAGGACGAATACAACAGGATTTTCGAATCCCTGAAGAAGTAGTCCTATTTTCCTTCCATTGTTTCGCGGACAACCTGTTCGAGCGCCTTCGCGTTCGGCACTCCGCTCCAGACACCCTTGATGTAGCCTTCGCCGTCGAGCAGCATGAGCGTCGGTACGGCGCGGATTCCGTAGCGGCGCCAAAAGTCCTTAGTCGCATCGCGATATAGCGGATAAGGAGAACGATGCTGACGTTCATAGAACGCGTTGAGCGTCGAAAGGGGTTCGTCGGCAATTCCAATGACCTCAAGCCCCTGGTTGCCGAGCTTGTTGTAAAGATTTTCGAGAATCGGGAGGGTCTGGCGGCATGGTCCGCACCAGGTCGCCCAAAAATCGAGAAGCGTCGCCTTGGGTTTTACCTTGCGCTTTTCGCCGTTCTGGTAGAAGTTCTTGCCGAATTCCGCCATCTTGCTCCCGATGGCAGAACCCGTGAGGCTGCTGATGTCATCGGGACGGTCGGTGAGCTTCACCTTGAGATTTTTCTTCTTGCCATCGCGAAGTATTTCGACAGCGACAACTGCTCCCGCCTTCGAAGACGAAATGACGGAGGTTATCTGCGACATGTCGGTAAGCGGCTTGCCCGCAAAACCGATGACCTTGTCGCCTGCGACAATGCCTGCGGCCACGCAGCCAGAACCAGGATGTACGCCTTTCACATCGAGCGCGAGGTGGTTTTCAAATTCGACCTTCTTGAAGATGAGGCCGAGCCACGGTCCCGCAAACGAAGGCGCAACAGCAAACAGTAGTGAAAACAACAACGTGCGCTTCAAATTATTCATCATTTCATTTCCTTAAAAAAACAGCAGCGAAAAGCGGATGTTCACTATAAGGCGACCGCTCTCGTCCACGAGGAGTCGATCGTTCATCTTGGTGACTGGTTCGCCCAGAAGGTAGCTTGCCTGGACCTCGATTCTTCCTAGCAATTCGGTCTTCTTGAAAAACAGGATGTCGCGTCCGTAACCGAATTCAACCGCTGGCGAAAAGAACCACTCATCAAAATGTTCCATGCAGAATACCGACGCAGAAAAATGCAAAAAATCGTCATGTCCCGTTTGAATCAGCGCTCCCTTGAAATACCATCGCCAGTCAAGTCCGGTCTCAACGAATTCTCCCGCAATGGAAATTCCGCCATGGAGGCCAAGCGAATGAAGGCGATGGATCCGGTATTCGGCATCGACATCGACAGTTCCGTCGAACCCGCGAAGGTAATACGCCAGCGAGAGGCCCCCGCCAACAACAAAGCCCGGCATGGACATGTCGCTGTCAGAAACCTCGTCCTCGACCGGGAGGCCCATAAAATCACGGCTCCACCCAAACGCTACGGCCAAAAGCAGGATCAGAAAAGACTTGAAGACAACGTTCATTGTCAAAAACACAAATAAACTTATTTCTTCGGATTGCGGTCGTCATATTCGCCGAGCGACTTGTAGCCGTCGTTCAGCATCGCATCCATGAGTTCGTTTCGCATGGCGTGGGCAGCCATCCAGCGGAAAGCCACCACGGAATAGCACTGCACCGCATCGACACCGAGCTTGATGAGGTCGTAAATCTTGTACCCGTGGTCAATGCCGCCGCACGCAATAACGCTCATCTGCGGATAATGTTCGCGAATATACTTCACGTTCCACACCATGTTGTCGAACAGCGGACGACCAGACATGCCACCGCAGTCGCCATCGGCACGGAGAGGCTTGAGATCCTCAAGTTTTACGTTCACGGGCAGTTCGCTCAGTTTCGCGGTCGGGTACGTATTCCCGATGACAACCCCATTCACGCCCGTACGTACAAGCATTTCCATAATGGAAATCAGGTGCCGTTCCGAAAGGTCGGGGCTGAGTTTCGCATACACCGCCTTGCGCAGTCCGAGACCGTTCCTGAAATTCATTATTTCGGTAAAGATACGTTCCGAAAAACTCATGTCGAGGTCCACGCGTGACTCGCCTGTATTGGGGCAGCTCACGTTGATTTCGATATAGTCACCTGCACGGTAGGCAATCGAGAAACTTTCGAGGATATCCTTCAGCTTTTCTTCGGGGTCCGTAAGTCCCGGAGTCTCCGCGACCGAGATACCCACACAGAGGCCCGCCTTGTGCGCCTTCACGAGTTGCGCATCCACACGCTTCGCAATGACCTCCACACCTTCGTTATTGAGGCCCATACTATTGTGGATGGCACGGTCCTCTTCCAAGAAACCGATGCGCGGACGATGCGTATTCCCTTCGCGGAAATGGCGAGTCGCCGTTCCCACGGTAATGCCACCAAAGCCGACATTTGCGTAATCCTTGATACGGAGAGCCGTCTTGTTCGCGCCGGCCGCCAAAATGATGGGGCAACCGAGATAGAGCGAATTGCTGTGGTCCGAAAAAGTGATGACACGCTTAAGAGGCTTGCTCAAATCCGGGCGTCCGCCCATGAATGGGATAAACGGAGCAAAACGAGCGGCATACTTGAACGAGTCGTGCCTGAACTCCGGGGAATTGTGGAAAATCTTACGAATAAGCGCAAGAACCTTGTCGCTAAAACGCAAATAGTATTCGTGGTTGATGCAATCGTTCGCCATATTATTTAAATTACAAAAAAAAGAGGTTAAAAAGTGCTTACGAACGTAGAAAATAGAATCCAAGAGAGTTTCCCCAGCTATATCGATGCCCTCAAGCGGCTTGTGCGCATTCCGTCTATCAGTTTCGACAATTTTGACCAGAAATTCGTGCAACAGAGCGCGGAAGCCGTCAAGAAAATGTTCGTGGAGGCCGGTCTTAAGAACGTGCAGTTCCTGCTGCCGCCGAGCGGGAGGGCGACCGTATATGCCGAAAGCCTCACGAGCCCCGACAAGCCCACGATTTTACTCTACGCGCATCACGATGTGCAACCCACCATGCGCGAGGCTTTGTGGAACAGCGCCCCGTTTGAGCCCGAAATCCGCGGCGACCGCATCTACGGGCGCGGCACCGCCGACGACAAGGCGGGCATAATCACGCACCTTGCGGCATTCAAGCAGGTACGCGAAATGCTCGGCGACAAGGGACCAAACCTCAAGTTTATCATCGAGGGCGAAGAAGAATCCGGAAGCGCGGGCTTCGCAGAAATATTGCGCGAGCACGCGGAACTCCTCAAGTGCGACGCAGTGATAGTGGCCGACCTCGGGAACTTCGCGAAGGGGACCCCATCCATCACGACGACACTCCGCGGGATGAGCGCGGTGAACATCACCCTCCGCAGCACCAAGACGCCGCTCCATTCCGGCAGCTGGTCGGGCCCGATTCCCGACCCCGCTCAGGCACTCTGCCGCATGATAGCGTCGCTGACCGACGAACGCGGGAACATCGCCATCCCGCATTTCGAGGACGGCCTCGTTCCGCCAACCGCAGAAGAACTCGCGTCTTACCGCAGTCTTGGCTACAGCGAAAAGACGTTCCGCAGCGAGAGTGGCGTTTTGGACAAAGTAAGTCTCACCGTCCCCGAAGGGGAAATTCTCGAATCGCTCTGGCGCAGGCCATCCATCGTGGTGACCGCGATGGAGTCGGGCAACCGATCGAGCGCGGGAAACGTGCTCCAGGACTGCGCCTACGCCCGCATCGGAATCAGGCTTGCGCCCGGTATGAACGCGGACCGCTGTTCACAAATGCTCGTGGACTACTTGAAGGCGCAGGTCACGAACGGGCTTGAATTTACCGCCGATATCGAGGACGGGGCCAACCCGTTCGTCACCGACACACGGCACCCCTTCTTCAAGAAGATGAGCGAGGCGATGGCGCAAGCCTACAAGAACGAAACCAAGTTCATCGGCTGCGGGGCTAGCATCCCGGGCGCAGAACTCTTCCGCAAGACCTTCGGTGACATTCCCATTTTGCTTACCGGCCTCGAGGATCCCGAATGCGCGGCCCACGGCGAAAACGAAAGCCTCTACCTCCCCGATTTCAAGTCGGGAATCGTCGCCGAAACACTATTCTTTATCTCGCTTGCATAAAGCGACCCCGTTTTTTTAGAATTTGCTATATTGGAAACCTATGAAAAAGAACCTGGTTGTATTGACGGGCGCAGGAATTAGCGCAGAATCCGGACTCCGCACCTTCCGCGGAAACGACGGGATGTGGGAACACGAGAATATCGAGGACGTATGTACGCCCGGCGCGCTCAGGCGCGACCCGAAGCGCGTGATGGACTTTTACAACTTCTTGCGCAAGGGACTCCCCGAACACAAGCCGAACGCAGCCCACATTGCACTCGCCGAACTCGAGAAGCGCCTAGGCGACCATTTTCTGCTGGTGACCCAGAACGTTGACGACCTTCATGAACGCGCGGGCAGTAAGCGCATCTTGCACATGCACGGCGACCTGATGAAGCTCCGCTGCATGAACCACCCCGACCATGAATTCGTGTTCAAGGGCGAAGAGACGCTCGAGACCAAGTGTCCATTCTGCGGTGCTGGTACTCGCCCCGATATCGTGTTCTTCGAGGAAGTTCCGCTCTACATGGACATGATCCAGAACGCCCTGCGCGACTGCGATGAGTTCGTGTACATCGGCACAAGCAGCGTGGTCTACCCCGCCGCAGGCTTCAAGAATTTTGCCAAGCGCTTCGGCGCGAAGGTGACCTGCCTTAACCTCGAAATTCCGGCACACGATCCGGACACCGACGTGTTCGTGCAAGGCAAGGCGACCGAAATCGTACCCAAGTGGTGCGAAGAGTTTGTATAAAATGCCGCGACTTAGCGAATCCGAAGCTTTAGACCTGTTTTTAAACGCACCGCTCGACGAACTCTGCGCACGTGCAAACGCCGAGAAGGAACGCCTGCACGGGAAATCCGTGTACTGGGTGAATAACCGCCAAATCAACTACACCAACGTGTGCGTTCTGCACTGCAAGTTCTGCGCCTTCTCGAAAATCAAGAAGGATAGCCCCACCGCATACGACTGGGATTACGACACCATCCGGAACAAGGCCGCAGAGGCGATTGCCGGAGGCGCACGGGAACTGCACATCGTAGGCGGTCTCCACCCCGACCATCCCTTCGATTACTACATCGAAATGTTGCGCAAGCTGCGCGTAGAATTCCCGAAAGTGAACCTGAAGGCTTTTACCGCGGTAGAGATTTGCCACTTCGCGAAAATCTCGGGCCAGACGCCCCTGCAGATCATGACCACGCTCAAGGAAGCGGGCCTGGACGCCCTCCCCGGCGGAGGCGCCGAAATTCTGGTGCAGAGCGTACGCGACCAGATTTGCCCCGGCAAGGAAACCGGCGAGGAATGGCTCGACGTGCACCGCGCCGCACACAAGATAGGCATTCCGACAAATGCGACCATGCTGTTCGGGCACATCGAAAAGCCCGAAGACCGCATCGCCCACATGCGCATGCTGCGCGACCTGCAGGACGAAGCCCCCGGATTCTTCGCATTCATCCCGCTCGTGTACCACCCGGAACACAACGCGCTGCACAAGATTGTCCCGAACATCACGAGCGAAGAGGACATTCTGCGCACAGTCGCCGTCGCACGCCTCTTTTTGGACAATTTCCCGCATATCAAGGCGTATTGGATTCAGATGGGCATCGAGACCGCGATGAAGGCGCTACATGCGGGAGCATCCGACCTAGACGGCACGATTATCGAGGAAAAAATTACGCACGCCGCCGGAGCGACCGTCCCCGTGGGCATGAGTCCCGAGCGCATGAAATCGCTCATTTCGGGCGAAGGCCTTACTCCGGTCGAAAGGGATGCACTATACGAACGATTCTCTTAACGAGAATCATTCCCTCCATACCCCTTTAAGGGTACTTTATCGGGAATAGTGCACATAGCCCACCCACTTCTCCCAAATATTCATATATTGGGAGTATGATGCCGTATAAACGAATCTTATCGACACTCCTGCTGTTCGCAGCGTTTGCATTTTCCCAAGGCATCGGTCCCGAGCAAGTCGAATACAACAAGGTGAAAGTAAACCCTGCCGAGATGCAGAGCGAGCTGAACACGCGCGCAGACCTGTTGCAAGCCCTAAAGACGGGCAACACGACCAAGGTCGACAGCGTCCTTCTCGTGTTGTCGTATGAAAAGGTTCCGGAATCGGCGATAGACAGTCTGGAAATTCTCCAGGTAAACCTGATACAGGCGCGTTACGACCTGGCTGTCCCGCAATTCGCGAATATGCTCATGAAAGAGCGTAAAAAAGTCCGTTACTCCTTCGCCAACGATTCCCTATACCATTATCTAAGAAACGAGAGCCGCTTTGCAGCCGAATATACGGACCGTCCTGCGGAGCGCGACCTAGAAGAACGTCATTTGAAATTGAAGGAGTACATGACCGAGGCGGCACAGGCAAACATAAAGCAGGAATACAGGGATCTTGCAGAAATTCTTGTAGATTTGCACCCTTATTTTATTTTGTACGATAAGGGATACTGGATTTATCTTAAGACCTTATCAGAGAACATCAGCCCTGACAGCATGGCAAACATTATCCGTATTCGATCAGAAGAAGGTGTTGATTTCCATAACGACATTGATACGCTTGCCGCCACAATGATGCTTATAAGAATGGAAGCCTTTTGCGAGAACTATCCGGAATCGGAGTATTCGGAGTGGCTGAAGAGAGTTTCCAGGAATATTGAGGATTCTCTAAAGAGATATAAAGAATTCAGAGCCTATTATAAGGATAAATTTTATACAGGCGGCCTGGGGCTTGAGCTATTTATAGGGAACTCTTCGACTTTTGTAGTGGGCGTTCCCATACAGATTTCCAGGTTCATTCTCACTCCATCTTATATAAATGGAGAATCCTCCATAACAATAAAAGAGGACCAAGCAAAAGTACGCAATGATTTTGACGAGTTTTTCGTTACGGCAGGAATTGACGTATACGAAAACAAGTGGCTAAAAATTCAGCCTTTTGCCGGTGGATGGGATTTCTTTACAGCCGGTTTACAAGCAGATTTCCGTTTTTGGATGTCAAAAACGCCCGGCGAATTTCATGGCGCAGAATACATGACCCTTAAATTCCGGTACATGGGAATCTATCATGACACCAAGACCGCAACAAGTGACGAAACTGAAGAGGATGAATTGGCCGAAGAAAAGCAATGGGACCACCGGTTCTTCGTGGGCATAGGCGTCCATTTCTGGTAAAAACATAACTCCTTCGGCCGAACTTTTTATACATTATGGACATGAAGACGTTATCTAGAATTTTATCCGCACTCCTGCTGTTTGTGGCATTCTCCTTCGCCAACATAACGCAGGATTCCTCCGTCAGTCGTTTCGACAAGCTCAACGACCTTGCCGCCACAGGCGACTCCGCCGTTGCGACTGTCGACGCCAACAAAACCTCTGCAACCGACGTTTCCAGCGCCGTGGATTCTATCGGTCGCTCTACTCCCTCCAGAATGACAGCCAATAAGAAGCGCGCCGTCTGGATTAAGCTCGAAGGCGACGTGGAACCTTCCATGTACGACTTCTGTGCCCGCGCCATCGCCGACGCCCTCAAGGAAAAACCGGACTACATCGTATTCGAAATCAACACCTTCGGCGGCAGGCTCGATGCCGCCTTCGACCTGGTCGATACCATCATGGCGGTCAAGGGTCCCGAGACCATCGCCCTCGTGAAGAAGAAGGCCATCAGCGCAGGCAGCCTCATCGCTCTCGCCTGCAAAAAACTCTACATGCTCGAAGCCACGACCATCGGTGACTGCGCGCCCATTGTGCAGGGCGGCGACGGCACCCCGCAAATCGTCGGCGAAAAAATACAGTCCCCGCTCCGTGCCAAGTTCAGGAACCTCGCCCAGCGCAACGGCTACCCCGAACTGCTGAGTTCCGCATTCGTAACTCCGGAACTCGAAGTGCTCGAACTCACCGCCAAGCTCGACAAGGGCAAGAAGACGGAACGCGACACAACGCTCATCATCGAAGGCCAGAAATACGCTGTCCTCGACAGCGCCGACAAGAAGTTCTGGGGCGCCCCGAAGATTCTCGTGAAGAAGGGCGAACTCCTGACCATGACCGACAAGGAAGCCATGGAACTCGGGTTCTCCAAGGGCACGTTCAAGGACCGTAACGAATTCGAGACGACGCTTGCCATCGAGAAGGCCAGTGAAGTCGAGACGACGCTCGGCGAAGACATCGCCGCCGCTATCGCGGCTATCTCCGGCATATTGCTCATCATCGGATTCGGTGCGCTCTATATCGAGTTCAAGACTCCGGGCTTCGGGCTCTTCGGTATCATCGGCATCATCCTCATCGGCATCGTGTTCCTCGGGCAGTTCGCCCCGCAGCTCGACGGCTACATTCCAGCCATCCTGCTCGTCGCGGGTGTAATCCTCTTCCTTGTAGAAATATTCGTGATGCCCGGAACATTCCTGTTCGGCATCGGCGGCATCATCTGCATGATTATCGCGCTTGCGATGTCGTTCTCGCCCGGAGAACTCCCGGAATACGTCCCCGACGCCGTCGAGACGACGTTCGATGCGACCCCATGGCTACTGGGACTGCTCTACATGCTATGCTGTGCGGGCGTCGCGCTCGTGTTCCCGATTGCCGCGAGCAAGTACCTGATTCCGCTCCTGCCCGAAGGCTGGACCCCCATGCTCAAGACCGACCTGGAAACCGCCGCCTCCCCCACGGAATCCGTGCAGGAAGTGCATGTAGGCGACACCGGTACAGCAAAGACGTTCCTGCGCCCCGTAGGCCAGGCCAGCTTTACTATGCCCGACGGCAGCACCAAGCTGTTTGACGTGCAGACCCACGGCGAAATCATCGAGGCAAACACCCGCGTGAAGGTCGAATCCGTGCAGGAAGGCCATATCTGGGTCGTTCTGGACGAGAACGCCTAAAAATTTTAGTAGAATTTGAAAAAATAACACCGGAGACAAACAATGGATACACTCCTTATCGTTGGAATCATCATTGCGGCCATCGCCGTCATCATCCTTCTCGCCTTTATCGGCAAGTTCTTCAGCCTCTGGCTCCAGGCCTTGTTCTCCAGGGCAAACGTGAGCATTTTCCAGCTCATCGGTATGCGCCTGCGTAAGGTGCCGCCCCAAGTCATCGTGGAAGCACGAATCCTCAGCTGCAAGGCGGGCCTTCCCGTAGACACGAACCTGCTCGAAGCCCACTACCTCAGCCGCGGTAACGTGCTCCGCGTGATTCAGGCCCTGATTGCAGCAAACAAGGCGAACATCAAGCTCAACTTTACGGAAGCCGCAGCTATCGACCTCGCCGGCCGTAACGTGCTCGAAGCCGTGCAGATGTCCGTGAACCCGAAGGTCATCACGACCCCGAAGGTTTCGGCAGTGGCCCTCGACGGTATCCAGCTGCATGCCATTACGCGTATTACCGTGCGTGCCAGCATCCAGAAACTCGTCGGTGGCGCAGGCGAAGATACCGTAATCGCCCGTGTGGGTGAAGGCATCGTCTCGTCCATCGGTTCCGCACAAACTCACAAGGACGTGCTCGAGAACCCGAACATGATTTCCAAGAAGGTGCTCGCATCGGGCCTCGACGCCGGTACCGCATTCGAAATTCTCTCCATCGACATCGCAGACGTGGACGTGGGCCAGAACATCGGCGCCATCCTCGAAACCGACCGTGCCGAAGCCGACAAGAAGATTGCGCAGGCCAAGGCCGAAGAACGCCGCGCCATGGCTTACGCCGCCGAACAGGAAATGAAGGCGAAGGTCATGGAAATGAAGGCGAAGCTCGTGGAAGCCGAAGCCCAGATCCCGATGGCCATGGCATCTGCTCTCCGCGACGGCAAGCTCGGCGTGATGGACTACTACAACCTCAAGAATATCGAAGCCGACACCCAGATGAGGAAGGAAATCGGCAACGCTCCCGAGGCCAAGTAAACGTTTGTAGGGCAATATGGAAACCCTAATATTCCTAGCCATCGCAGTCGTCATCGCGATCTTCGAGAACAAGGTCAAGAAATCAAGGGAACAGAAACATCTGCCTCCCTCCGTGCCCGGCGATTACGATAACGAACATGCGGAAGATTCCCAGGACGAGGCGCAGCAAGCAGCCCCGCCCCGCTCGTTGCAGGACTTGATCCGCCAGTTCGAAAATGCGCAGCGCGAGGCAGAGCAAGGAAATATCGAACCGCCGACTCCCCCTGTGGAGGAACCGCATCGTGATCCGAGCGAACCGCTTACGCTCCGGGATATCGCCGAAGAGGTCATCGGAGAAGACGTCATCGACCTTGAATTCCTGATGGACTCCTTCGATGTCGACGAGAATACCGCAGCCGAAATGCTCATGGACTTGCAGGCCCACCGGATCGTGGGCCGAGACATGGGCGAAGGCGAATGCGACGTGCTGGTGCACGACCTCGACGAACTCGAAAACCTGCTGAACCGTACTGACAGCCAGACCTCCAGTAGCAAAAAGAACGAGGCCACGGAACAGGTGCGGCAAGATGCGGATGAAGATGTTCATAAAGCCGAGTTCGAACGCCAACGCGAACTCAACGAACTCGAAGCCCGCGCCAAGGCCGCCCGCGAAAATGCGGCCGCCATCGCGGCTGTATCAGCCGATGACGACGAAACTCCGGTTCGCCGCCATGCAGCCCTCGTCTCGACGAAAAATATCGCCGACGTGCGTAAGGGATTCATCTGGGCGAAAGTCCTGGACGAGCCCCGCTTCAAGCGACGCTGGAGTACACAATACCGCTAAGGGCGCTCTAAACATATTATATTTTCGCCATCATGAAACTTCTACAGACTCCCCCCGACTTAAACAAGATCGCACGCCCGAACTGGATTGAAATCAACCTGGACGCCCTCTGCAATAACATTCAATTTATCCGCAGCCAGATACCCACGAACACGAAGATTCTCCTGCCAGTGAAGGCCGATTCCTACGGACACGGGAGTCTCGCCTGCTCGTTTGCCGCCAAGTTCGGTGGAGCCGACTACCTCGGAGTCGCCCACATTAGCGAAGGGATGCTGCTTCGCCAATACGGTATGGACTTGCCCATCCTGGTTCTCGGCCCCTGCACGCCCGCAGACTTCGCCTACTTCGTCGAATTCCAGCTCACTGCCGCCATTACGGACATCCGCACGGCCATGGCGTTCGACCAGTTCCTCAAGGAAACGGGCACGACCTGCAAGGCGCATTTGGCGATTGATACCGGCATGAACCGCTACGGTTTCGATGCCGAGGACTTCAACAACATCCGCGCGGCGCTCAGCCTCAAGAGTCTCAAGTTCGAAGGCATGTTCACGCACCTCGCCACAGCCGACATGCCGGGGAACCCGAAAACCGATATCCAGATCCAGCGCTTCACGCGGCTCGTGGACGTGCTTGAAGCGGAAGGCCTCCGTCCGGAAATCTGTCACTGTTCAAGTTCTGCGGGTACGCTCACACGCCCCGAAAGCCACTTCGACATGGTGCGTCCGGGCCTTGCGCTCTACGGCTACAACTGCATGGGGGCGGCCCCCTCGCCGTGGCCCATCAAGCCCGTCATGAAAATCAAGTCCACCATCCGCCACATCCACGACGTAAAGCCCGGCGAGACGGTGAGCTACGGTGGCTACTGGATGGCGCAACAGCCCACGCGCATCGCAACCATCGCCATCGGCTACGGTGACGGCTACCTGCGTGGCGAATACAACAAGGGATTCGTCTTTATCCGCGGACAGCTTTGCCCGATTCTCGGCCGCGTATGCATGGACGCGACGATGGTCGACGTGAGCCACATTCCCGATGTCCAGGTCGGAGAAACGGTCGACGTCGTGAACGGTGAACTCGATTTCCGCATCTCGATGGAAAGTGTCGCGGACGACCACCACACAATTCCGTACGAACTAACAAGCCGCGTGGCACGCCGCCTGTACCGCAAGTACTACTGGAAAAACCGTCTGGTGCGCTGGGACTACCTGCGTCAGGAATTCGGAGTCAAGGACTACAAGGAATTCCCGCTGCGCTAACGCTTATCACATCACGCCTTTGAAAATCTCGACAGGAACTGTGCGAGGCGCTCGTTGCCCGATTTGCGGAACACGTGGTCGGGAGTTCCCTGTTCCACGATGACGCCGCCGTCCATGAAGATGACCTTATCGGCCACGTCGCGGGCAAAAGCCATCTCGTGAGTCACGATGACCATGGTCATCTTGTCTTCGGCAAGTTTCTTGATAATCTTGAGCACTTCGCCGGTCAGTTCCGGGTCCAGCGCAGAGGTGGGTTCGTCAAAGAAAAGAATTTTCGGGTTCATCGCGAGCGCGCGGGCAATAGACACCCGCTGCTGCTGGCCACCGCTGAGTTCGCAGGGATAAGAGTTTTCCTTGCCCTCGAGGCCCATACGCTTGAGCAGGAACCGCCCCATCGCGCGGGCATCTTTGCGTTCGTCCCCCAACACGCGCACCGGAGCGAGGCAGATATTCTGAAGCACCGTCAAGTGCGGGAACAAGTTGAAGTTCTGGAACACGAGCCCCGTAGAAAGTCGAATATCGCGGAGCGTTTTCGCCGGCGCATACTTGACCGCCGGGCCAGAGCCTAAAGGTCCCTTCGCCGAAACGCCAGGCACTACCATGTCCTTGCCGTCGACCTGCACCAGGCCACCGTCAACCGTTTCGAGCTGGGTAAGGCAGCGTAACAGCGTGCTCTTGCCGGAACCGCTGGGTCCGATAATCGAGAGTACCTCGCCCGCCTTCAGGTCAAACGAGATATCCTTGAGCACATGCAAGTCGCCAAAGGACTTCTTGACGTGTTCTACCTTGAGGATCGGCGCAGATTCGTTCACGTTTTCCATTCCACGCCTCACTTATAGTAATTGAGCTTGCGTTCCACGTAGGCGAAAAGCACGCTCAGCAAAAGGTTCGCCACATAGTAGAATACGCCCGCCACGAACAGCGGGTAAATGCTCGCATAGGCGGCCTGCTGTTTCTTGGCTAGCGCAAAAAGTTCCGTCACCGCAATCACCTGCGCAAGCGAGGTATCCTTCACCAGGGTGATGACTTCATTGGCGCTCGCGGGTACCACGCGCTTCACCACCTGCGGGAGGATAATGCGGAAGAACGTCTGCGTGCGAGTCATGCCCAGCATGTAGGCGGCCTCGTACTGCCCCTTGGGTATGGACTGGATGCCCCCGCGGAAAATTTCGGCAAAGTAGGCCGCATAGTTTATCGAAAACGCTACAATCACCGCCGGGAAGCGGTCAAACGAAAAATCCACGCCCGCATATTCGCTCAGGTAGTAGGAACCGAAATAAATTGCCACAATCTGGAGCAGCAAGGGGGTGCCGCGCATCACCGAGATGTAGAACGACACCGGGTAACGCACCACGCGCCACTTGCTCATCTTGAGGACCGCGATGAGCAGGCCCAGCGGAATCGAGAACAGGAGCGTAAGCCCGAAAATGGCGAGCGTCGTGCAGAAGCCGCCCCA
>NZ_DDQF01000006.1:146342-221333 GCF_002342555.1 Fibrobacter sp. UBA2449
TTGCCGAACCACTTGGCAGAGATTTCGTCGAACTTGCCGTCGGCCTTCATGGCAGCCAGGGTGGAATTCACGGCATCACGCAGGGCCTGGTCCTTCTTGCGGAAACCCACGGCATAGACTTCGTCGGAGAGGCCTTCCTCGAGTACCGTGTAGTCCTTCCCATTCGTCACAATCCAGTACTTGGCCACGATTTCGTCCAGGAACACGGCGTCGACACCGCCCTTGTCCAAATCCATGAGCGCCGTCTGGTTGTCGTCAAACGGGACGATTTCCTTGGCGGCCTTGCCCGCTTCGGAAGCATCCAAAAGCTTCTGGGCGGTAGAGCCGTTCTGCACGGCAATCTTCTTGCCGGCAAGGGCCGCGAGATTTGCAAGAGCCTTGTCCTTCACCGTGAAAATCATGCGGTTCTTGAGGTACGGGTCGCTCAGGTTCATGGCCTTTGCGCGGGCGCTGTCCACGCTCATGCCGTTCCAGATGCAGTCAATCTTGCCGGTGTTCAGTTCCTGTTCCTTCGCATCCCACGAAATCGGCTGCGTCTTGAGCTTCACGCCCAGGCGCGCGCAGACTTCGGTAGCGAGGTCGATATCGAAACCCACGATGTTGTTATCCTTGTCGCGGAAACCCATCGGCGGGAAGGAATCGTCGAGACCGAGCACAAACTCGCCCGCCGCCTTCACCTTGTTCAGGGATTCATCGGCCTGAGTCTTGGATTCCGCCTTCTGGTCGTTGCAGGCAGAAAGAACCGCGGCACATGCAAACGCCGCAAACATCGCTAAAAGCTTTTTCATCTTGAAGTCCTCTTTTTTGATTTACAAGAGAAATATAGAAAAAGGGCCGCATTCTAGTGAATACGGATAATCAAGCAGCCCTTTTATTTAACGCCTGAATGATTCGCTTTTTATTCACCAAAACAGGAGTTTCAAGGCGAATTGGGTTGGCATATCAATTTTGAATAATGTATATTATGGGGGAGGTTTATATGGAAGTTCTGAACCCGACACAGCTACATCTTCTAAAGATGTTCTCTTTCGCCAAGGATTCTGAGTCTTTGGAAGAAATTCGTGTTGCCCTGATGGATGTCTTTGCCAAGAGGGTTGAAAAAGACATGGACGATCTTTGGGATTCCGGCAAATGGGACAATAAAAAGAACGAAGCTGTCTTATGCGAACACTTGCGAACTCCCTATAAAGCAGTATGAGAATTGTTCTCGACACCAATTGCCTTCTAGCCTCTCTTTCCAAAAGAGGGGCTTACTATAATGTTTGGAAAGGTTTGCTAGAAGGAAAATACACTCTTTGCGTATCCAACGAAATTCTTGAAGAATACGAAGAGATTATCGCACAAAAAACCACACCCGTCATTGCACTAAATGTCGTTCAAGCCCTTTTAAATGCACCTTCCGTTGAATTAATCGACGCTTTTTTCAGATTTGAGTTGATTCAAAAAGACCCTGATGATAACAAGTTCGTTGATTGCGCCATCGCAGGAAACGCTACATACGTCGTTTCGAATGACGCTCATTTCGACATCCTTAAAGAAATTGACTTTCCGAAATTAATCTTGAAAAATCTGCAAGAATTTTCTGCAATGCTACAATAAGCAGAATCGTTATACTACGCAAAAAGGGCCGCATCGCTGCGGTCCTTTTTATAATGTTGGTCTGGATCCTTCGACTCCGAGGCTACGCCTCTTCGCTCAGGATGACTTGCTCAAAGGCCTGAAGCCCCACACCTCAAAGGGAGCGAAGCGACCGACCTCATACCTCACACCTCTTAGTCCTTCCCGTACACCTTTTCAGCGTAGGTCACGGTAGCGCCGAGGTATTCGCGGTTCATCTTGGCGATGTAATCCACGGTGATACCCTTCGGGCATGCGGCCTGGCATTCGTAAAGGTTCGTGCAGTTGCCGAAGCCTTCCTTGTCCATCTGGGCGACCATGGCCAAGACGCGCTTCTTCGCCTCGACCTTGCCCTGCGGCAAGAAGCTGAGGTGAGAAACCTTGGCAGATACGAACAACATAGCGGATGCGTTCTTACAGGCGGCCACGCAGGCACCACAACCGATACAGGCGGCAGCGTCGAAGGCGCGGTCGGCATCGGCCTTGGGAACCGGAATCGTGGAAGCTTCAGGAGCGGCACCGGTGTTCACAGAAATGAAACCGCCAGCCTGGATGATGCGGTCGAATGCAGTACGGTCCACGGCGCAGTCACGGATAACCGGGAATGCGGCGGCGCGCCACGGTTCGATCACGATGGTGTCGCCATCCTTGAACTTGCGCATGTGAAGCTGGCAGGTAGTCGTTGCATGGTCAGGACCGTGCGGCATACCGTTGATGACGAGAGAGCACATGCCACAGATACCTTCGCGGCAGTCGTGGTCGAAAGCGAAGCCTTCCTTGCCCTGCTTCATCTGTTCTTCGTTCACAATGTCGAGCATTTCCAAGAAGGACATGTCCGGAGAAACATCGTTGATCTTGACAGTTTCGAACTGTCCCTTGGTCTTGGCATCCTTCTGACGCCAAATCTTCAAAGTCAAATTCAGTCCGCTCATTATTTGTAGCTCCTAGTAGCAAGGTGGACGTTATCAAAGGTAAGAGGTTCCTTGGAGAGTTCCGGTGCGACACCGTCGCCCTTGTACTCCCAGGCACCCACGTAGCAGAAGTTTTCGTCATCGCGCTTTGCTTCGCCTTCCGGAGTCTGGCTTTCTTCACGGAAGTGGCCACCGCAAGATTCTTTACGATGGAGAGCGTCGAGAGTGAGGACTTCGGCGAATTCGAGGAAGTCAGCAACGCGGCCAGCACGTTCGAGGTTCTGGTTGAAGGAACCTTCGGAGCCGAGCACGTTGACGTTTTCCCAGAATTCGGCACGAAGGGCCGGAATCTTCTCGAGGGCGGTCTTGAGGCCGGCCTCGTTACGGGCCATGCCCACGTATTCCCACATGATGTTACCGAGTTCACGATGGATATCGTTGACCGTGCGGTGACCCTTGATGGAGAGGAGCTTGTGGATGCGTTCTTCGGTCTGCTTCTTGCAGTCTTCGAACGCGGCATCGGATTCGGAAACCTTCTCGAGCTTGGTGCCCGCGAAGTAGCCGCCGATGGTGAACGGAATGACGAAGTAACCGTCGGAGAGGCCCTGCATAAGAGCAGAAGCGCCGAGGCGGTTTGCACCGTGGTCGGAGAAGTTGGCTTCACCGAGAACGAAGCAGCCCGGAATCGTGGACATCAGATCGTAGTCCACCCAGAGGCCGCCCATGGTGTAGTGGATGGCCGGGAAGATGCGCATCGGGACCTTGTACGGGTCTTCGTCGGTGATCTTCTCGTACATCTGGAAGAGGTTGCCGTACTTGGCAGACACGCCGGCAACGCCCATACGCTGGATAGCGTCGGCGAAGTCGAGGTAAACGGCCTGCTTGGTGGAACCCACGCCGAGGCCAGCATCGCAGACCTGCTTGGCGTTACGGGAAGCCACGTCACGCGGAACGAGGTTACCGAAGCTCGGGTACTTCTCTTCGAGGTAGTAGTAACGATCTTCTTCCGGAATCTGGTCCGGGCTGCGAGTGTCGCCCGCCTTGCGCGGAACCCAGATACGGCCGTCGTTACGGAGAGATTCACTCATCAAGGTGAGCTTCGACTGCAGGTCGCCGTGGCGAGGAATGCAAGTCGGGTGAATCTGCGTGTAGCAGGGGTTAGCGAACAGGGCGCCGCGCTTGTAGGCACGGAAAGCAGCCGTCACGTTGGAACCCTGGGCGTTGGTAGAAAGGTAATAGACGTTACCGTAACCGCCGGTGCAAAGGCAGACAGCGTCACCCACGTGGCTTTCGAGTTCGCCAGTGATGAGGTTACGGACGATGATACCGCGAGCCTTGCCGTCGATCACGACGAGGTCCATCATTTCGCGGCGGGGGAACATCTTCACCTTACCGGCGGCAACCTGGCGCATGAGGGCCTGGTAGGCACCGAGCAAGAGCTGCTGACCCGTCTGACCACGGGCGTAGAACGTACGGGAAACCTGCGTACCACCGAAGGAGCGGTTGTCGAGGAGGCCACCGTATTCACGACCGAACGGAACACCCTGGGCCACGCACTGGTCGATGATGAGGTTAGAGTTTTCGGCCAAGCGGTGCACGTTGGCTTCGCGAGCGCGGAAGTCACCGCCCTTCACGGTATCGTAGAACAGACGGTAAACGGAGTCGCCGTCGTTCTTGTAGTTCTTGGCAGCGTTGATACCACCCTGGGCGGCAATGGAGTGTGCGCGACGGGGGCTATCCTGGATGCAGAAAGACTTTACGTTGTAACCAAGTTCGGCAAGGGATGCAGCGGCAGAAGCACCGGCAAGGCCAGTACCAACCACGATCACGGTGAACTTACGCTTGTTGGCGGGGTTCACGAGCTTGAGTTCGAACTTGTGCTTGGTCCACTTTTCTTCGATGGAACCACCGGGGATTTTAGAATCAAGAATCATTAGTGGGCTCCTTAAAATTATGCGTTAAAAGAAACTTCGACGGTGCCGACAGAAGGAATCACGAAAGAAGTCTTGGCGGCTTCCTTGGCCTTCTGCTGTTCATACTGCTGCTGGAGTTCATGAGACTTGGTGCGCAGGGCTTCCGTTTCGGGCTGGTTAGCGAGGTAGAAGGCGGCGATAGCGGTGATACCGAAACCGGCAGCAACGACAACACTGTAGATGATGCCGCAGACATCGATAATCGGGGTCCACTTCTGGTGAGCAATGCCCATGGTCTGGAAAGCAGAAGAAATGGCGTGGAACAGGTGCATGCCGATAACGAACATGCTGATCACGTAGAACACAGCCCAGAAGGGGTTGGCGAACATGTCGATAGTGGTGAGCCACATGTCGCGGACGATTTCGCCCTTGTCGTTCAGGTACAGGTAGTGTTCGCCGAACTTGAGCATCATGAGGTGCTGGATGAGGAAGCCGAGGATGAAGAGGCCGGACCAGATCATGGTGAAGGTCGCGAAAGTCTTCTTGCCCTTACGAGCGTTGACTTCGTAGTCGATTCCACCACGGGCCTTCTTGTTCTCGATCTTCAGCGTAACCGCGAGGAAGATATGGAGAGCGAAGCAAGCCACCAGGCCGAGTTCGACGAGATAGATCAGCTTAATCGGGAAGTGGAGCGGATTGAACCCGGTCAGGAACTCGGTGTAGGCGTTGTAGGACGCCTGGGCCGAAGCCTGATCGAAATTCAGAAGCTGGAAGTTACCACACATGTGGCCGAAGATGAACAGGGCGAGTGCCGCACCGGTGCATCCCATGATCTGCTTCTTACCGATGGAGGAGGTAAGATACTTGATGATCCATTGCATTGAGTTGTGTCTCCTTGAGGGGTTTTTGTTTTAAACTTAGAGGACGCAGCAAGCCTTGAGGCTCGGCATTTCGTAAGCGTAGCGTTCGTCTTCCTTGAACCAGAAGTCCAGTTCGCGCTTGGCGGATTCAGGACTGTCGGAGCTGTGCACGACGTTTTCGGTCATGGAAGGGGCAAAATCGTAGCGGAGGGTACCGGGTTCCGCCTTGGCCGGATTGGTTGCACCGTTGATAGCGCGAACCTTGGCAATGGCATTTTCGCCGCCGAGGGCGAGCATCACGGACGGGCCCTTGGTCATGTAGGCTTCGAGTTCCGGGAAGAACGGCTTTTCCACGTGTTCGGCGTAGAAACCGCGAGCATCGGCAGAGGTCATCTGGTGCATCTTCACGGCGCAGACGGAGAGGCCTGCAGCGATGTAACGGTCGATAATGCGCCCAATGAGGCCGGACTTGACGGCATTGGGCTTGATCATTGCAAATGTCATTTCCATAGTAGGTACCCTTTTTTGAAAGTATGAGAAATATAGATAATTATGGTTCTGCCTCGATCTTTTTCATCAGGTCTTCGGCGAGTTTTCCGCCCGACTTGATGTTGTCGACGAGCCAATCGACGGATTCCTTCAGTTCGCTGTTGGGGAAACGCTTCTGGAAATCTTCCAGAACCTCGAGCGCAAGCGTGTCCCTATGCAGGTTTTCGTTCAAAATGAACCCGCGGCTGAAAAGCGCCTTCTCGACATCGGGACTTTCGGGCCACATGTGCAAGAACACTTTGTATTCCATCTCGGCCTGGGCAAACTGCTCGGCTTCGGCCGCCAACTGCGCAATCTGGAAAGTCGCCTTCGCGAACAGGCTATCGTTATTCGGATTGTAATCGCGCACCTTCTTCCACATAGCGATGGCTGCGGAATAATTGTGGGCATTGGAGAGCGAATCCGCATCCTGTTCCATTTTCGCGACATCGGTCGTCGGGGACTTGATGTTGAGAGTCTTTCTCATGACGGTGACCTTCGCGGAATTCCACGATTCCGCGCGCATGCGTTCGATCTTGTCCTTACGGATCCGACGGATATTGTTGCTGAACGCCTGCTTACGCAAGTCGTCCCACGAGCGGTTCTTGTTGGCTTCGTAATTAGAGAAATACTCGTACTTCACGACATTCTGCGGGAACTGCAGGTAATCGCTGATGTCCTGTTTGGACTTCTCGAAGCTCGCCTGGGGATGAATAGGATTGCCGTTCTTTTCAAAGTAGGCCTTGAGCGAATCTTCCGGAAGGATAGACTCATGTTCAAGCATTTCGGAATAATGGGCCGTAATGTAGTTCACGCGCGTCTGATGGACAAACGCCCTGTATTCCCAGGACTGGTCGAGCTTAAGGGCGCGAGCCTCTTCCGCAAAGGAGAAACATTCGGCCAAGCTAGAAACGAGGCGGCTTCTCGTACGGTTAACCTTGGGAATCCCGGGTTCCTCGTCTAGAATCTGGAGGATATCCCTTTCCTTCACCACCGGAGCCCCGTTCCTGGAAACAAGCACGTAATCAGAATCCAAATCCAGATAGCCGAACGACTTCATCTGGTTGATCACCTCGCCCTTCACACGGTCGAACGGCTTGACTTCGGGAGGAATTTCACGAACAAGGTAAAAGACATGTCGACCAGGAGTCCTTGTCGTCGCAAGTACCGGAGAAATCGAGCCTTCGGGCTTTCCCGCGAACGCTGCGGCAAGACCATTTACCATGCCTATCCCATACGGGAACGAGAAGCCATCCTTCACGACTCCCACATAGCCACCGTTCGCGGCAGTCTCCTTGTTCTCGCTATGCTTTGTCGCGATTTCCTTGAACTTTTCCAGACTGGTTACGGGCTTTTTGAACAACTTAGCAAGAGCGGCGGAATCTTCCATCTGCACGTGATAGACTTCGAACGCATGCGCCGTCTTGAATTCTTCCTTATGGGCTTCATAATAACCTTCCGGATTGGGAGGGACAATCTTTTCGACGGTCACCGGAAACTTTTCCCTGATAGCCTGGGATGTCGAATCTATCATGCGGCGTTTGAATTCGCCAAGGAAGAGGAGTGTGTCGTTGTTGGCCGCAGCAAGAGCCTCGGCGGAACGGGAAAGCAGCAAGGCCTCGGCCACCTTCCCACGGACATCCAGGAACTCGACACTGCCCGTAGAATCCGCAAAATCGGCCTTGTGCAGTTCGAAATAGGAACGGAGTTCGGATTCGGGGAACAGTAGACATTCAGTCGCAAAGAAACGCTGGTAGACGACCGTAAGTAGACGTGTTTCTAGGCTCTTCGAATACGCCTTCCACTGCGATTCAAGTTCAGGATGCTCGGCGACCGCCTTGGAGACAAAAGCGGACTTCGCAAAAAGTTCGGATGCGATCCGGTCTACCTGCGGACGCCCCTCTGGGTCAAGCTTCACAGCAAGGTCCAGATCTTCGGCATAAACAGTCTCGTCACCGATCCGTGCAATGACCTCCTCGCTTCCGCCAACATTGTTGCATCCCGCGAGAGCCAGTCCCAAAAGAGCGCTTAAGAAAAGAGCTTTCCTGTTCATTAAATCCTCATAGATTTGCTTGTTTTCGACAAAATATAGTCAAAAACACCCATTGCTAAGGCCAGGCGCCACACGAGAAAAAAACAACAAAAAAGCAGATTTTGCGTAATTCGTTGACAATCAACGACTTAGAGGCGTTCAATCGAAAACTTTCATCAAGGAAATCTCCCTTATTTTCTATAATTATGCGCGTTGAAGAAACCGACTTCGACATTTCCGATAACCGCCGCAATAGTGACGGTGGTTGTAGGCGTTCTTGCCCTGAGCGCCTGGTTTGCGCGTATTGCGCTCATAACCTTCCTATCGAGCCCGCACACCTTCGGCGATGTAGAAATCACCCCCCACGGCTACAAGCTGGGCGGCCTCCTCACCCATTCCTGGGATTCCATCTCCGTCAAGACCGGCGGGAACACCTTCTCCGTCAGCAATCTCGACCTTGACATTACCGTATTCGGCGATTCCAGCAAGGTAAAGCTGAACCTCGGAAGCTTCAAGGCGGATATCCACAGCGGCACCCCCGAAAAAGCGGAAAAATCGGAACCTCCCGAACTATCGTTCCCCGAAAAGGCAAAATTCTACCTTCCCACCGAAATGTCCGTCGGCGAAATCGACATCGACATTGACAAGGGCGAAAAAACGGCCAAGCACTGGCAAGCAAAAGACCTGAGCGTCCGGAGCACAGGAACGCAGGCCGTAAAGGTCAAACTCGACGGCATCCAGGGGGACTTCGTGCAGGGGACCGGAAGCTTGGACGTCGCGGCGGACTTTTCGTCCGAAAACGTAAAGCTGAAAGGCAAGGTCAAGGTCGGAAAGGACGAAGTCAAGCTCGACGCGAGCACCCCGAAAACGAACATGGCAGCCGTAAAAACATCCGTGGAACTTGACGTCGCTGACCCGACCCAATGGATTCCCGTCAAACTTCCGCCCGCAGTCCCTGACATCGGAGCGGCCCATGTGAAGGCAACGGCAAGCCTCGACCCCAAAACGGGAAAACCCCGTTACGACGCCACCGTCCGAACGAGAGTCGGGGCATTCTGGCCGCTCATGGCCTGCAACGTCACGGCACGCATCAAGGGCGACGACCGGGACTACCACGTGGAGGCAGACCTCAACAACGACGAAGGCGGCCACATCAAGCTCGAAGGCGACTTCGACAACAACCTCAACGGAGAACTCCAGGGCCGCGTCGAATACATGAGTTCCGTCTTCGGGCCACAGATGATGCCGCTAGACATGGTCATCCATTCGCTCCACAAGCAGGGCGATATCGTGGACGCGGTCATCGAGACAAGGCAGGGTTCGGCCATCGAGGCGACGATTGACCTAAGCGGCCCCCCGAGCATCAGCTTCACCGGAGACATGTCCCCCTACGAACCGTGGGCGCTGGACTGGAACTTCGGGAACCTCACCCTCAAGAACCGGTTCAACCTCGTGGGGTCATTCAACGGCAGCAAGCTACACGTGAAAGCAAAGATTCCAAATGTCGCCTACGCCTACCACATGAAAGCCGATTCGCTCGAAGTGGAACTCGACCTCGACAAGAACGGCATCGAGTTCACTAACGGCATCATCTACACGGAAAAAGAGACATTCGACTTCTTCGGCGACGTGATGTGGACGCACGAAGAACCGCACACGTCGTGGGACGTCACGCAGCGCCACGGAGGACACGCTTTCGCCTACATCACATGGACCGATTCCATCACCATCCAGGCAAATGCGGACTCCGTCGATATCACGACCATTCCCTTCGCCGATTTCTCCATCAACGGAGACATCTACGGCGAAGTTTCCGGACGCTGGCACCACAACCTGACGGACAATGTCGGATTTCTGGACGTATTCGCCGAAGGCCGTTACGAACCGTTTGACCTGCAAGGGCGAATCCAGGCGCGACAGAACGGCGACACCATCTTCATCGACAACTTCCACGCCATCCAGGACAAGAACATGGTGGAAGCCGAAGCGACATTCGTCCTTCCGAACGATTCGAACCCGGACTTCAAGCCTACCGGCTATCTGCCAGTGCAGGTGCAGCACGCATGGGCGGCGGCAAAGAACTTCAGCATTCCCATCCTGCTCGAAGCAATGAACGACTCCACACTCTCCAGCGGCATGATCACCGGCGACATCGCATACGAAGACAGCCACGGCATGCTCGGGAACATCGACATCACGAACATCGAACTGCGCAAGATATCGAAGGACCTGATCGACATCAACAAGTTGAACATATTCGCCGAAGGCGACAAGGTCGAAGTCAATTCCTACGTAAACATCGGCAAGGGCGGATGGGCTGGCAAATCGCAGATTATCATCAACAACATTTTCCAGGACAAACGCCACGTGACCGTAGACTACAGCACAGACACCGGCGGCGACCTGAACGTCGAAGGCGACATCGACTCCGCCTTCGTATTCACGGGAAAGGCGGCCGTCGCAGGTTCCTGGTTCATTCCCGGCACCACAAGCGAAATCAAGAAGACAGACCTGCAGGCTGACATCACGGCAAACATCAAGGAAGGGCTAAAGGGAATCTCGGCAAAAATCTACAGCGACTCGACATTCTTCCAGCCTCCCAAGATGACAAGGCTCGTCCCCATCAAGTTGCGGGGCTCGCTCGAGAACGGGCTTGTCGAGATAAGCGAACTTTCGACGCACAACCACGAACAGGAAACCATCAACGTTTCCGCAGCCTACAACCTCGACAGCATGACCATCGAGCGGTTCAACATATCGTCCGAACAGTTCAGCCTGAGATCCGGCCCTCATTCCATCATCGTGAGGGACGTGTCCGGAACCGTCGACGACTTCGATAACGAGATGACCATCTCCGTGAACCTTCCCTACATCCAGTACAACTTCTACGACGAGACGTTCGGCGATGGCGAAATCCAAGCTCAGAGCAACCTCGACTTCATCATGCCCCACTCCAAGGGAGACAGGCTGCAGAACAACACCATCGCAGGCAAGCTCGTCGTTGACAAGATGGTCTACCACAAGGCGCTCGAATTCCAGATTACGCCGGCTTCGCTCGACCGCATTCTCAACATGTTCAACAACTTCATCGCCAAGTTGCGTAAATCGGAAATCCAGGAAACAAAGCTTTCGACGGCAAGTCCCATCAACCTCATGATTCACGTGAACGACTCCCAGAGGGACTCCGTCGAAATCGTGACCCCGTTCGCGACCTTCCCCTTCACCTTCGACATCTGGGTGCTCGGCAACACGAACCGTCCGCTATTGCGCGGCGATGTCATCAACGCGAACACCGGATTCATCGGCGTCCAGGAACTCTACGAGTTCGAACTCAACGCCTTCAGAATTTCATGGATGGACGTCCCGTGGCAACATGGCGAAGTCGACGTATCGAGTGCGCAGAACCTCCCCTACTGCGACGACACCGGCAACCGCGAAGGAGAGACGTGCCCCATCAATTTCGACATTACGGGAACCATTACCAACCCGCAGCCGACCCCCAGTTCCAACTGCGGAACCGAGGCTAGTGCGGCGGCCACCTACTACAACATCATTCTCGGATGCATCGCCGACAACAACGACGAATCGACCGACTGGAACAAGATTGCAGGCAAGGCCATCGGCAAGGTGCTGTCTTCGACGGCGAACAAGACCCTCGGCGGCGAATACATCGGCGACATCGACATGAAGGTGATGCTGTTCAACAACAACACCACAAGCGACAAGGACTCGAGCTACTTCAAGTTGCCCATCTCGCTCGACCGCTGGGTCAAGGACCTGAGCCTCATCTTCGGCTACACGCAGGACCAGAGCGAGAACCCGACCTACGACCAGGCGCTCCAATTCGGCGTGAGCTACAAGCTGCCCGTATTCAAGGATTCTACCTACTCGCACAAGAACCATATCGCACCTTCGCTCAACCTGAACGGCCAGCTCATCTCGAAGCAATACCTTACCAATACAGGTACGGGCGGAAACGAAAACCGGCTTGAGAAGAACATCGGTCTCAACTACGGCTACAAGTTCTGGAACCCGTGCCTCCTCGGCATCGGCCATTGCGAGACGGTATCGCCGGGCGAACGCAACAAGCCGCTCGAGAGCAAGCAGGAGGACAAGAAATGAGATTCTTTCTAGGCATCCTTTTGCTATGTGCTACATTCCTTTTCGCCGAAGAAGGCGACAAGCATCCCTGGTACGTGACCCTCGACGGCAACTCGACCTTCTCGAATTTCCAGTTGCAGGAGCAGCTCGAAATTCCCGAAGAATTCGGACAGCTCGACACCATCAAGCAAGACTTCATGATGGGACTTGCGATAGAGAACATCAAGGCCCTCTACTATTCACGCGGGTTCTTCAGCCTCGACCTCAAACTCGAAATCCAGCGCGAATTCATCCGCCCTGACAGCGTGCAGCGCGGCTACATCATTTCGTTGCGCGAAGGCGAACGCTACCATTTCGGCGGGACAACCATCCTTGTCCCGGACAGTTCAAAAATCGAAATCGACAAGAGCGCCCTGCGGACCAACAACAAGGAACGACTTTTCAACCACGACGACATCGCCGAAGACATCCAGCTTATCCAGCAGACCTACCGCAAAGCGGGCTACCTGCACACCTACGTGAGCCCGGCCGAACTCATCGACACCGTCAGGAAGTGCATCATCGTCGAAGTGAGCGTAAACCCTGGAGCGAAGGTCATCATGGGCAACATGATCAGTACGACCCAGAAGGTCACCGACAAGACGAACCGCAGCAAGGAAGCCGGACTTTCCGACACGGCGTGGCTATCGTCCTTGTGGAAAACGCCACAGGGAGAAATCATCGATGGTAACAAGTTCAACTCGTTCAAGAGCAAGTTGCTTTCGACACAGCTATTCACGCAAATCAAGCTGAACGACTCCCTGAGAGCCGACGGACTTTCGGATGTGCACCTCGACGTGACCGAGCGCATTCCCGGAGAAGCGAGATACGGAGTATTCTTCGAAGAAATGTACGGGTTCGGCGCCATCGCGTATGCAAAGCACAAGAACTTCTTCGGAACGTTCAACGAATTCTCGACCTCCTTCCAGATAGCGCAGAACAAGCAGGAAATTTCTCTCGGCTACGCGAACCCGCTCTTGTTCGGGACATCGTTCACGTTCATCCCGACAGCTATCCGACTGGAAGACCGTTTGAGCTTCAACCACGAAAAGATTGCCCCCCCCGCCTACCCCGACAGCATTGAAGAACGTTACGAAATCATCAACCGCGGAGACTTGACCTTCGGCATTACCGACCACATCCGTTTCCGTGGCACCATCGATACCCGATTCGTGAGCAAGAATGGCGAGGACATGTACAAGGTGAAGGGAGAAATCGCACTCACCTTCGACTACACCGATGACTATTTCAACCCCACGAAGGGCATACGTATCGCGCCCACAGTCGGTGCAGGCACCAACCTGAACGCCAACCTGGAAAAGCTGACTGTGATAGGGAACCCCTACACCTATGGCGAAGCGACTGTCAACCTCTACCGTCCGCTGTTCTGGACATTCTACGGAGCATTGAGCGGAAGCGCGGGCAAGTTCTTCGAAACAGCGCTCGAAGACGATGCGCGCGTATTTTACCAGGGTGGCAGCCGTTCGGTGCGTGGTTACCGCTTCCGCAGCATCTATACCAGCTACACTAGCACCGATGACGAAGGGAACGAAATCATCAACACGGGACTTACGCCGATGTATCTTCGAATAAACGAAGAAATCCGCTGGTCGTTCCCGTGGAAAAGCTGGAGCCACTGGCAAATCGTACAGTTCTACGACTGGACGCGCATCATGGACCAGGACAGCGAACAGTTCCCATCCAAGACAAGCGAATCGCTCGGACTCGGGCTCCGTTATCGCTGGCAGTTCCTCACGTTCCGCCTGGATTACGCATTCAAGAAGAACCTGGACAACTGGAACATGGAAAACTTCGCCTGGGGCAGGTTCGCGTTCGACCTATCGCAGACGTTCTAGAATTTTTTGCAATCAGACGGTCTCGCGGTAGAGGCGAGAGAGGCTCGCCTGCGCGGGAGCAACGTCGGCTTCGATTCCGGCGGCTGCAAGAATGTCGCGAATTTTTTCAGGTGTCAGAGTATTGCCGCGGACTTCCACCCGGAACGTCGCGGTTTCGCTCGCGATGTCGGCGACCCGCCCGCTCTTCAAGACGTGCCCGCGGTCGATAATCGCGAAGTCGGTCGCCTCCTCTTCCATCTCGGCGAGGATATGCGAGCACACGATGGCCGTACCGCCTTCCTGCCTGCGCCAGTCCGCAATGAGTTTCCACACCGTCTCGCGCGACATCGGGTCGAGATTCGCCACCGGCTCGTCCAGAATCAAAAGACGCGGCGCAGGAGCCATCGCGCGAAGCAACTGCACCTTCTGGCGGTTCCCGAGCGAAAGCTTGCCCATGCGGGTATCGAGCGGCGGGAGTTCCAGGCTCTTCGCAATGCGGGCAATGCGTTCGCGGGCCGCCTGCTCATTCCACCCGGGAATGCGGGCCGCATAGAACCCCACGAAATAGTCCACGTACTCGTTTATCGAAAGTTTCGGATATACGCCCGGATTCTCGAGCAGTATACCGCAGGCGAGCGGGTCGAGGAACGAACCTCGCGAACCCGAACCTGCAACCCCCTTCGCGCCAGAATGCGTATTAGACCCGCGCACGTCGCCAGCAAGTTCAATCGTGCCCGAGAATTTCGCGAAACGCCCGCACAGCAGGCGGAGTAATGTAGTCTTCCCCGCCCCATTCGGGCCCAGCAGCGCAAAGAAACTCCCCCGCGGGATTTCGAGCGACACGCCCGAAAGCGCGTCCACGCCCGATTTCGGGTAACGGAACGAGACATTCTCGACTTTTACCAGCGGGTTTTCCATCGCGCGCCCCGCAAAACTACTTGCAGAATTCCTTGACCGCCTCGGCCGGGTTCTTGATGAGCGAGAAAGCGTCCTTCGTCTGGCGCACCGCCTCCATCTGCACCTTCTCGGATGCACGCTGCAGGTACTGGATGCAACGCCAGTCCGTACGCACGGCGGCAAGCTGCACCGGCTCTGTACGGTCCTTGATGCTCACGAACTCAAAAGCATGGTAGTCCTGCTTCACCGCGGCAATCACGATGGCTGCCGACGGGCGCACGATATCTTGCAGGGCATGCCAGTCGCGTTCCACGAGCGCCGCCTGGATCTTTTCGCCCATGAAGGGCACAGCCTTTACGGCTTCGGCACTCGCGCGCACCGCCTCGGCCCACAGGTCCTCGCCCGCGTTGTCAATCTTCTTCACGATTTTCCAGTCGCTGCGCACCGCGGCCTTGAGAAGTTCCGGGTTCGTCACGAACTTGAGGATATTCGGGTCGCCGTTCACCGCGGCAAGGAGCGCGGGCTCGTCAAGCGCGTTGAGCGCCACCTTCAAATCTTCGCAAAGGCCGTTCTTGATGTAGAGAATCGCCTGCACGTTCTGTGCAAACGCAGCCTTCTGCGCGGCAACAGTCGGGTTCTCGATAAGACTGATTGCATACCAGTTGAGGCCAATCGCCTCGAACTGCTGTTCTTCGGTCGGGTTCTCGATCTTCTTGATTTCAGTCCAGGACTGCATAAAACCTCTTGTTTATGCGGTAAAGATAGTAAACTAGTCCTGGCGCTACTACGTAGCGCAGACACTGCGCCTCGGAAATGGTCGCTCAAGTAAACTTGGCGACCGCTTCACTCGGCTTGTTAGTCTTTAAGACAGCGGACCGAGAACCCGTAGTTATTGTAATCGTCACTGGACATGCCCGCAGCATAGTCGGCGTTGAAGTCCAAGAACGCACTATACGGACCGTTATTGATTTCAGTAGAACTCACAGTAGAACTCCGGAAGAACGTGTGGGCGCCCGCGTAGAGATATCCCCCACCCTTAACCCTGTAGCCAGCAGGGAGCGCCGAGAACCCGAATGCATCCGAGCCTTTGCCACCGGATGTGGACTTGAGCATTTTGCCTGCGGTCGCTTGTCCACCAACAGCAGTGATCAACGTTTCCCATTCGGCCTTGCTAGGCAAATGCCAGCCGTCGGGGCAAACATCAACCACAGCATCCCAAGTGTATAGTCGGCCATACTTTTCGCAAAACTCGACAGAATCCTTGTAGCAGAAGCTAGAGTCCGTTTCATAGTTGAGGTTCTGCGCCATCCACCACTGGCCGCCGATTTTAACGGTCTTGTAAGTCTGGCCGTCGCGGTCATCCGCCAACTCGCTGTATTCACAATTGTCTTCCTTTTCGGTCTTACAACCGACGACAGAATCCGAAGACTTCGCAGAACTGCTGGATTTGGCACGGGAAGAAGACGAGCCGTCCGAAGGACGGGTCGAGAAATCGCTATCATCGTCACCGCAAGCGACAAGCATCGCCGCACAAGCAAGAATTCCAAGCCAAAGGGAACGCATATTTTCTCCTATTGTTTACTTGAAATATAAGAAAAGGCCCCCCGGCTTTGAACCGAGGGCCAATTTACTTTAGCCTATTTGGTCAAAAAAGGTATTTTAGACACCACATTATACATTGACAGAATGATAAAAAGCCCCGGCGGAATTAGTCTCTAACGCAACGGACAGACAACCCGAATTCCTTGAAGGTTCCGTTCAGGACCGCAGTCTTAGTGGGGCTGACCAAGAGCAATTTGTACGCTTCAGCGTTATTGGCGAACTCGCTATTGACCTCAGTAGAGCTCCAGAACTCCGCATAGAAGCCTTCGTAGTTGTAATACACTTCCTTGATGCCCGCAGGCAACGCAGTAAAGGAATAATCATCCGTTCCGTTGCTGCTTATACTCAAGTCACTCAAGTTTTTCAATCCATCTTTGGACTTGATGTGTGCAGGCATCGCTAAGGCCAAGCCAAAGGCCAAGCCTTTCGCACTGCTTTTCCATCCGCTAGTGGACTTGAGCTTGGTGCCTGCTCCCATCCATTTTTTTTCATTTTCCTTATCCTGTGTTCCGCCCACGGCCCTAAACAGGGTCTCGAACTCAGCCTTGCTGGGAAGGTGCCAATCGGTGGGGCATGCACTTCTTGCCGCATTCCACGAATAAAGCCTTCCGTATTTCTGGCAGTTTGACTCTTCGTCTTTAAAGCACCAACTGCTATCCGTTTTGAAATAGAGGTTCTCCGCCATCCAAACCTGTTCACCAATTTTCACGGTTCTGTAGGTTTGACCATCGCGGGAATCAGTCATCGTTCCTACCTCAGAATTGGAGTCACAAGCGTTTATCGCAAACGACAACGCAAGCAAAGCAAAAATAGCAAAAGAACGCTTCATAGAAACTTAATCCTTGACGCAACGAACAGAAAATCCGTAGTCCTTGTTGTCGTCGTACAGGTACGCACCGTCGTAGTTGCAGACCAAGTACATGCGGTACGCGCTGTAGCTACCGTTCTCAGTAGAACTCCAGAACCTCGCGTAGTAGCCCTCGTAGTCGTAATCCCCATCGTAGTTCCTGAGGCCAGCAGGCAACGCGGAAAAGCCGAAAGCATCGGTGCCGTTGCCACCATTGGTCCAGCCGCTAGTGGACCTGAGCATCTTGCCCGCTGTTGATTGACCACCAACTGCGGTGAACAAAGTCTCAAACTCGGCTCTTGTTGGCAGGTGCCAACCCTCGGGGCATACGCCTCGCACTGGATAGGTCGGCAAGCACGTCTCGCCAAAGCCACAGCCCTTGCCGTTTGTGGTCCATGTTCCAACGCTGTCCATGGCTGCACTCCACAGATACAGACGACCATATTTGGTGCAATACTCCGAAGAATCGTTGTAGCAGAAGCTGCTAGAATCCAATGTTTTCGTCGGCTGCAAATAGGCGAAATTCAAATTTTCCGCCATCCAGGTCTGCGTACCGATTTTTACAGTCTTGTAAGTCTGTCCATCACGGGAGTCGGTCATGGTTCCAGTGGACACGCTTGTCGTGCTAGAGCTCGACGTGACGCTGGACGAAGACTCCTTCCCGTCCGGGCGCGAGATAAAATCGCTGTCGTCGTCACCGCAGGCAGCAAGCATCATCGTGCTAACAAGAATTCCAAGCCAAAAGTATCGCATATCTCCTCCAGAATACAATCTAATAATAGCTTATTTTTCAAAAAAAAAGTTATCAAAAGCATGCAATAAAATGGCGAGATTAGTCCTGGAGGCAACGAACTGAATACCCGTTGTCCTTGTAGATGTTGAGCAGGCCCGCATAGTCGTAGTTGTTGTGCAAGTACATGTAGTACGCGCTGCTACCGTACTCAGTAGAACTCCAGAACTTCGCGTTGTAGCCCTCGTAGTCGTAATCCCCACCGTAGTTCCTGAGGCCAGCAGGCAACGCCGAGAAGGAATAGGAATCCGTACCGTTGCCGCTACTGTTCCAGCCGCTTGTGGACTTGAGCATTTTACCCGCCATACTGGAACCACCGACTGCAGTGAACAGTGTTTCGAACTCGGCTTTTGTCGGCAGGTGCCAGCCCTCAGGGCATACCCCACGTACCGGATAGGTCGGTGAGCACTTCTTGCTATCGCCACAGCCCTTGCCGTTTGTAGACCATGTTCCCGCGCTGTCCATGACTGCACTCCACAGATACAGACGACCATATTTATTGCAATACTCCGACGAATCGTTGTAGCAGAAGCTGCTAGAATCCAATGCTTTCGTCGGCAGCAAATAGGCGTAATTCAAATTTTCCGCCATCCAGGTCTGCGTGCCGATGGTGACCGTCTTGTAGGTTTGACCGTCGCGGTCGTCCACCAACTCTCCGTATTCGCAGTTGTCTTCCGTTTCGGTTTTGCATGGAATCGCCAAAGTCACAGAACTAGAAGAAGACTTCGCCGAACTGCTACTGGACTTAGTACTGCTACTAGACACACTTGTCTCGCTACTGCTGGACTTTTTATCTGTGCTGGAACTAGACGATGGACTGGATCCTTCGCTACTGCTCAGGATGACGTCAGAAGACGAAGATTCCTTCCCGTCTGGGCGCGAGATAAAATCGCTGTCGTCGTCACCGCAGGCGACAAGCATCGCCGCACAAGCAAGGATTCCAAGCCAAAGGGAGCGCATATTTCCTCCTAAAGTTAGTCCTTGACGCAACGGACGGAGAAAGCGTAGTTCTTGAAGTCATTGTCAATGCGCGCACAGTCGTTGCTATAGATCAAGAACGTGTTGCACGCACGGCCGCTACCGCGCTCTGAAGAACTCCAGAAGAGCGCGTAGTTGTCTTCGCCGTAGTAATTGCCATTGTAGTCCCTGCCGCCGGCGGGCAACGCGGAAAAACCGAAAGCGTCAGTGCCGTTGCCGCTACTATCCCAGCCGCTAGTAGACTTGAGTACCTCGCCCGCTGTACTGGAAACGCCTACCGCCGTAAATAACGTATTCCATTCCGTGTAAGTCGGCAGGTGCCAACCCTCGGGACAAACACCACGTACCGGATATGTCGGCGAGCACATCTTGTTATAGCCGCAATCCTTGCCGTTTGTGCTCCACATACCAACACTATCCATGGCAGCAGCCCAGGTGTAAAGGCGACCATACTTGGCACAGTTGGCAGGGTCGTTGCCGTAGCACCAGCTAGTGGAATCGGAGAAATTGCCGCTAAAGTTATAAGGAACGCCATTATATGTGTAGTTCAAATTCTCTGCCATCCAAGTCTGCGTACCGATTTTTACAGTCTTGTACGTTTGACCGTCACGGGAGTCAGTCAGAGTCCCTCCAGCGGGCTCAGGGACCTTGCTAGATGAAGATTCTACTTTCTCTGAACTACCGGATTTAGAGTCACTGGATCCTTCGCTATTGCTCAGGATGACGTCCTTCGTAGAACTGCTGGACGCAGCGGAACTACTCGATTTTACACTGCTGCTAGTCCATTCGGCAGGCTCAGGGACCTTGCTTGAGGAAGATTCCTTCCCATCCGAAGGCCGGGTCGCGAAATCGCTATCATCGTCACCGCAGGCGACAAACATCGCCGCACACGCAAGAATTCCAAGCCAAAGGGAACGCATATTTTCTCCTGTTATTTACTTGAAATATAAGAAAAAGCCCCCGGCTTTGAACCGAGGGCGGTTGCGAGAGCGAGTGAGAAACCGGAGGTTTCAATGCCCTATATGACGAACGAGCGGTTACTTATAAAGCGGATGCTTCTTGCAGAGAGCCACGATTTCTTCGCGGATCTTGGCGAGAGCGGCATCGTCGTCCTTAGCCTGGATGGCGCGGTCGATAATGCGAGCCACTTCGCGGGTGTCTTCTTCGTCGAAGCCACGAGTCGTGATAGCGGCAGTACCGAGACGCACACCGGACGGATCCATCGGCTTGCGCGGATCGAACGGGATGGTGGAACGGCTGCAGGAGATGCCGACCTTTTCCATGGCCACTTCGGCTTCCTTACCGGAAACGCCCTTGGAGGTCATGTCCACCACGATGAGGTGGTTGTCGGTGCCATCGCTGATGACCTTGTAGCCGAGCTTCTGCATTTCGGCGCACATAGCCTGAGCGTTCTTGATAACGTTCTTTGCATAGACCTGGAATTCCGGCTGGAGAGCTTCGAGGAATGCAACAGCCTTACCGGCGTTGATGTGGTCATGCGGACCACCCTGCATGCCCGGGAACACGCCCTTGTCGATTTCCTTGGCCAAAGAAACTTCCTTGAGTTCACCCTTTACCATCTTCTGGATGGTGCGGTCCTTGCACATGATGATAGCGGAACGCGGGCCACGGAGAGTCTTGTGGGTCGTGGTGGTCACGATGTCGAAGTACGGCACCGGAGAATCGATTGCCTTACCGGCGATGAGGCCAGCGACGTGAGAAATGTCGGCCATGGTGAGGGCGCCGACTTCGTCGGCGATTTCCTTGAAGCGCTTCCAGTCGAGGTTACGGCTGTAGGCAGAGAAACCGGCGAGGATCATCTTCGGCTTTTCGCGGAGGGCGATTTCACGGACCTTGTCCATGTCGATGCGGCCCGTTTCCTTGTCGACTTCGTACTGCACGAAGTTGTAGAGCATGCCGGAGAAGTTCACCGGATGGCCGTGAGAAAGGTGTCCACCGTGGTCGAGCTTGAGGCCGAGGACCTTGTCGCCCGGTTTGAGGACGGCGAAGTACACGGCGGCGTTGGCCGGAGAACCGGACAGCGGCTGGATGTTCACGTGGTCGCAACCAAAGAGTTTCTTGCAACGTTCGATGGCGAGCGCTTCCATCTTGTCGATCACTTCGTTACCACCGTAGTAGCGCTTGCCCACGTAGCCTTCGCTGTACTTGTTGGTCAGCACGGAGCCCATGGCTTCCATGACGGCCTTGGAGGTGTAGTTTTCGGAAGCGATGAGTTCGATGCCGTATTCCTGGCGTTCGGCTTCTTCCTGGATGATGTTGTAGATTTCCGGATCGGTCTGTTGCAGTGTAGATTTGAGCATTTCGCTACTCCTTGAATTGTACGGCGCAAATATAGAAAAAGACGGAGCCGGTTGCCCAGCCCCGTCCGATTTTATCAGGAGTATTTTGATAAAAAGAACAGAAGAACTACCTCAAAGCAGGAGTTTCCCAGTCAATCCATTCAGACTTGTTGAAGTTGATGGTCTGGGTATTCTTGCTGTAGTCGATCTTGCCCGTCTTGGCGTCCTTGCCGAGCAGGAACTTGTTGATGAAGTCCTTGACCTCGTCGAACTGTCCGTTGGGGAGCTGGCAGTGACCGTGACCGCCTTCCTGGCTGTAGGTGTAGTTTTCCGTCACGCCGAGAGCCTTGTAGGTTTCGAGAGAAGCCTGGCCGCAGTAATTCGACGGCACTTCGCCAAGCCATTCCTGACCAGCGTTATCGATGATGAGAAGCGGACGCGGGGCGACCATGCTCACGAGCATGTGCTGGTCGAACGGGAGGGTGTTTTCCCTGCCGTCATAGCTCTTGAAGGAAGAAATCATCCACTTGCCTTCGGAACCGGCGCTGTTCAGACCCTGCACGAACTGCTTGCCCTTCTGCCTGTTGACCTGAGCGCCCACGCGCCAGAGGGAAGCGCCACCGGAACCGGATTCCTGCGGGATGGTAAGAGCGATACGTTCATCGAATGCACCCACGGCAAGCGTACCCTTGCCCCAGCGGGAGCAACCCGTCATGGCGAGGTGGTGCACGTCGATACCGGCTTCAGGAGTCTTTTCGAGAGCGTCGATGATTCGGCTTACGCCCCAGGCCCATGCGATGATGGTGCCGTACTTGTCCGTATTGCCGCCATAGATGTTGAAGAACATACCGCCACCGCTTTCAGGAGCGACGTTATCCGGATTGAACGTAATCATGGCGATATCGAGGCCGTTCGTTGCATTGCCGAGGCTTCCGCATCCACCCATCATGCCGCCGCCAAACCCGATGAGAGCCGGCTTCGGCTTGTCCTTGGTGCCCGCATTCGAAATGTTCACAGAGAAGCTGCCGGACTTGCCCTTGTCGGTCACCTTGATGGTGAGCTTTCCGCCGGAGTAGGAGCCTTCGACCTTTTCGGGATTGCGCGGTTTTTGGCCGAACATGAGCTTTTCAAGCATCGCGCCGATTTCTTCGCGGCGGCACTTCCATTCGTCCTTCGTGGAAATGCGCTTGCCGTCGAGGCCCATGAACGGGTCGGGCAGTTTCGCGTTGTTCACGCTCGTCGGGATGTTGCCAATCTGGCATTCGCTGCGGTGGTCTTCCACGAAGGAAGGCGATTCCGGCTGTGCGGCCGCGCTGCTGCTAGACACCACAAGTTCTGCCGAAGAACTAAAGAAATGATGATGCGAAGAACTGGAAGAAACCACGACAGCCGAAGACGGCGGCGGAAGCGCCACAGACGACGAACTCTCCGTCGGCGGCAAAAGTCCCTCGCTCGAAAGCGGCGGGTCCTCGATGACATGCCCTTCTTCTAAGGTCTCGTGGCTTATTTCAAAGATCGGAAGCGAAGAAGAAGACCCCAAAAGGGAATCCCCTGCAGACGAGAGACCGCCCTGATCCCCTAGACATTCCGGAGTTGTACATTCCACGGGCGAAGTGTCTTCCCCGCAGGCCCAAATTCCGAATGCGACGAGCGCAAACGGGAACATATATTTCCACTTTTTCATAACCATCCCCAAAGTTTAAAGTCGCCCATTCGACTTTATCCGGGCTCTAATAAAATAAATTCCCCTCGGGTAAAAAAGTTCCGGTTTTTTCATAAAGCGTTGTTCGCATTTACAACAAAATCGTGACGCGGGTCATAGTCACAACCATGTTTTTTTGGCAAGGGGTCGCACTTAAAAAAAATATTACAATGGAGAATATAGGCGAGCCGACAGCGATCGCCTTGCGCCCGTTCTCGGAAATGCAACGTTATTTTTGGCTTATTTTCCGCTAATTTCCGTTTTTGGGCCCCATTATATAATAAATTGTAAGCGATGAACAAGGCAAACTTTACTCCCAACGAGGAACACATCATCCAGGTGCTCCTCAAGAAGAACGGGAAGCTCGACGAGAGCATCCTGCGTAAAGCTATTGCCTTCATCGCCGACGCGCACGACGGGCAGTACCGCAAGAGCGGAATGCCCTACACCGAGCACCCGTTCGAGGTCGCGAAGATCCTCGCCGAACTGCAGCAGGACCAGCCGACGGTCCTTGCAGGCCTGTTGCACGACGTGGTGGAAGACACTCCGCACACGCTTGCAGAAATCGCAGCGGAATTCGGCGACGACACGGCGTTCATGGTGGACGCAGTCACCAAGATTACCGCGGCACAGGAAGAGAACAAGACCGCGCAGAAGGCGGAGACCTACCGCAAGCTTATCACCGCGATGGCGAAAGACCCGCGCGTCATCATGATCAAGATCGCAGACCGCATCCACAACATGCGGACGATGCGCTACATGAAGCCCGAGAAGCGCAGGGCCATCGCGCAAGAGACCTTGGACATCTACGTGCCCCTCACCCACAGGTTCGGTCTCTACAAGCTGAAAACCGAGCTCGAGGACCTGAGCTTCAAGTACGTAAATCCCGACGAATACCAGAAGATTGTCGACGCCCTTATCGAGAACAAGGCCAAGCGAGAAAAGTACGTGCAGTCCGTCATCGGGCCTCTGCAAATCAAGATGGCGCTCGAGGATTTCGACTGCACCATCCAGGGCCGCACCAAGAATATCTACAGCATCTACAACAAGATGATCAGTCGCGACTGCCAGTTCGAGGACATCTTCGACATCTTCGCGATCCGCATCATCGTGGAAACCATCCCCGAATGCTACCTCGCACTCGGCTACGTCCATAACCTGTGGACCCCGCTCCAGAGCCGCTTCAAGGACTACATCGCGACCCCGAAGCCGAACCTCTACCAGAGCATCCACACCACGGTCATCGGACCCGAGAACAAGATGGTCGAAGTCCAGATACGCACGAAGGACATGGACTTGACCGCCGAGAAAGGTTTCGCCGCGCACTGGGCCTACAAGCTCGAAACGCAACACGAGGGCGAAGAACTCGCCTGGCTCAACCACATGGTGAAGTTGCAGTCTGAAATTTCGGACTCCAAGGAATACCTCGACTTCCTTAAGGTCGACCTTAAGCCCGAGGGCATGACGGTGTTTACCCCGAAGGGCAACTCCATCGAGCTTCCCGAAGGCGCCATCGTCCTCGACTTCGCGTTCGCCGTCCACACGGAGCTCGGACTCCATTGCATCGGCGCCCGCATCAACGAAGAGGTGGTCAGCCTCGACCACGTGGTGACGCACGGGGCCACCATCCAGGTGCTCAAGAGCCCGAGCCAGGAACCAAGCCCCGAATGGCTCGACATCGTAAAGACCGTAAAGGCGAAGCAGGAACTGCGCCGCTGGATGAAGACCAGCATCACCAAGCAGGCTCGAAGCCTCGGCAAGGAAATTTGGACACGCGAACTGCGCCTTGCAAAAATCGAGAAGGACAAGCGACCTTCCGAGATGGACATCTGCAAGTACTTCGGCACTTTCAACCTCGACGACTTCTTCGAACGCATCGGCCAGGGCGAACTCCCACTCCAGGACATCCACCGGTTCATCACGGGCGGTTCGTCGCTTCCCAAGGAAATGGCGCTCCGGTTCTTCCCCACTTTCGGAAAAGACAAGAAAAACGACGTCCGCGACGAGATGCCGCTCCAGATTGGCCAGGAAACAAGCCTCGTCATCCACTTCGCCGACTGCTGCGCCCCTATCCCGGGCGACAAGATCGTGGGCGTCCTCAGGCCGCAGATGGGTATCGAAGTCCACAACATCACCTGCCCGTGCCTCAAGGACCTGCCGAGCGACCAGCAGATCGCGGTGGAATGGAGCGCCGACGTGACGCAGCCGTTCACCACGCACCTCACCATCGACACGGACAACCGCAAGAACATCACACTAGACATCTTGCAGGAACTGAAATATTCCGACCTCTCGCTCGACCGCATGAGCGTTGCAAGCGCGCAATCCTCCGGACGCATCCGCATGGAATTCAAGGCGTTCCGCAAGGAGCAGGTCGACGCCATCGTCACGAAAATTAAACAGATTTCGGGAGTCCGGGAGGTGTCCAAGGCATGATTACCCCGCTGCACCATAGCGACTACACGCTCAAGAACCGCGCCTTCAGCTGCCGCATGCGCAACCGCTACTACGAGGAAGTCTACTATGCGTTCCGAGCAGTGATGCCGCTCGACTCGAAGGGAAACATCGACGGGTCGGCCATGAACGCCGAATGGTTCAAGAACCTCGCTCAGGAAATCAAGAGACTCGACCACGTGCTCATGACATGTCTCGAATATTCGCAGGCAGCCGTATTCTACGGCAAGGCGGACATCGCGACACTCTACTCCAAGGACAAGCGCTGGGGCATTCTGCAAGAAGAAATCTTCCTCGTGCACTTCTTGCAGGAACTGCTTTCCACCACGCGCTATATCATCGCGCGTCTCGAAACCGACCACATGTTGCAGCGCTGGAGCGGTTCCATGCAGGACATGAAGGCGAAGCCCATGAGCTCCGGATTCGTGAGTTCCATCCAGGAAAAGCTTACCGCCATGTCGGAGGCGACCATCGACGAGTTCAAGGACCTCTTCAAGCATATCATCGACCGTTTCCAGATCGGCAACCAGCTTTTCGGGACCGTGCAGGAACTGCAGAATTTCTATTAAGGACAACCCATGTCTGAATACATAATACTCTCCATTTTCCTTTTTCTTGGTGCGTTTATCGCGGCCGCGGCGACTGTCGTCGGTCTCCTGCTAGGCTACCGCACGAAGAATACGAAAAACAAGATGGCCCCCTACGAATGCGGCATGGAGACCATCGGAAACGCCCGCATCCAGTTCAAGGTGGGCTACTACCTCTTCGCGCTCCTCTTCCTGGTCTTTGACATCGAAGCCCTGTTTCTCTTCCCCGTGATGATGAACTTCAGGGAAATCATGGCTGGCCACACAGCGCTTTCACCGGTGATTGTCATCGCCGACCTCGCCATTTTCATGGCTATCCTCGTTTCGGGCCTCGCATACGCCTGGAAAAAAGGAATCCTCAAATGGGAATAATCAATTTCGCACCCAAGATACTCGACCCGATTCCCGGCGGCAAGTATGTCGTGAACGCTATCGACTACGTTGTCAACTGGGCACGGGCAAATTCTATTTGGCCCCTCACCTACGGCACGAGCTGCTGCGCCATCGAGATGATGTCGAGTTCCATGGCCCGCTACGACATCGCGCGTTTCGGTTCCGAAGTGTTCCGCGCATCGCCGCGCCAGGCAGACCTCTTCATTCTAGCAGGTACAATCACCCGCCGCATGGCCCCCGCCATCCAGATGCTCTGGGAACAGATTCCCGGCCCCAAGTACGCCATCGCGATGGGCGCATGCACTATCAGCGGCGGACCGTTCATCTATGACAACTACGCCGTCGTCCGCGGAGCGCAGAACCTGATTCCGGTCGACGTGTTCGTTCCCGGATGCCCGCCGCGTCCCGAAGCGCTTTTCCACGGGCTACTCACCCTACGCGAAAAGATTCTCAAGGAGACCTGCCGCAACCCCTGGCACGAAGGCCAGCCGAAAGACGTCTCCACCATGGACCGCTACCGCGAGGCCGCGAAGACATGGGCCGCCCTCGAAGAGATGAAGGACGAGGAGATGGCCGAGGCCCGTGCGAAGTTCAAGGAAGAACATCCCGACTACAAGTCGAGCTTCAAGCCCATCCGCGTAAAGAAAGAAGACTTCCCCGAAGTAGAACGCAAGCCGTTCCGCAGGGTGGGCCTCACGCAGCTCGAGCTCTACCAGAAACTGCACGACAAGTTCCCCGGCATCACCTTCCACACCCACAGCGAAGATCCCATTGAGACGGTGCTTGCAAACGCGCCCGCCGACAGGCCGCTCGAAGTGATGGTGGAACCCGAGGACTATGTAGCCGTGACCGAATTCGTGAAAAACGATCCTGAATTCAAGATGGACTTCCTGATTGACGTGACAGCCATCGACTACGACGACCATTTCGACCTGGTGACACAGCTCCGGAGCCTACAAATCGGACACAAGATATTCCTCTGCGTGCAGCTGAAAAAGGACTTCAGCATTCCGGAAGAAAAGCGCGCGACATCGCTCCTGGCGAGCGTGCCTACAGTAAGCCATCTCTATCCCGCCGCAGAATTCAAGGAACGCGAAGTCTACGACATGTTCGGAATCAACTTCGAAGGCCACCCCGACCAGCGCCGCATATTCCTTGACAAGGATTTTGTCGGGTTCCCCCTGCGCAAGGACTTTACGCACCCGGAAATGATCAGGAGGCCCGTATGATCCAGCCACGTTTCTCGAACTTGCCTCCCGGATTCCGCATCCAGCGCGAAACCAATACCGAAGAATTCTTTATCAACATGGGGCCGCAGCACCCGAGTACGCACGGCGCACTCCGCCTTGCGCTACGCATGGACGGCGAAACCATCGTTGAACTTGTACCGCATTTCGGTTACATCCACCGCGGCATGGAAAAGCAGGCGGAATCGATGAGCTACCTACAGTACATCGCGCTTTCCGACCGCCAGGACTACCTCACCGCCATCCAGAACAACCTGGGTGTCGTCATCGCGCTCGAAAAGGGCATGAACGTGGGCGTCCCCGAAAAGGGCGAATACATCCGCGTGATGCTACAGGAACTGGGCCGCATCGCATCTCACCTCGTGTTCTACGGCTGCTTCGGCGGCGACCTCGGCGGACAGACATGCCTCCTCTTCGGGTTCAAGGAACGCGAGATGATTCACGACATCCTGGAAGAAGTGACAGGATCGCGCCTCACTACAAACTTCTTCAGGCCGGGCGGAAGCCGTTACGACGTGCCCGACACGTTCATTCCGCGCGTAAAAGCCTTCCTCGACCATCTCGAAGACGCCATGCGCGACTACGAGCGCTTCCTCTCGAAAAACATCATCGTGCTCGAAAGAAGCATCGGCATCGGAGTCCTCTCCAAGGAAGACGCCATCGCCTACGGATGCTCGGGGCCGGTACTGCGTGCAAGCGGAGTCGAATTCGACGTCCGCCGCGCGAACCCCTACAGCATCTACGACCAGTTCGACTTCGACATTCCCGTGTTCCATAACGGGGACTGCTACGACCGCTACAAAATCCGCATTGCCGAAATCCACGAATCCATGAAGATCCTGAGGCAGTGCATCGACAAGTTCCCGAAGGACGGTCCGTGGAGATCCAAGGAAAAGCCGGTGCGACTCCCCGTGGGCCGCTACTACAGCGAAATCGAAACGGCAAAGGGACTCTATGCGACCTACGTGGTCGCAGCCACCACCGGCGAGAAGCCCTACCGCATCCACACGCGAGGGCCCAGTTTCCCGCATATCGCCGCGCTCAACAAGATGGTGCAAGGCCACAAGGTTTCGGACCTCGTTACCATCATGGCGACCCTCGACCCCGTGATTCCCGAAATTGACAGGTAGTTTATGTTCGTTCCCTCCATTACAAACCCCGTCGGCGACTTTGTCCGCGAAATGGTCCCCAGGCTCGCGGAATACCTGCCCGCTAGCATCCAAAGCGATACGCTCAACAGCATCGTCGCCTTCCTGGTGAATGCGCTCATCTGCGTCATCGCCGTCTGCGCGGTAAACATCGGTTCTGCCCCGATCCTCATCTACATGGAACGCAAGGTGTGCGCCCACGTGCAATGCCGCCTCGGCCCCATGCGTCTCGGCTGGCACGGAACCATCCAGACCATCGCCGACGTGCTCAAGATGCTCTTCAAGGAAGTGTATGCCCCGAGCGGTGCAGACAAATTGATGTTCTACCTCGCCCCGCTCATCGTCCTTATCGCCCCCTTCATCGTATGCGCGCTCATCCCCTTCGGCCGCGACCTCGTCGTTGCGGACGTCTCGATGGGAATCCCGCTCATCATCGCGGTGAACGGATTCGGCGTGTTGGGTATCTTGCTCGGCGGCTGGAGCAGCAACAACAAGTACTCCCTGCTCGGCGCCCTCCGCAGCGGCGCCCAGATGATCAGCTACGAAATCTCGTTCACGATGATCCTCCTGTTCGTCGTAATGATTTCGGGTTCCACGAACCTCATGAGCATCACGCTCGGCCAAGAAGGCACCATTTCCGACTGGTGGATCTTCAAGATTCCCGTCCTCGGCATCATCGCCTTCATCCTCTTCTTCATTTCTTCGACCGCCGAGATGAACCGCGCGCCCTTTGATATCGCCGAAGCGGAGCAGGAACTCACGGGCGGATACCACACGGAATACAACGGCACGCCGTTCGCCATGTTCTACCTCGCCGAATACATCGCGCTCGTCACGAACTCGGCTCTTGCCACCACGTGCTTCCTCGGCGGATTTTTACCGCCCTGCATCGGAGTCGCGTTCGTGGACAACTATCTCAACATGGTCCCCGGCGTCGTGTGGTTCTTCGCGAAAGTCTTCTTCATGATCTGGTGCTACATGATGGTCCGCTGGACGTTCGTGCGTCCGCGCGTCGACCAGCTCATGGATTTCGAATGGAAGTTTTTGTTGCCCGTGAACCTCGTGCTGCTCATTGCCGGCGCGGCATACATCGTGGTCTGTGGTTAGGCGGGAGTTTGCTATGCAAGAGAATATTACCTTACTACAATATTTCAAGCGCTACTTCAAGCGTTGCATCACGGGGCCGTGGAGCCTCATGTGCGGGCTTTCCGTTTCGCTCAAGTATTTCTTCGACCCGAGGCGCATCGTCACCGAACAGTACCCCGAGAACAGGAAGACTCTTCGGATGCATCCGCGCTACCGCGGACGCCTCGAAATGATCGAGGATGCAGACGGGAACAACCATTGTACCGCCTGCGGCATGTGCGAACGCGCCTGCCCGAACGCATCCATCAACGTGCTCTCGACCAAGAATATCGCGGGCAAGAAGGTGCTGGGCCGCTACGTGTACCACTTCGCGAGCTGCACCCAGTGCGGGCTCTGCGTCGAAGCCTGTCCGTTCGGCGCCATCCGAATGAACCAGGATTTCGAGGTCGCAACGACGGACCCGAATACTCTCGAAATGATCTTGAACAAGAAGGAGGGACAAGGCTAATGTTCCCGAACCTGAATTTGCCCGGCCTGCAGTTGCCGGACCTTCCGCTTGCCTTCCCCATGGGAGGCATGGACATCGCGTTCTACGTGGTCGCAGCCGTAATGCTCTTTACCGCCGTCTGCACCGTTGCCGTGAAGAATATTCTGCAGAGCGCCGTGTTCCTGATTTTCAGCTTTGTCGCGACAGCCATCCTCTACCTGCTCTTGCATGCGGAATTCATCGCACTTGCGCAGGTGATGGTCTACGTGGGTGGTGTCGTCATCTTCGTGGTGTTCACCATCCTGTTGACAAGCCACTTGGGCGAAGACGCCTTCGCCACAAAAATCCCGCGCGTATTTGCCGCATTCGCGCTTTCCATCGCTTTTGTACTCGTGATGGTCAAGTGCATCTTGCCGACGCCCGAACTTGCAAGCGGCGCCGTCAGTTCCCCGGAAAACTACTCCGGGCTTGAACCCATCGCGATGAGGCTTCTCGGTTACGGACCCGACGGATTCATTATCCCGTTCGAGGTGGTGAGCATCCTTCTTCTAATGACGCTCATCTGCGCCATCACTGTCGCACGCAAGAGCAAGGACGAAGTCGAAAAAGAAAAGGCGGTGCAACAATGAACTTGATGAACTGCCTGATTCTTGCCTTCCTGCTGTTCGGTATCGGAGTCTGGGGCCTCATGCGCAGGCGTCATCTCATCGGCATGCTCATTTCCATCGAGCTCATGCTGAACGCAGCAAACATCAACTTTATCAGTTTTGCCTACTTTACCGCGCACGATGCAACGGCAGGTGCGCTCTTCAGCATTTTCGTCATCGCCGTGACAGCCTGCGAAATGGCAATCGCGCTTGCCATCATCGTCACCATGTACCGTCGCCACAAGAGCCTTGACGCCGACCAGTTGAGGGACCTCCATGATTAACGACATCACCCTCTCCTACCTCATTTTCCTACTCCCGCTTCTGACATTTGTCGTAAACGGGCTTTTCCTCGGCAACCGAAACGCGAAGGCCGCGGCCGCATTCGCCATCGCATGCAACGGCATTGCCGCGGCATCGGCCATCACGGTCGCCATCCACTACTTCACCTCGACATACGCCCCGCAGAAGGCGACGCTCTTCGAGTTCAACTTCCTCCCGTTCGCAGGCGACCTCGTCGCAAAAATCGGGATGCTCGTGGATCCGCTCTCGGTGATGATGCTCGTGGTCGTCACGTTCATCAGCTTCATGGTGAACATCTACAGTCTGGGCTACATGCGAGAGGACCGCGCGATGGGCAGATTCTTCGCCCTGCTTTCGCTGTTCAGCTTCAGCATGCTCGGGCTCGTCGTTGCGACCAACCTCTTCCAGATGTTCATCTTCTGGGAGCTCGTGGGCGTTTCCAGCTACCTGCTCATCGGTTTCTGGTACCACAAGCCCTCCGCGGTAAGCGCCTCGAAGCAGGCGTTCATCCTCACGCGATTCGCCGACAGTTTCTTCCTGCTCGGCATCGTGCTCGTAAGCTACGTAGTCGGGAGTTTCGATTTCTCGACCATCAACTCGCTTTCGCTCTCCGACTTCCGCTCGGGAACAATCAACCTCGGGCTCATCGAGATGTCGCAGGCAAGCGCGCTCATCCTCGGTTCAATCCTCATCTTTACCGGCGGCTGGGGCAAGTCGGCCATGTTCCCGATGCACATCTGGCTCCCGAACGCGATGGAAGGCCCGACTCCCGTCTCCTCCATCATCCACAGCGCAACGATGGTGGTCGCAGGCGTATACCTGGTCGCCCGACTCTTCCCGTTCTTCGCTGCATGCGGGGATTCACTCACGCTCATCATGTGGGTAGGCGCCTTCACGATGGTGTTTGCCGCCGTCATAGCCTGCACGCAAAAGGATATCAAGCGAATCCTCGCCTACTCCACGCTATCGCAGCTCGGCTACATGATGTTCGCTCTCGGAGCATGCAAGATCGGCCAGGCCGTGTTCACCACGGGCTGGACGGCATCGACCTTCCACATCTTCACGCACGCCTTCTTCAAGTGCAGCCTGTTCCTTATCGCGGGCAGCCTCATCCACCAGGTGCATACGAACGACCTCGATGCGATGGGTGGACTCTGCAAGAAGATGCCAGTCACCTACATCTGCACCCTCATTTCCGTGCTCGCGATTTCGGGAATTCCGCCGTTCTCCGGTTTCTTCTCGAAGGACGAAATCATCCTTGCCGCCTTCCAGGGCCAACATTATGCGGTATTTGCGCTTGCCCTCCTCACGAGCGGGCTCACCACGTTCTACATGTTCCGCCTGTTCTTCCTCGCCTTCCACGGAGAACCGCGCCATGAGGGCGTTCGCGCAGGCCATGTGCACGAAGATTTTGCGATGACGCTCCCCATTGTCGTATTGGCCGTTCCCGCACTCCTGAGCGGTCTCCTCGGCAAGGGACTCTTCGAAAAGTACTTCACGCCGGGAAATCTGCACGTTCCCGTGATGCTCAAGCTCGCCCATGCGGAGTGGATACCGTTTGTCGCCGTAGCAGTCGCCATTATCGCACTCCTTATCGCCTGGTTCCTCTATGCAAGTCCGAAGGCGAAAATAGAACGCGCGCTCGACGAGACAAACCGCAGCGGCATCTACAAGGTCATCTACCACAAGTTCTATTTCGACGAGATGTACTACACCGTCGTACGCCAGTTCATTTTCGGCGGCATCGCACGGGTGGCACGCGCCTTCAACGATTACGTCATCGAAGGCCTGCTCGCGTTTTCCGTCTGGTTCATCCACAAGCTGGGCGACCTTGTGCGCACGGCACAGGCGGGCTATCTCCCCTTCTACCTCGGCACACTGATTGTGGGCGTTCTCCTCTGGCGTTTCTTCGGCCAGCTTCCCCTGTAGGTGCAATATGGATACAATACTTTTTAACCTCATCTGGGTCATCCCGCTCGTCACGGTTTTCGCCTGCATTCCCATTCCGGCGGCTCGCGAAAGGTTGCTCCGCGGAATCCACACCGCCTCCGCGACCCTCGTTCTCGGCATCGTCTGCTACCTCACCTTCCGCGTCTACGCCATAGGAAGCGTTTCCGCAAACGAAGTCGCGGCACCGCTCCTGCTTCGGTTCTTTACTGACATTCCCTGGCTTTCGATGTTCAATGCCCACTATATAGTGGGGGCCGACGGCCTCAACATGCTGCTGCTCGCGCTCACCGCGTTCATCGTATGGGCAGGAGTCCTCGTAAGCTACAGGATCAAGGGCAACCAGAAGGTATTCTTCGCGCTCATCCAGATTCTTGCAACGAGTGTCTACGGCGTATACATGAGCTTCGACCTCGTGCTGTTCTTCGTATTCTACGAGATGGAAGCGCTCTGCATGTACCTGATGATCGCCTGCTACGGCAGCGGCAAGCGCGACTACGGTGGCAAGAAGCTCACCTTGACGCTCGCGTTCGGATCTTCCATGATTCTCGCGACCCTCTTCGGACTCTACTTCGAAGGCGGCGTAAACAGCTGGAGTATCATGGAGCTTTCCAAGGTGACACTCCCGATGGAATTCCAGATGTGGGCCTTCCCGCTCATGTTCATGGGATTCGCCGTATCGAGTTCCCTGTTCCCATTCCACTTCTGGAGTCCGGACGGCCACTCCGCCGCCCCGACGGCCGTCTCCATGCTCGCCGCCGGCGTGATGATGAAGATGGGAGCCTACGGATGTCTCCGCGTCGCCATGTTCCTCATGCCCGAAGCGGCAAAGATTTGGCTCCCCTACGTGGTGGCGCTCCTCATCTTCAACGTGGTCCTCGGCCCCTTCATCGCGCTCCGCCACAAGGATCTCAAGTACATCACCGCCTACAGTTCCATCAGCCACCTGGGCCTCATCTTCTTGGGCCTTGCGGCACTTACGCCGGTCGGCCTGCGCGGCGCCAGCCTCCAGATGATTTCGCACGGATTCCTCACGGGCCTCTTCTTCGCGACCATCGGCATGATCTACGAACGCACGCACACCCGCGACATCACGCAGATGGGCGGCATCATGCGCAAGATGCCCTTCCTCGGCGTCGGTTTCGTACTCGCAGGCTTTGCGGGCCTCGGACTGCCGGGATTCAGCGGGTTTATCGCCGAAAGCACTATCTTCATCGGCGCCTTCCAACAGGATTCAACCCTCACGCGCATCGTCACGATTCTCGCTATACTCTCCATTACGACGACCGCTGTCTACATCCTGCAGACGGCTAACCGCATGCTCCACGGCCCGCTCCCGCAAAAATACGAGAGTCTCACCGACGGATGCTTCCGCGAAAAGCTCGTCATCGTCGTGCTTGTCGCATGCCTCCTGTTCATCGGCATTTGCCCCGGCTGGATTTCCGACATGCTCGACTGGAGTATCGCCCCGATATTTGCAAAGATTTCTGCAGCCACCCAGCCCGTCATCGGCGGGATTGGAGGTTAAACCATGTTCGATTTTTCAACGTCACACTTTCTTATTCCCGACCTGCTGTTGCTGATTTTCCCGTTCATCGTCATCGGGAGCCGCCTCTTCTGCAACGCGCAATCCAAGATGCCCTGGCGTATCGCAAATTTCGGTTTCATCGCCATTTTCATCTTGCTGAACTTCATCCCGCTTGCTAGCGGCGAAGGCCGGTTCTTCATCAGCAACTGGCGTATCGACGACTTCGGCGTACTCATGCGCGAGGTGCTCCTCGTGAGCGCCATTCTCGGCATGTGGTTTGCAAAGGACTACTTCGAGCACGGAGCCGACGGCAAACCGCAGATGCACCAGATTGCAGAATTCATCGGAGCCATCGCATTCGCGACCTTCGGCGGCGTGACCGTCGTTTCGGCATGCGACATGCTCACCTTCTTCCTCGGCCTCGAAATCGCGACCATCCCGATGTATGCGCTCACCGCCTGGAACAAGAAGGACCAGCTCGGAAGCGAAGCGGCCACCAAGTATATCCTGATGGGTTCCGTCGCCACCGCTTTCGAACTGTTTGGATTCAGCTACCTCTACGGTTTCGCAGGCTCTCTCCACTTTAGCGAAATCCAGACCGCCGTGGCATCTGGCACAAGCCCGCTCCTTTGGGTTGCCGTACTCTTCCTCTTCTGCGGAATCGGATTCAAGCTCACGCTGTTCCCCTTCTACACCTGGGCCCCGGACGTCTACGAAGGCGCGCCGACTCCCGTCACAGCAGTCCTTTCCGTCACCTCGAAGGCAACCGCCATCGCATTCCTCGTGGTGCTCGTTTTCGGCCCCCTCGCCCCCATCCAGGAACAGATAGCACCGCTCATTGCGCTCCTGGCCGGCACCACGCTCTTCGTGGGTAACCTTGGCGCCCTGAAGCAGAGCAGACTCCGCAGGTTCATGGCCTACAGTTCCATTGCACAGGCGGGCTACATCATGGTCGCCCTCCTCGGCCCTGCCGCCACGGCAAAAACGGCCATCATCTACTACCTGTTCGTCTACGCGGTCTCGAACTACCTCGCATTCTTCGTGTTCGGCATCATCGGGCACCACCGCGAAGAGACTTTCGCTTCGTTGCGCGGTCTTTCGAAGCAGAACCCAAGCCTCGCCATCTCGCTTGCGATTTCGATGTTCAGCCTCGCCGGCATTCCGCCACTTGCGGGATTCTTCGGCAAATTTCACCTGTTCTACAGCGGAGCCTCTACCGGCCACTACATGCTGGTCGCCTTCGCCGTCTTGAACAACGTTCTCGCTCTGTTCTACTACATACAGCTTATCAAGAGCGCCTGGGTCGACGAGCCCGACGGACACCTTACACCGCTACGCCTCACGCGTCGTCAACGCGCAGTCATCGTGGCACTCAGCATCGCCGTCGTAGCGCTCGGATTCCTGCCGTTCCTGAGCAACAACATCGTCGCGGGATTCAGCTTCTAGAATTCCAGCAACAAATTACACCAGCCGCAGGAGTACACCTTCTGCGGTTTGTTTTTTTCCGTAGCGGTTATTCGTCCGCGACACAGCGGACATTGAGCTCGTTTTCCTTGTATTCTTCATCGGGGTACATATACGAGGTGTCCCTATAGTATTCCCTAAGGACGTAGCTCCTTGCAGACCTGGCATTCAACTGCGAGGTGCTCCAGAATTTCGCAGTCACCCCGCGATCCAGGAAGTTTCCGCTCATGAACCTGAAACCCGACGGATATATATTAAAATGCGATTCGTTCGTCCCGTTTTCCCTTTTCCATCCGTAGGTCGATTTTAAGGCCCGGGTTGCAAGCGAGCCAGCCTTGCTTTTGACATAATAGAGCATTTCCTTCCATTCGGCATCGCTTGGGATATGCCAGCCTTCGGGACAGACACCACGAATATAGGGCTTGGCCAACAATTTGCATTCCGAAATGTTGCATTTCGATTCAACGCCCATCGCAGACGCCCATGTATAGAAGCGACCGCCTTCTTCCTTGCAGTTTAATTCTTCACCGTTGAAACATTCGCTATCGGGACTGCGGTACCTCAAGTTCTCCGCCATCCAGGCCTTCTTGTTGATAACGGCAATCTCGTATTTCCGGCCGTCGCGCTTATCCGTAAAATAACGTTCCCATTTGCTTGCTTTGGGTGCGGCGCTCTCCACGCTGTCCTTTTTCGGAACTTTCGCATCGCTAGCCTTTTGGAATGGGGATTTTTCCCACGGATTGTCATTGCTGTCAAATGACGCAGAAGCGCCAAAAGCCGACAGCATGACAAAAAAGGCTATAGCTTTCAAGCGGGACATGCTTCCCCGAAGAATTACCCAACAAAGATACGGCCGTTGCGGAACAACTGCATCCACGGGCCGTCTTCGCCCCAGTCCGCCGGGTGCCAGGAGTACTGGCAGGTACGGAACACGCGTTCGGGGTGCGGCATCATCACGAGGGCGCGACCGTCTTCGGAGCAGAGGCCGTTGATGCCGAACGGAGAGCCATTGGGGTTCAGCGGGTAGCGTTCGGTGTATTCGTGCTTGCCGTCCACGTAACGCAGCGCCACGAGACCGGTCTTCAGGCAGGCTTCGGCGGCTTCGCGGCTAGCGAATTCCGCGCGGCCTTCGCCGTGTGCGACCGCAATCGGGAGCACGGAGCCTGCCATGCCCTTGAGGAGCACGGCCGGGGTGTCTTCGACCTTGAGCGTGCAGAAGCGGGCTTCGAAGCGTTCGGAGAGGTTCTGCACAAAGCGCGGCCAGTGCTTGGCACCCGGAATCAAGTCCTTGAGGTTGGAGACCATCTGGCAGCCGTTGCAGACGCCGAGCGTGAAGGTGTCCTTGCGGTTGAAGTAAGCCTCGAATTCGGCACGGGCCTTCGGGTTGAAGAGGATGCTCTTCGCCCAGCCTTCGCCAGCACCGAGAACGTCACCGTAGCTGAAGCCACCGCAAGCCACGAGACCGTTGAAGTCCTTGAGGCTTACGCGGCCTTCGAGAATGTCAGTCATGTGAACGTCGATGGATTCGAAGCCGGCCTTCTGGAAGGCGGCAGCCATTTCGAGTTCGCCGTTCACGCCCTGTTCACGGAGGATTGCCATCTTCGGGCGGCTTGCGTAGTCCTTCACGACCTTCGCACCCGCCGCCACGTCGAAGGTGACCTTCGGCGTGATACCCGGATTGTCCTGTTCCAGCTTGAGCTTGTATTCGCTTTCGGCACAATCCGGGTTATCGCGGAGGGCCGCGATGCGGCGGGTCGTGTCGCTCCAGATGGCGCGCAGATCCGAGAGGCCTTCGGCGTAGTCGCCGATGACCAAGTTGTAAGAATCGTTGAGCGTTGCAATTTCAGAAACCGTATCGCCGAGACCAGCGGCAGCAAATGCGTCGCGCACAGCCGCAAGGTCGGCATTCTTCACCTGGAGCACGGCACCCAGTTCTTCGTTGAAGAGGGCGTCGATGAGGTTTCCCTTGAGGGCTTCGGCCTTCACCGTCACGCCCACATGGCCGGCGAACGCCATTTCGGCAAGCGTCGTGTAGAGGCCACCATCGCTCTTGTCGTGGTAGGCCATAATCTTGCCTGCCGCATTGAGCTTCTGGATGGTTTCGAAGAAGGCACGGAGTTCCTTAGCGCTATCGACATCCGGAGCCTTATCGCCGAGGTTGCAGTAAACCTGGGCTGCGATGGAAGCGCCCATGCGGTTCTTACCGCGAGCGAGGTCCACGAGAACGAGCGTAGAATCCTTATCTTGCAAGAGCTGCGGGGTGAGCGTCTTGCGCACGTCGGCGCACGGAGCAAAGGCACTGATAACGAGCGAAATCGGAGCGGTCACGCGGTGGCTACCCTGAGCGTCAGACCACACGGTGCTCATGCTCATGGAGTCCTTACCCACCGGAATCGTAATGCCGAGATCCGGACAGAGTTCCATACCGATAGACTTCACGGCTTCGTAGAGGTCGGCGCCGTCGCCTTCGTAGTTCGGCGTGGCCATCCAGTTTGCGGACAAGTTCACGCGGCCCATATCAGGCACGCAAGCGGCAGCCATGTTCGTGAGGGATTCAGCCACCGTCATGCGGGCAGCGGCCGCCGGAGAAATCAAGGCAACCGGGGCGCGTTCGCCCATACTCATCACTTCACCTTCGTACGAGTCGAGCGTTGCGCTTGTCACGGCGCAGTCGGCGACAGGCACCTGCCACGGACCAACCATCTGGTCGCGGCAAATCATACCCGTCACGCTACGGTCACCGATAGAAATGAGGAACGTCTTGTCGGCGACGGTCGGGTTTGCAAGCACGCGGTGTGCCACATCCTTAATGGAAACGTCAGCCGGAACCACCGTGGAGTTCAGCGGACGCTTCTGGCTCTTTTCGTTACGGATCATGCGGGGCGGCTTACCGAGGAGCACGCCCAGCGGCATGTCAATCGGAGTCGTGCCGAAGTGTTTGTCGGTAAGCGTCAAGTGCTTTTCGGGGATGGCCTCGCCCACCACGGCATACGGGCAACGTTCACGCTTACAAATCGCGTCGAACACATCGAGTTTGTCGCCGGCGATTGCAATCACATAGCGTTCCTGGGATTCGTTACTCCAGATTTCGAACGGGCTCATACCCGGTTCATCGTTCGGCACGTTACGGAGTTCAAACTTACCGCCGAGGCCGCCATCGTTCACGAGTTCCGGGAAGGCGTTCGAAAGTCCACCTGCACCCACGTCGTGAATGAACGTAATCGGGTTTTCTTCGTCCATCGCCCAGCAGCGGTCAATGACTTCCTGGCAGCGGCGTTCCATTTCGGGGTTTTCACGCTGCACAGACGCGAAGTCCAAAGATTCATTACCGGCACCGTTCTGCACGGAGCTAGCAGCACCACCACCGAGACCAATGAGCATCGCCGGACCGCCGAGCACAATCAGGTGGTCACCCGGATCGATGTGGCCCTTTTCGATATGTTCATGCTTGATGTTACCGAGACCACCGGCCAACATGATCGGCTTGTGGTAACCGCGGACTTCCTTGCCGTTCTGGGCATCGACTTCCTGTTCGAAAGTACGGAAGTAACCGAGGATGTTCGGACGGCCGTATTCGTTGTTGAACGCAGCGCCACCGAGCGGGCCTTCGATCATGATGTCGAGGGCCGACGCAATGCGGGACGGGCTTCCGAAGTCCTTTTCCCAAGGCTGGACTGCACCCGGCAGTTTCAAGTTCGAAACGCTGAAGCCCGTGAGACCGGCCTTCGGCTTGGAACCCTTACCCGTGGCACCTTCGTCACGGATTTCGCCACCACTACCAGTAGCGGCACCCGGGAACGGAGAAATCGCCGTCGGGTGGTTGTGGGTTTCGACCTTCATCAAGATATCGACTTCTTCGTTGTGGAAGTCGTACTTGTTCGTACGCGGGTCAGCGTAGAAGCGGCCGGCGGTAGCGCCCTTCATCACGGCGGCGTTGTCCTTGTAGGCGCTGAAGATGTTCGAGTTGTGGAGCTGGTAGGTGTTCTTGATCATCTGGAACAGGGACTTGTCCTGTTTGACGCCGTCGATGGTCCATTCGGCACCGAACACCTTGTGGCGGCAGTGCTCCGAGTTGGCCTGCGCGAACATGTAGAGTTCCACGTCGGTCGGATTGCGCTTGAGCTCGGTGAAGTTCTTCACCAGGTAATCGATTTCGTCGGAGCTCAGAGCGAGGCCCATTTCCTTGTCAGCCTTCACGAGGGCGTCGCGGCCTTCGGTAAGCACCGGAATCACGTTCAGCGGACGCGGTTCTTCCTTGCTGAACAAGACTTCGAGCGAGGCGGTGTCGGCGAAAACGGCCTGGGTCATGCGGTCGTGAATCTTGGCGGAGATTTTCTCACGGGCGCCAGCCGGTGCAGCACCTTCAAACTTTACATAGTATGCAATAGCGCGTTCGATGCGCTTGATTGCCGGGAGGCCGCAAATGTGAGCGATATCGGTAGCCTTCGAGCTCCACGGGCTAATAGTACCCGGACGCGGGCACACCACGAAGAGTTCGCCTTCGAGAGCCTTGGGTTCGCGGGCCGGACCGTAGTGCAGCACCTTCTTGAGCGTTTCAGTTTCTGCATCGGAAAGTTCGGCGGACAGGTCCACCACATGCAGGAATTCAGCATAGACGGAAGCGACAGAGAGCCCCGCAGCCTTGAAATCGGAAGAAAGTTTCTGGAGACGGAAATCCGACAGAGCCGGCGTACCACGAAGAATGAGCATTATAAACCTCGGTTTAAATTTTACGCCGTAAATTTAGAAAAAACATGCGGGAGGGGACCCAGCTCGGAGTTGCGAAGGCCGCACGGTCCCCTCCCTGCACCCTCCCCTTCCTTGGCCAACGCTTTATTATCTTCCATAAAAAATAACACGACCCTTTTTAGAGTCGTGTTTCATTTTTCCGTATCTTATTAAGTGTCAAGCGATTAGCGCTTTTTACCCTTCTTGCCTTTCTTGCCCCTGTCGGCCTTTGCAGGCTTTGCGGGAGCCGGGGCTTCTTCGACAGCTTCGTCGCCCTCTTCTTCCTCGCCTTCCACTTCTTCTTCCTGAGCGGCAACGAATTCACCGTAAAGCGCGCTCACGTCGATAGAATTGAGGCCCGAAAGGGTCTTGAGTTCAGTCTTCTTGTCGACATCGACCTTGTCAAAACTGGAGATGATGAAGTAGGCGCTCGTGGCCTCGAAACGGCGAGTCTTGTTCGCGATGCTGTTGGCACCCTTCGTGGTCGGGAAGTACTTGGCTTCGAGCTTCGCCATATCCTGGGAAGTCTTCACCGTCTGCTTCGCTTCGCTGGCCAACGCCCACACAAGCTTGTTCACGTCGGCAGAATTGTTCACGCGGCTCAAGATTTCAGTGGCAGCGTCGTAGTTCGCCTTCGTTGTCGTATTATAGTGTTCGGTCGCCTGGCCTACATAGTTGCCTTTCTGCATAAGGACCAGCGCCGCGACAGCGACAACCAGGATGGACAAAACAATGGCAATGTTCTTACTATTCATCCTATACTCTCCTTATTCGAAATGGTAGGGGGCCGCTTTCGCAACCGTGAAGTTTTCAGCAAAATTGTATTCGACGAGGGCCTTGTAGTCGCTCTCCTTGAGCTTGCCCTTGACAAACGTAAACTTGACGACGCAGTTCTTGCCACAGGCAACTTCCTTCACGCCGCCTTCGTCCTTCAAGAGGAACTGTTCGGCAAGGCCGACCGCGCTGATGTCGCTCTGGACCTTATCCGGAATGCTTGCCGCCGTGTACATGTACGAGAGCTGCTTCACGCGGGCACCCGTATCCTCAAAAATCTTCTTCACGTTGGCATCGAATGCCGCCTCGGTATTCGCACCCGCGATAGTCGCGTAGACAAGTTTCCAAGCCATGCCGTACTGGTCCATCGACTTCCACTGTTCCTGGAGTGTCGTATTCACGGCCGCCTTGTAGGCACCGACCTGTTCCTTGACCGTTGTCTGTGCCTGCTCGTTGAGCTGACCCTTGAACACGAACATCACGACCACGAGGGCCACGATGAGCACGCCATCGACAATGGCCAGAATCTTGAACTTTTGCTTATTCATAGATAATCCTTCGAATTAGAATTGATTTAATATGATTAATAAGAAAATAATACTTAATTTGAAAAAAGCAAGCAAATTTATAGAAAAATTTGCACCCCAAAAGGCGAAATAAGGCAAGGAACGCACTTTTTTGTATATTTTTCATAGAATGACAGAAAGCAACGAAACAAAAAAACTGCCGTCGCAGATCATTTTTGAAAACCTGAAGGAACTCCTCCGGGCAAAGAACGCCGCCCACGAATCCATCTTCAAGTTCCACTGGAAAAAGATGTGGCCGTTCAACCGTATCTGGCCACAGGTGGACTTCGAGCGCATCGTACGCCTGATGAGCGAAATTCGCAAGAACATCATCGCGCAACAGAACCTCGTCATCGAAGCCAAGGAAAAGTCCAAGCCTTTCGAAAACGTATTCCTGGACGCCGTTCCCGCCTATCTCAAAAGTCTCGATGAAAGCTGCAAGGGGCTTGCCGACATCGCACAGTGGAAGCAGGACATGCTGTACAAAAAAATTCGCAAGCAGGCAAAGCTGGTCCGAGACACGCGCGACTACAACACGCTCCTAAAGACCTACGAGAAGCAACAGGGGGACTTGGTCCGGGCCGGAGCCATCGTGCAGATGGGCTGGGGCGAAGTCGTGCAGAATCTCCCAAAATAGGATTCGGGCCCGCCCATGCCTGCGATAAGCGTCATCATCCCGGTTTTCAATACTGAGCCCTTCCTCGCGAACTGCCTTGCGAGCATATACGGGCAGACGTTCCGGAATTTCGAAGCGATCGTAGTCGACGACGGTTCCACGGACGGGAGCGCATCCATAGCCAAGGCTATCGCCGAAAAAGACTTACGCTTCCGCATCGTCACACAGGAAAACAAGGGGCTCTCGGAAGCGCGCAACGCAGGAATCGAAGCCGCGCAGGGCGACTGGATAACCTTCGTGGACAGCGACGACATGCTCGCCCCAAACTTTCTGCAGGCTCTCTTCGATGCAATCATGCAAACCGGTGCGGACATCGCCTGCAGCGGCAAACTCCATTTCGGGGATATCCCGCAGAAAGCGGGCTCAATTTCGACGCTACGGGCGCATTACGGATTCAGTCCCCACTCCGGGAACTGCATCCGGCTCTCCCCCACGAGGGCGCTTTCAAATGCATTGTACCAGAACGACCGCCCCGACTATTCCGCATGGAACAAACTTTATGCGGCCAGCCTCTGGAAAGGCCGACGGTTTCCGCCAGGAAAATTCTTCGAAGACATGGCTACAATCCCACAGGTCCTTCTGGATGCAAGACTTGTCGCATTCGTGCCTGATCCCCTCTATCACAACCGCAGACATTCCTCAAGCATCCTCGCCACCTCTTACAACCGGAAAAAGGCGGAGCTCCTGGATATCGCGGAGGCGGTATGCAGCCAGGTCAAAGGCAAGGGAGCGAGGCTCGAAAGAGCAGCAAGGAGCAACCTCTTCAGCGCAAGCTGCAGCATCCTAATGCGCACGGAAGACACGCCCGAATTCGCCGACTACCGCGAACGCGCATGGAATCACATCAAGGATTTGCGGATGGGAACATTGTTCAACCCGAGAACCCGGCTCCGCAACAAGACCGCCGCACTGATTTCCTTTGCCGGAAAGACGACGCTCGTAAGGGCACTACGGAGGCACGGATGATTCCGAAGAAGATTCATTTCTGCTGGTTTTCCGGCGAACCCTACCCCGAAAGCGTACAACGTTGTCTTGATAGCTGGCAGAAGTTCCTGCCCGATTTCGAGTTCATCAAGTGGAATGCAGAAAAAGCACAAGCCACAGGCATCCCCTGGGTGCTGGAGGCGCTCGGACAAAAGAAATGGGCATTCGCGGCCGATGCCGTTCGGCTCTACGCCCTCTACAACGAAGGCGGTTTCTACCTCGATACCGACGTGGAAGTTTTGCGTCCACTCGACCCGCTGCTGAACCGCCCGAATGCTTTCGGCTACGAAAACGGTTCCAGGCGCATCGAGGCGGCGGCCATGGGATGCGAGGCGGGATGCGAACCGATAAAGACTGCTCTCGAATTCTACCGCCACACGCACTTCGAATACCGCGAATCGGGCGTAGACGACATGGTGCTCCCGAAAATTTTGGCGGACGCATTTGAGAAATTCCCCAATACCGAAATCCTGCCCGAAAGCGCGTTTTCGCCCAAGAGCTACATCGACGGGAAAATCCGCACGACCGGCGACACCTACTGCATCCACCATTTCGACAGCGCATGGCGACCGGAATCGGTCCGCAAGGGGATTCGGCGCAGGCAAAAGCTGTTCGCCACCTTTCCCCGCCCTATTGCAAAAGCGCTTTCCCTTCCGCTTTCGCTGTGGACGAACCTCGCGACCCTCGGGGTGCGCGGGACTCTCAAAAAGATTTTCAGATTACCGCTTTAGCAAAAAGCGCGGAATGAAGAGCTTGGGGAAGCGCTTGAAGAACGGGAGCGAGAACGACCAGAGCTGCGGTAGCCTGCGAAGGGCCTCCTTCTTGTCGCAATAGGCAAGCATCGAAAACCAGTGCGACTTCCAGGTGTTCACGGCCTGCCGGTACAGCGGATGCGAAGAATACTTGTCGATGACCTTGAGCGTATTTTCGTACAGCCAGTTCTTCTTGCCCGAAATATTCGTCGAATGGATTCGATAGTAGCAACAGATTGTATCGAGAACAGGGACGGGTTCGTATAGCGAAAGGAACTTCAGCATCATCTGGAAATCCTCGATGACGAATTCCGCATTGTAGCCGCCCAGGTCGCGGAACACCCTGCAGTCAATCATTTCCGAACAGCCGTGGAGTTCCTTTTTCCCGAGAAACACCTCGGCGAACGTCACCTCGGGAATTCCCGAAGTGTATCGCGGATCCGGAGCCGATTCGAGCTTGCCATCGGCATCCATATTGATGACCTGGCCAAAGCAGATGGGGTTGCCGGGATGCGATTCCAGGTAGTCGCTCTGGAGCCTGAGACGATCCGGAGGCATGATGTCGTCGGAAGCAAAGCTGCAAAAATACTTGCCTCGCGCCATGGACAAGAGTTCGTTCATGGTCGGGACAAGACCCTTGTTCGGACGGTTTACGTAGGTAAACTTGAGTTCGGCCTGCAGGCGTTCGAGAATTTCGGGAGACCTGTCAGAACTGCCGTCGTCAATAACAATGAGTTCAAACGGCACGCCCTTCTGCGCCATCACGGAGCGCACCGAAGCCTCCACGTACTTTTCGTGGTTGTAGCAGGCCATCAGCACCGACACGAGCGGCGGCATTTCGCGTTGTTCCGTTTCGGCGCCCTGCACAAAAGCCTTCACGTAAACGTTCTCGTCTATCTTTTCGGCAAACATGTTCGTTATGGAGTATTCCATTTGAGCCTCCCGACCGTTATGGCGAGAACGACCAGCGTCACAAAGTTTTCGAGCGCATAGGCAAGCATCGGGCCTTGCAGTTCAAACAACCTGATTCCAACGAAGGTTCCCACGGCAAAGAGAAGGTTCGCCCCCACCTCGATAACGAGGAAAGCCTTCGTTTCGCGGCGAGCCACCAGCACCATGCCAAAGCACCAGCCTCCCGAACGGAACAGGTCGCCCAGCAACTGAATCGGCATAAAATCCGCCGCAGGCGCATACGCTCCCGAAAGGAGAATCGCGACGACAAGGCTACGTCCAAAGTAAAGCGCGATGCAGAACAGGAGCGTAAAGCCCATCATGCGCAGGAAAATCGGATAGAATTCCCTGCGGAATGCATCATGCGTCATGTTACGGCTAATACGCGGCAAGACAAGCACCCCGAGGATTGCCGAGAAGATGGACGCAAAGAAGTCCGATATCTTGTAGACGCCCTGCCAGATGCCAGCGGCATTCCAGCCGAGTTCAGAACCCACGAGCGAACGCACAACCATAAGGACGAGCGGCGCGACAATCATCGGCACAAGTCCCATCATGGCATACGACCACCAGGGCTTGCGAACATCCAGAACCGATTCCCTGAAGGTCTTGATGTTGAATCCTGCACGTGCCGCCACGCGGGCTGCAAAAATTCCTGCGACAATCGACTGCGTCGCGATGATGGAAAGCACAGAAAGGCGACCGGAATAGAGGAAGAACGCGACCCAGAGCATCTGGAAAAGCGACGCGACTATCTGGATGAGCGCCCAGCGCTTCACGAGCCCAAGGCCGTTCATCACCGCAGAGCATATCGCGACCATGTTGGTAGCAAGCATTCCTGGAAGCGCAAAGAGGATGGCCGCCTGCGCAAGGCGCGGATGCACCCCCGGCAGCAACGATTCAAGCGGGGCCACGAAGCAGAAGATGACGGCGACGACGCATGTAAAAATCGTTGCAAAGGTCGTGAGCCGGAATCCGCCACGCCAAATGCCGTGCAGGTTTCTGAGGTTATCCTTGTTCTGTGCGGTAAGGCTCACCCAGCCGTTCTGCATCGCAAGGCTCGATGTCGCCTGCCCGATGCTCATCCAGTTCATGAACTGCCCGACACACGCGAATGCGGCAGGCGGCAAGAACACGGCCAAAAGCTTGTTGATGACAAAGGCACGGAGCGTATTGAATAGCGTCACCGAACCCGAGCCGAAGAACAGTTTCCATATTTTAGAGGAATGGTCCACCGTCAGCCGCCTACTTTTTTTGGAGACTGCACGCTGTCTATTTCGCGAATGACACGCGCGGGGACACCACCGATGACGACGTTCGCCGGGAACTCGCCCGAAACGACCGCACCCGCCGCGACAACGGAATTTTCACCAATCGACGTTCCCTTGAGAATGGTCACGCGGTCGCCAATCCACACATTGTCCGCAAGCGTCACCTTGCCCATCTTGGGATTCCCTCCGATGCGTCTCGACGGGTCGATTTCGTGAAAGTCGCTATCCATCAAGGTCACCGAAGATCCAATGAGCACATTGTCGCCGATTTCGATCCCCTCGCCTTCGGAAACGGCGGTAAAGTGGTTGCAAATCTGGCAGTTCCTGCCGATTACGATTTTTGAATCCTTGTTGCGCACGTTCAAGAACTCGTAAGATGTCCAGTAATCCGCATCCTCGATAAACCCGAACGAGGTTCCCTCCCCCACGACGATACGGCCCTTACCTTCGCAAAGTACGGGAGCAATGGAGCGGAACTCACCTTCGGGCTTCGCTGTCGAAATGCTCCTGAAAAAGAGCACCCACGAAGTCCGCAACAGCTTGCGGATGATTCTAACGAACAAATTCATTCATCGCTCCAATAATTTCGGAAACTTCGCCGTCCGTAAGGACCTGCGACACGGGGATGCTCAACACGGTCTCGGCAATCTTCTCCGCAATCGGGAATTTCGGATTCGCGGGAAGCAAGAAGTTTTCACCCTCCGGCCCGGCCGCGTAGGCCTGCTGCAAATGCGGAGGAATCGGGTAAAAGATAAGCGTCCCGATACCGCGGGCCTCGAGATGTCCCTGCAAGGCATCGCGGGTCGCCCGGTCAGGCGTGCGTACCGTAAACACATGCCACACATGCTCCCGCGGGTCTGCCGGAATTCCGGGCAATCGCACCAGCGGGTTCCTGATTTCGCGCACGTAGCGGGCCGCAATTTCGCGGCGGCGTGCGTTCAAAGCATCAAGATGCGGGAGTTTCGCGAGCAAGAAGGCAGCCTGAATTTCGTCGAGGCGGGAATTGACGCCGCGATACTCGTTCACATACTTCTGTTCGGAACCGTAATTGCCGAGCATCCGCACCACGCGGGCGAGTTCGGCATCGTCGGTCAAAACCAAGCCCGCATCGCCGAGCGCCCCGAGATTTTTCGTCGGGTAGAAACTGTAAGCGACCGCGGCGCTTTTTGAACCGGCGGACGTAGCGTCCGAACCAAGCCGTGCACCATGCGACTGCGCCGCGTCCTCAAAAACAAGGAGATTGCGCGTCTTGGCAAATTCGCTAATTGCCTTCATGTCGGCCAAGCGCCCATACAGGTGCACCGCGAGAATCCCGCGCGTCTTTTCCGTGCAGGCATCCGCAAGCCGTTGCGGGTCGATGTTGAAAGTATTCTCATCGGGCTCCACGAGCACGGGCACAAGCCCTGCCGCATTCACCGCAAGTACCGTCGCGATGTAGGTATCCGCGGGCACAAGGATTTCGCTACCCGGAGCCAGGCGGCCAAGTTCGACGGATGCCCGAAGCATGAGCGTGAGGGCATCGAGCCCGTTCCCGACACCCACCCCGTGCGCAAAGCCGGAGTAGGCGGCAAATTCCTTCTCGAAGCGATCGCAATAGGATCCGCGGATATACCAGCCCGATTCCACGACCGCCGAGGCAGCGTCCTTCAAAGCGTCCATGTAGGGAGCATTCACCTGTTTCAGGTCAAGGAAAGGAATCTTCATTACCGCTCCTTCTTGAACTTGAGGTATTCGCCGTAATCGCGCCAGTAGTCGCTCTCGTCAAACTCGTGCGAAGTGAGCACCAGGCAAATGGAGCCCGAAGAGAACCCGAGTTCCTCGGCCCACACTCCGGGCGGAATGTGCAGCCCGAAATACGGACGGTCAAGGCGGTAGACCTTCTCGTTCTCGCCGTCGGAAACCTTGATATCGAAAGCGCCGCTCGCCGCGACCAGCAGCTGGTGGCATTCCTTATGCGCGTGTCCACCGCGCGTCACGCCGCCGGGAATATCGTACAGGTAAAAAACTCGCTTGATATCGAAGGGTATCTCCTTCGAATTCTGGATAGGCGTAAGGCTACCCGAACGCTCGCTTATCCTCGGGAGTTCAATGAGCGAGCACATGTCGATGCGGGCTTTCTTCAAATCCTGCTCGTTCATTTGCGTACCTCGCGGATAAACTCGTCAAAATCACGGATGTAATCCTCCTCGGAAAAATCCGCCGAAGAAACGACTAGCGCAAGCGAATTGGTCGAGAAATTGTCGAGGGTGCGCCAGTGCATCGGGGGCAGGTAGAGCCCGTAGTACGAGCGCGAAAGGGAATAGCGCTTTTCTTCTACACCGTCGTGCACCACCACGTCGAAGCTGCCCGAAAGCGCGACGATGAATTCCTTTTCTGTCTTGAAAGCGTGGCTCCCGCGCAGGCAACCGCCCGGCACGTCGTAAATCCAGTAGGTGCGCCGGATTTCGAACGGGACATGCTTCCCCGATTCCAAAAAGCTCAAGTTCCCGCGTTCGTCGAGGAACTTGGGCAACTGGATGATTTGCGCTTTTTCTTCAAAATTCGGCATATTATGAAAGTAATATACAATTTTTTATGTTCTGCAGGCGGTAGATTTGTATCTTTAAGGCATGTTCAGTGTTTTGCCGTACGATTCGCACCTCGAGGCGCGTTGGGACCGGTTCGTGATGAACGAATCGGTAAACGGCACTTTTTTGCAGACAAGGCGATTCCTGAACTACCATCCGCAAGGGCGATTCAAGGACGCATCGTTCATGCTGGAATCGAGCGGAATCATCGTCGCAGCCTTCCCCGGCAACCTGACGGATGCGGGAGAATGGATTTCGCACCAGGGTTCCACCTTCGGCGGCCCCGTCATCGCGAAGCATTACTACACCGCGGAACGCATCGCAAGCATCGTCGAATTTGCGGAAAATTATCTGAAAGGCATCTGCAAAAGTGTCCGGATGCGCCCGACATCGAGCCTCTTCGCCCTGGATTCGACGGCACTCCTCGAATACACCCTGGAGCACCGCGGTTATACAAGGCAGACCGAACTGAGCGCCTTCTGCACGCTCGACCCAAACAAAGACCCCTTCGAAACCTGCAAGGATTCCTGCCGTTCGGTATTTCGCAAGTCGATTCCGCACAATCTCGAATACCGAGAAGTGACAGACGCGGAACTGCCCGAATTCTACAAGCACCTCTGCATTTCGAAAGCGAAGTTCAACGTGAAGCCCGTCCACACGCTCGACGAGCTTCTCGACCTCAAGCACAACCGCATCGCAGACGAGGTAAAATTCCGCGCCCTATGGAAAGGCGGGACGTTTGTCGCGGGAATGATGATGTTTGATTTCAAGCAAACTAACGTCCGACATGCGCAGTATATCGCCCCGAACGTAGAAATCCGTGACTTCCAGCCCTCAACCGCCATTTACATAAGCGTCATGCGCGAAGCCGCGAAAGACGGGATCAAGAAATTCTCGTGGGGAATTTCGACCGAAGATTGCGGCGAATACCTGAATCTTCCCCTGTTCAAATTCAAGGAATCGTTCGGAGCCAAGGCCTCGCTGAACCTTATTTACAGCAAAGATTTCTAGATCATAGCATGAATCGGTGCACCACTCAGTCCTTCAAACAGCGGACCGAGAACCCGAAATTCGGCCTCAAAATGAGCAGCGCTGCACTAGTGTTTGCATTATTCAAATACGCAGTGAACGTCTGCTCGGTAAGACGATTGTTAGAACTCCAGAAGGCCATGGAGATGCCCTCACTTTTAAAACTCCCCTCGCCATACACGCCAGCAGGCAACGCTGCAAACGAATAGGAATCCGAGCCATTTCCATCGTCGTTCCAACCGCTTACAGATTTGAGCATATCGCCTGCGGAAGATGAGCCTCCAACATCATTGAATAGCGTGCGAAATTCCGTCGTGTCGGGCAGATGCCAACCCTCAGGGCAAATACCACGCACCGGGTATTTCTGGAAGCATATTTTTCCATAGCCGCAGCCCATGCCATTCGTGCTCCACAAACCAGCGCTGTCCATCGCAGCCGCCCACGTATAAAGGCGACCGTACTTGTCGCAATATTCTGCAGAATCGTTATAGCACCAGCTCGTGGAATCGGAGGTGTAGTCCCCATCGCTATAAGGAACGCCAACGAATGCGTAATTCAGGTTCTCTGCCATCCACCACTGATTACCAATCTTTACCGTCTTGTAAGACTGGCCATCGCGAGAATCGATCAAGGTTCCCTCAATTACAGTCGATGGGTCTACGTATCCCTCGGAAAGACTGCTACTAGATTTCACGCTGCTGCTTGTCATGGCGGCCGGAGCCTGCCCCGAGCTTGACGAATGGGAGCCGCCATCTCCTTGACTGCTACTCGACTTCGGCGTAACGCTGGAAGAAGAATTCGCAGAACAGCTAGACTCTATCGACGACGATAAAACGCTGGATGAAATTTCCTTCGTGTCCGGGCGCGAAATCAAATCGCTTTCATCGTCACTGCAGGCGACAAGCATCACGAACACAAGCAGAACGAACAAGTTTTTCATAAAGCGCATTTTTCCTCCTTAATGTTTCTTTTGCCTTTAAAAAAAGCACGCCATTTTTGCCCTGGGGCATATAAGACACGGCAAAACGGGCAATTTATATGCCCCTCACACGCACATAGGCGCACAACCGCATCCGTTTTGTCACGCACAAACTAATAAAGGGCATATAGATTCAGCAAAAAAAGGGGGAATTTATACGCCCCGATGGCAAATCAGCCCCAAAATTCGCCCGCACCAGCCATAAAACTTACCCTCGCCGGCCAAAAAACGCCTTCTAGAAGTGCGGCGGCCACCGTTCATCCACAAATTGCTATATTTATGCATATGAGTGAATATTTGCATAAATCCAGCATCGGCCCCGTGGAGCCGAAAGACTTCGTCAAGGACTATGGCGAGGCCGGTTTTGCGCTGGAAAACGGAAAGACGCTCCCCGCGCTCAACATCCGTTACGAGACTTACGGCAAGCTGAACGCCGCTGCTGACAACGCGGTGTGGGTCTGCTCGCCCCTGACCGCCGACGCACACGCCGCCGGCTGGTACACCGAAAGCGACAAGAAGCCCGGCTGGTGGGACGAACTCATCGGCCCCGGCAAGGCTATCGACACGGACCGCTTCTTCGTGGTCTGCAGCAACATTTTGGGCGGTTGCAAGGGCACTACGGGCCCCGCAAGCGTGAACCCGCGTACGGGCAAGCCTTACGGCAGTACCTTCCCCACCATTACGATAGGCGACATGGTGCACGCCCAGAAGGAACTCGCCGACGGCCTCGGCATCAAGGAATTCTACTGCGTCATGGGCGGTTCGATGGGCGGCTTCCAGGCGATGAAGTGGGCCATCTACTACCCCGAGCAAGTCAAGCGAATCGTGATTATCGCAAGTTCGCCGCGCTTCTCGAGCCAGGCGCTCGGATTCGAAGTCGTGGCACGCGACGTGATTACGCAGGATCCGAACTACAACAACGGCGATTTCTACGGTGAAGGTGTCGCAAAACCCGACGTGGGCCTCGCGAATGCCCGCAAACTTGCGCACATCACCTACCTCAGCGCCATCGGCATGGAGCAGAAGTTCAAGCGCGCGCAGGCACAGGAGAACAGGAACCACGCCGTCACGTATTCCACGCCGTTCGACCTGAACCTACCTATCGAAAGCTACCTGCGCTACCAGGGCAAAAAGTTCGTAGACCGCTTTGACGCGAACAGCTACCTGCACATCGCGCACGCGACCGACGCTTTTGACCTCGAAACCGAATACGGCAGCATCGAGAACGCCTTCAAGGACATCAAGGCCGAAGTGCTGAACGTGAACCTCTCCACCGACTGGCTGTTCCCGCCGCACGAAAGCCGCCGCATCACGAGCGCGCTCCTGAACGTGGGCAAGAAGGTGACGAGCCTCGAACTGGACACGCAGTTCGGGCACGACGGATTCCTTATCGAAGTGGGCGAACTCGGCAAGGCCGTAGGCCGCTTCCTCGATTCAAAGATTATCCCGCAGCAAGGCACGCAGGCCGTTCCCGTTTTCCACGAAGAGAGCGACTTCAAGCTGCTCGGCAAGCTCGTGAAGGAAGACAGCCACGTGCTCGACCTCGGTTGCGGTAGCGGCGACCTGCTCGACTTCCTCATCCAGAAGAAGAACGTCACCGGATTCGGCATCGAGAAGAACATCACCGGCATTCTGGACTGCCTCGAGAAGGACGTGCAGGTCATCCAGCGCGACCTCGACGACAAGGGAATCTCGGACCTGAAGAACGGAAGCTTCGACTACGCGATTATCAACCGCACCATCCAGGAAATCCGCGACCCCGTGGCACTCCTGAACGAACTGTTGCGCGTCGCAAAAAAGGCCATCGTCACGTTCCCGAATTTCGGGCACTGGACCACCCGCGGAAGCCTCATGCTCCACGGACGCATGCCCAAGTCCAAGGAACTGCCGTACGAATGGTACGACACGCCGAACATCCGCCTCCTCACGGTGAAGGACTTCTACACGCTCTGCAAAAAGGAAGGGTTCAAGATAGAGAACATCAACTTCCAGAGTGACCACACGCTGAGCAAAGTCCTCTCCGCGCTCGGGCTCAAGAACTTTGGCGCAGAACACGTGATTGCCACTATTTCGAAGGTTTAGACATGTCGATTATTTCCATGACCGGATTCGGAAAGAGCGAATCCACATTGAACGGAACCACCTGCGTTATCGAAGTGCGCAGCGTGAACAGCCGTTTCCTCGAAATTTCAAGCAAGATTCCTAAAAACTTCGCCTACCTCGAAAACGACCTGAAGGCCCAAATCAAGGACAAGCTGGCCCGCGGCTCGGTGAACCTCTCCATCACACTCGGCGAAGGAAATGTCGGGAACATTCCCGTATGCTATAACGAAACGGCGGTAAGCAAGTTCGTGGAAATCACCAAGGCCATGCAGGCCAAGTACGGCATCGCGGGCGAAATCAAGCTTGAACACATCCTCGCGATTCCCGAAGTTTTGCAGTTTACCGATGCCGGCGCCGACAACGAGGCCTGGGAAAAGCACCTGAAAGCGGAACTCGACAAGGCGCTGGACGGCGTTATCGCCATGCGCGAAAAGGAAGGCGCGAATCTCGCGGCCGACCTCACAAAACGCGTTGCCCACCTGGAAGACGTGCTCGCGAAAATCGAGGTGCTGGACCCGCAGCGAATCGAGACATGGAAGGTCAAGTTCCGCGAACGCATCGACAGCCTGATGAAGGATAGCGAAATCGACGACGTGCGCCTTCTGCAAGAAGCCTGCATCATGGCAGACAAGCTCGACATCCACGAAGAAATCACACGGTTCCACAGCCACAACAAACTGTTCCTAGACGCGCTCAAGAAGGGCGGCGCGCAGGGCAAGAACCTCGGGTTTATTCTTCAGGAAATGGGCCGCGAGGCGAATACCCTCGGAACAAAGTGCCAGAGTGCAGAGATTGCAGCACTTGCCATCGAACTCAAGAACGAAATCGAGTGCATTAGGGAGCAGAGCTTAAACATCGCATAAGGCTCGGTCATAGAAGATGCCCGCCTAAGCGGGCATGACATTACGCAGGCGCGCTTCGTTAGCGCGCTTTATTTTTTGGAAGACTTCTTCTTGTCCTTCATCTCGACGCGGCGGCTACCCGCACGCAGGCGTTCCCACGGGCAGAAAGCCATCGTTCCGAACGTAAATCCGAAAAACCAGATTGCAAAAGCGACCCAGAGAATCACAGCACCGGCTATTTCCTTGCCCGAGGCATTCCCCATGTCGACCGTGACGGCCGCAAGCGAGAGCAGGCTAGAAACACAAACCGGCAGGAACATCTTCTTGCCAGCCTTCACGAGGGCTCCCGCCTGAGGCGATCCTTCAGAAAGTTCCTTGCCAGCAACAAGCGCAAATGCCACGACGTTTGCAAACCCGACCACGCTCAGAACTGCCCAGACAAGCCACGCATTGCCGGGAATCAGCGGCAACCACGCCACAAAGCCGGTCATCAAGGCCCACGAAAGCGCAAACGGGAAAAGCGCGCAGGCGACACTCCACTTCGCAAACAGCAAAAGCAGAAGCGCAACTCCGGCAAAAGCACCGTAGAAAGGCAACTGCATTCCCTCGGCCCCATCAAGGAAGCCTAGCGATGCAATCAGCGCAACCGCGGCCACCACGGAACCGAGACCGCCACGGATTCCGCCAAAGACAAAAGAAAGGACAAACATCGCAATAGCGGCGACACACAGGTACTGCGCCGAATTCCAGAAAGCGCCAACACCATCCAGATTCGCAAGCCACATGCCCATGCCTTCGGATGCAGCAATCGGAAGCGTATTGACCGCCTGCCAATCCTTCGCCAATAAGGTGACCGTCAAAACAACCATCAGAACCACGAAAATCAACCTGAAGCGAAGCATCAGTTCCAAAAATTTCTGCACCTTGCCCGGTTTCTCTCTCAAATCCATATTTACCTCGAAATCAAAAGTTTCTGTTTCTTAGTCCACGTCTTTTTCTTGAAGCTGTTCGTCGCGGCGACCTCGCTTCGCACAACATAATGATACAGGCCGTTGGCCAGAAGCCGCCCGTGGTTATCCTTGCCGTCCCAGTGCGTCACGCCCGAAACGGCATCCTTCAGCACTTTTACCAGACGGCCATGCTGGTTATAGATAAAGATATCCACCGTAGATTCGCGATCCACTGCAAGATTCTTGAAGTAGAACGTAGTCCCCTTCTTCCCTACCGGATTGGGAACGTTGAATACGTCGGCAAGGCCCGCCTTCATGTCGTCGGTGATTTCCAGGTTCACCGTCTTTTTCGCGATATTTCCCAGCACATCCTGCGCCTGGACTGTAAACACGTATTTCCCAGCAGGGTACGAAGCCGATGCGAACTCCTTGCGGAGAACCGCGCGTCTCGAATTCTGTTCCATGAACGGGAACGGATGGTAGGGAGCCTCGACGCCCCTCAATTCAAACATGATTCCTTCATCGGCCTGCTCACGGAAATCAAGCCCAGTCGAATCCTCGACCACCACCTGGAGGCACGCCGGGGACTGCATTTTTACCGTCTCACCATCGGCATAGGACGCCTCGGAACCCTTTCTGAAGCAGGACTGGACATGAATCGTCGGGGGGACCGCATCATGAATGGAATCGGCATATGCCGAAAAGCCGAACACACCGATTCCCCCAATCCTGAGCCTTCCTATCGGGGCCTCATTTTTCGAGTAGGCCCAGGCGCTGAACTCTACAGCCGTATCGCCAAATGCAATCTTCCGGGGCAAAACAAATTCCGTTTCGAAGCGGCCGCCCGCCACGGGAATCTGTTCTGAATAAATCAGGGAGCCCTCGTACAAGACATCCAGCGTGTCATTTTCCGAGTCGTAGCCCTTGTAAAGGCGCTTGTTCCTGGAACCTTCGCGCAACGACAAGGATATGTTTCCATCCGACATTCCACGGACAGATCCACTGAGGCGCATTTTGTCAAGCGCCTTGAGCGTATCTATCTTCTGGTCAAGCGACACCTTGAAATCCGTCTTGAGCATCTGAATCACCGGTTCGCCAAAAAGGATGTAATGTTCGTTGTTATAACGTTGCGAAGTATACTGAAGCGGATCCTCTTTTTCCCAGCGCACCTTCTTTGCCTTGACAAAGGCGTCACCGATGGTAATTCCAGGGTTCGCAAGCAAATTCAGAACAAAGTTTTTGCCCAACAGTTCGTTGTAGACACCATAAGTCTCGCGGGCCGCCCCCACCGAAGCAATCGACCCCGCCCCGGGAGCAATCAGGAATTCTTCGGACAGCGAGCGCTTGCCTCCTTCGTCAAAACGTCCCACCGCGCAGGAGAACGAATTGAGAATCGTGTAGCGTCCCTTGTTGTTGACTCTCGAAAGGTAGCTCGGCTTAAGAAGGCCTTCGCCTGCCCAGTCCGTCTTGGATCCATGCCCGAAATAGGTTGTGAGGAGCGCCCCCTGATTCAGGATGTTAATGAAATCCTGAGAAGCCTGCCGCTTCTGCCCAGCCGCATCCACATCGTAATCCAGCAGGTAGACCTTTTTCTGGCTCCAGCGGAATCCAATTTCATCAGTCAGCGCATTGATCATCCTCGACACGCCTTCCTGCTTGTTCGTATGGTCCATGTGGTCGTCGAACACGCCATTCTTCGCATCATCGGCCGTGAGCAACAACGTATTGCGCCATTCCGAATGGTCAAAGACGCCCACTTTTTCGTATTCCTTCGCCTTTTCAATATAGGCGGAAAGTTCGACGGTCGACATCACCGGCATGCGTCCGACAGAAAGGTCCAGGTCGTAAGAACCGAAACGCACCATTTCGCCAGAATCAAGAGCCGCAAAGAAATCCTCCGTCACGGCGTCTTCCATCTCGAAAGGCGGGATAAAGTTCTTGCCGAGTTTGCCCGTAAATCCACGGTAATCGTAATGACCGTACCCGAGAAGCAGCACGTATTTCAGGTCCTCACACACGGAATAGGCGTAGGCGATATAGTTGCGAATCGCCACAGGCGAAAGCGAACCGCCCGTATATTGCCGATAAACGTCATCGACATTGATGACCGTCGTCGCAAAAGACGTTCCCGCCTCGCCTCCCGAACGGAACTCACCCAACGACACGGCGCCATCCAGAAATTCCGGGGCCGATATGATGAGGTACTCCGTCTTGGAGTTTATTTTCGAAATATCCTTCAAAACGCCATCAGGCACGTCGGCAGCGATTTCTACCGAAAGCGCCGTCCGATAGACGCCCTTGCGGTAAGCCAGGTAGCGGACATCCTCACCCGGGGCGATGCTGTCACGGGCGTATCCCGATTCCACCGACAAAAGCCCGACGGGCCTTAAATCGACGAACTTCATGATTTCCACGTCCGATTTTGCCGGAATGCGAATCACGCCAGTCGCGTTTCCCGGGAGCATCCACTCCGCAGAATCGACAGAAGGTTCCCAGCGGTAGGCGACCGAAAAGCCGTCAAAGCGGTCATACTGCAAATCGTTCGGGAGCATCGTCATCGAGAATTCGTTTCCACCTTCCTTGAGCGCATCCGTCGTGAACCGGAAATTTCCGCCGGGCAGCAACGCAGCATCCGCGCGGCTCAGCCTGGTTCCATTTACCAGGAAGTCGAACCTGATTCCGCTCATGCGTTCTGCATAGGGATTCATCGAAAACGTCGAGCCACCCCTCTGGTCGTTGAGCTGCTCCACCGAGGATGTCGCTGCAGAACGGTACGGGAAATACGAAACATCGACAACGGCCGATTTCCCGGCCACAAGCCCCGGCAGGTTCCTCACCTGCGGAAGCGTAAGCTCGGAAGAAGCCACCGCCGTCGTGTCAAAGCGGCAATGCCAGTACCAAAACCATTCCTTGCCCGTCGTAGATTCCCAATCCAGGCCCTTGCCGTGGAAGGCATCCCTCAAAAAGGCATCTTTTTCCGAGCGCACGAAGCGCATCCAGGGAACATCCTTTCCCTGAGTCTTGATGGCAGGCAGCCTCTCATCGAGCCGAAGCCCCTTGCCCGTCTCGCTCCACCCCAGCTGGAAATACTGGAAGTAGGAATAGGGAGATGAGGAGAAGTAGTAGGTGGAATCGTACTTTTTCCAAAAGGACGTGCCGTAGCCGGCGAAAACGATTGAATCCCCCTCGCCAAATGTCCCGTCGGGGGATGCGCCGTTCCTGGAATGGTCGCGAACCTCGATCGGAATTTCGAAAAGGCCGTTCGGGAGTATGGACTGCGCGCCAGGCACCGTGGCCTCGAGCGTATCGGGAGACGCTCCGTAGAGTCTCAACTTCTCTACGGGAATTCCGTCGAGGTCCGATTGCCGCAAGAACGGGACAAGCGCGTTGCGGATGGTCTTGAATTCTACCGCATAAAGCCCGTCCTCGCTAAGAGTCGCATGGTTCCTGTCCCCAACGACTAGGCGCGCCAGGAAATGGACTCCGGAGATATCGGCCGCGCCGGATTTTTTCAGCGCCCCTCGAAGGTTCCTAGTCCGGACACCGAACTTCGAGGCTCCTTCGGGGTTGTCCACGCGGGAGACGGCACGCTTGCCGGGGTTGATTCCCGAACCCGCCATCGAAAAATCAACCGTAAGCCTGTAGCGTTTGCGGAGTCTGAGCGAGGAGCCCGACTTCTCGTAGAGCGGGACGACCACTTCCATAATCCAGAGGCCATCCTTGAGCGCAGGCGCCGAGGCCTTCACTCCAGAAAACTTCGGTTGCACGCCGCTACAGTAGTCGCCACCGAGCGAAACCGTCGACTGCACCGAAAGCGACACCCGAGGCTTTGAACCGGCCGGGACTGCGACCCGGTAAATGCGGAAGGGCATTCCGGATTCGGCATCGTATTCCGAATTCTCGGGAACAAACGTTCGACCGGGGATTTCAGCCCCTTCTTCATCCGTACAACCGTAAACCGAAGCGTCGACAACCGCGTCATCCAGGACAAACCGCGAACGGGAATCCTCCACGACCGTGGAAGCGAGCGCCGAGACGCCGAGCAGCAGGCATGCCAATATGTGGATTCTGAACTTCACCATCTAAAAATATAAAATCGCAACCCCGTAAACTACGGATTCGTGATAACCATTTCGTAAAAACCGTTGCCGTCCGTCTTGAACTCCACCCACTGCCCGTCAACCGCCTTCGTCTTGAAAATGGTAAACTGGGCAGGCTTCACCCCCTTCGAGAGGATAGCCTCGAGTTCGGTGTCCGAAATCATCGCGCTGGAATTGAACGAGGCCATGTACCAGTGCCACGGCTGCCAGTTGAAAAGCGCCCGCGTCGACTGGACGAAGGCCCGCAGCATCAGGGAATACTCGTAGGCAAAAAAATCGCGGTAATTGCGTATTTCCGAGCGTTTTTCCACGACCGTCTTGGTCGCGAAGTCGGAATCGAAGCGGAGCGGCGTGGCGTCCCGGTTCTCGTAGGTAAAGCGGATGGACTTGTCGTTTGCCACGACCTTCAGGGTCGGGCGGTCCAGGTGGACGAATTCCGAGGGGGAAACTGCCCTGTAGTCACGGAACACCACATCGGGGCTGAGCACCCGGTTCATCTTCAGCGGTACGGGTTTTGCATCCAGCGAAGCAAGTTCGTAAAAGACTATGACTTCGCCCGTGCCTTTGGGCAAAAGCACCGACAGCAGCGGACGCTCGCGTTCCGAAATCACCCAGACCATCTTCGGCTTGTTGTTCGACTTGAGCAACGGGTCCAGCACCTTCATTACGGACGGGTCGCGGACGCCGTTTACATCCCATTCCATCCAGGTTCCGGTTCCGCCTACCGAATCGAGGACAGCAAACAGGCGCTCCCCGCTAAATTCGCCCTTGGAATCAACGGCGCCCAGAAGCTTGGAAGCCGGAGCGGCAAAAGCCTCCGTCACAAGGGCTAGCACCAGCGAACAAAGAAAAAAGAGACGCATCCGCAGCAACTTTTCCTAGAAGCCAATCGGTTCGAGAAGGCTCTCGTCCAGACGCGAATACGTCATGTGATATTCCTTCTCGATCCAGTAGAGGGCGAGTTTCTTTGCCGTCCAATTCTTCTTGACGGCAATGGATTCTATGCCCTTGGTAATGAGCGGAAGGGTTTCGGGCAGGTCCAGTTTCCACGCGAGGTCGTCCCATTCGAAAATCATGACGGGCACCTCGGGACTTTTCGCAAGCCCGACACTTCCGCGGTCGTTCTTCACCTTCATGGGGCCGAGGTTCAAGTTCGTGAAGCGTTCCAGCATTCCGCTCTTGCTGAGCATCATAAAGAGCATGCGGTCCTCGTCCGTCTCCCACAGGTGCTCACGTTCGTAGAGGCGGTAGAGGATGATGGTGTAGGCCTCGTAGAACTGGCAGGTATCAAGCGCCTCGGAATCATAGACCTTTGCATGGTTTTCGAGCGTATCGAGCCAGTATTCCGAAGAATCCGTCAGGTAGGCATACAGCGTATCGGCAGGAGCTCCGTTGCGCACGGCATCGAGGAACCCGCGGAACATGCTTTCGAGCATCGCCTGCTTGTTGTCGAGCCCCTGCTGGTACTGCGCATCTTTTTCCTGGGCTGCCGGAGAATCCGTTTTTGCGGTAGCGCCGCCATTCGCCCCCTCAGAAGTTCCCGCACAGGCCACAAACGACAGCGCCAAGGCCGCCACGAGGACCACCACTATTTTATTTTTCATGATATGCATCGCGATACCTACCTCAGAATGACTTTGGACCAGCTCCTGGCAGCCTGCACCCAGAAAGGTTTCCAGGGATCCGGCCCCGGCGGCCAGCACAGGAACAAAACCAACACGGGAGTCCTGCTGAACCTCCGCGAATACAATTTAGAAATCAAATCCTGCGAAGCGAGGTCGGCAAAGGAAAACAGGACCCATGCGCTGCACCGCATGCAGATGGCCATCGCGCTGAACGTCCGCGAGACGCCCCCGGCTGTCGAAATTCCCTTCCCCGGCAGCAACGGCCACATCCAGCCTTCGAACGCGCTATTTCCGCTCTTTATCGCCCACGTGTTCGACATCATGGCGCAAAAGAACGGGGACACCAAGGAAGCGGCCGCCGCCTTCAAGCTCACCCCGAGCGCGCTCGTGAAGATTCTCAGGCAAGACAAGGCCTGTGCCGAAAAACTCCAGAACCAGCGTGTCGCAGGCGGAAAATCCAGGCTAAAACTCTAGTTGATAAAAAAAAACGGCAAAAAAGGAACATTTTCCCGTTTCAGCCGTTTTTATGTGTAGGGACAACACAAAAACCAAGGAGGTTACATGCTCCCTACACAAAAAATCAAGAAAACCGCATGCGCAATGGCGCTCGGATTCTGCGCCCTTTCCGCCTGGAACTGCGGCGAAAGCGAAACCAAGGACAACGCCCTGACCGTCTCTAGCGAGACCGCCAGGATCGCACTCCGTCTCGAGCACAGCGACACCCCACTCCTCGACAGCCTCGTCCTCGACTGCGAAGGCGCCGACACCCTGCACTTGGTGCAGGACGGTAGCGAAGCCGAATTCAGGCTCGACCTCTTCCCGCACGAACGCTGGAAATTCTCCGCGAAGCTCTATGCAAACGGCGAACTCATGCAGATCGGCGAAATCGAAGCCAAGCTCGAAGCGGGCGAAAACACAAATCTCGCCATCCCCATGCATGCTGTCGCAGGTTTCGTCTACGTCGAAATTCCTCTCGGATTCGGGAATCCCGCAGGTATCGCCTCGGGAACGCTCACGCTCAGCTCCGGAGCCGATGTTTTCGAATATCCCATGGCCGTCGAGGGCTCGACCGCCATCTTCAAGAGCGGGGTTCTCCCCCTCGGAAGGGATTACGGGATCCGCATCGAGCTTTCCAATTCCGACGGGATTGCCATCTTCAGCCTTTCCGACACGTTCAGGCTAGACGAATCGAGCCCAGTGCCCGAGCTGAAGATAAACTCGCTCCGTGCAAGGATCGCCCTCGCCATCGAAATCGCGGCGGACGTGAACCTCGGGATTTCGCTCCCGCTCCCGGCTTCGCGGAGGGTGGCAGGAACGGGTGACCTGGTCATCAGCGAGTTCCTGGTAAACCCCGTCAAGTCCGACTCCACGCAGTTCGATTTCATCGAAATCTACAACGGGAGCAACGACACCATCGATGTCGAAAACTGCTTCATCGGCAAGAGCACGAATTCCAAGGAATCAGCCGCCATCGAGCCGCTTTCCATTCTGCCTCGCGAAGCCCTCGTGCTCGGAAACGACACTAACCCCAACACGCCCGAGGAATACCGCCACACGGAACTCATGCCCACGTTCACCAAGAGCAACTCATCCACCGCGGCAGCCATCGTGCTGCACTGCGACGGCGAGATTATCGACTCCGTCTACTACGGCAAACTCGACAGCCTCCACCTTTCGGCTGTACCGCTGAACGGTTCGACCTCGACCACCAAGAGTTCGCAGTTCGACCTTTCCGGCTGGGACGACCGCGAGAACCCGGAAAACTGGTGTCTCGGGACGCCGACCCCGGGCGTTGCAAGCTTCTGCGAGTAATGAGACAAGGGCGGGCAACCCCTCCCTAAGACCCTCCCGAGGGAAAAAAAACTTCGGCAAACTGCGTTTGCCTCGCGCATACGCTTTGCGTATGCGTAAAAAACAGGTCGGCATCCTTGCCGGCCTGTTTTTTAATTCCGCAATAAAATTTGAATCTAGGCGTGCAGCTGCGCCACGGGCTTTTCCATGTCGAACAGGCGGCGCAGGAGTTCGGTCTTGGCCGGGTCGCGTTCGTCGGGGAGTGTGAGCGGCGCCATGTTGATGGCGACGAGGATAGAACCCGGGTAGTTGTTGACGCACTTGATGAATTCGCTCGCCGATACACCCTCGGTGTAGAAATCCACGACAAAGGTATCCCAGTCGTCGTTTTCGATCTGCTCCATGGCTTCGGCTTCGGTCTTCACCGCCTTGAAGGTGGCCCCGACCATGAGGTCCGAAAGCACTTCGAGGCAGGCGTTTCGCCTTGCATCGTCCTCTTCCCAGATGAGAATGCGGCGTTCGCTGTAGTCACGGACAACCGCGGAATCTTCGGGAAGTTCCTCGGGGAAGAACTCCTTCGCTTCCTCGCTCATTTCGTCGTCATTTTCAAATTCGTCTAATTCTTTTGCCATAGTAGCCCAAATATAGTAAACCTACCCCTCAAACGTTGCCATTTCTATCTTTAATTTCTAAATTTGGGCGCAAAAATTAAAACACAGGCAGATTCTATGGACCAGTCAAAAATCAGAAACGTCGCCATCATCGCCCACGTTGACCACGGCAAGACCACCCTGGTGGACCAGCTTCTCAAGCAGTGTGGAACCTTCCACGAAGGTGAAGAAGTCAACGAACGCGTGATGGACTCCGACAACCTGGAACGCGAACGCGGCATCACCATCCTCAGCAAGAACACGAGCGTCATGTACAAGGGCTACCGCGTGAACATCGTCGATACCCCGGGGCACGCCGACTTCGGTGGCCAGGTGGAGCGCGTTCTCGGTACGGTGGACGGCGTTCTGCTGGTCGTAGACGCATTCGAAGGCCCGATGGCCCAGACCCGTTTTGTGACGCAGAAGGCCCTCGAACTCGGACTCATCCCCATCGTGGTGGTGAACAAGATCGACCGCGACGGCTGCAACCCGCACGGGGCGCTGGACAAGGTGTTCGACCTCTTCTGCGAGCTCGACGCCAACGAAGAACAGCTCGACTTCGACAAGGTGTTCGGCTCCGGTCGCAAGGGCATCTGCAAGGCCGAGATGGAAGACCCGGACGGCGACTTCAGCATCCTCATGGACAAGATTATCGAGCGCATTCCGGCCCCGAAGGGCGACCCGGCAGCGGAACCGCTCCTGCAGATTGCATCGCTCGAATACTCGACCTTCCTTGGCCGCCTGGCCGTGGGCCGCGTGCAGCAGGGCGTGCTCAAGCCGAACCAGACCTACGCACAGGCCTTTACCGACGGCACCGTGAAGACTGTCCGCCCGCAGAAGATCCTGCGCTACGAAGGCCTCACCCCGAAGCCGGTCGACGAAGCCGGTCCGGGCGAAATCGTGCTCATCGCGGGCCTCGACACGTTCGATATTGGCGATACCATCAGCGCAGCGAACAACCCGAAGCACCTGCCGCGCATCCACATCGACCCGCCGACCATCTCCATGATCTTCACCGTGAACACCTCGCCCCTCGCCGGCAAGTACGGTGGCAAGTTCATGACGGGTAACCAGCTCCAGGAACGTCTGGAACGCGCCCACATGGCAGACCCCGCCCTCCTCGTCGAGAAGGTCGACGGCGCCTCCACGTTCAAGGTCTCGGGCCGCGGTATTTTGCACCTCACGATTCTCGTCGAGAACATGCGCCGCGAACTTTACGAATTCACCATCGGATCTCCGCAGGTGATTTTCCACAACGACGAGAACGGCAAGCTCCTCGAACCGGTCGAAGACTTCAAGGTCGAAGTCCCGAGCGAATTCAGCGGCGCCTGCATCCAGGAAATCCAGCAGCGCAAGGGCGAAATGGTGAACATGGTCACCGACGATAACGACCGCGTGACGCTCGAGTTCATCGTGCCTTCCCGTGGCCTTATCGGTATCCGCCCGAAGCTCCTCTCGCTCTCGAAGGGTTACGCCGTTACGCAGTCCTTCTTCAAGGAATACCAGCCGTACAAGGGCGAAATCCCGACCCGCATCAACGGCGTGCTTATCGCGAAGGAACCGGGCGAAGCAGCAAGCTACGCGCTTTCGAACCTGGAAGACCGCGGCTACCTCATCATCGGACCGGGTGCGGAAGTTTATCCGGGCATGATTGTGGGCGAACACAACCGCGACGTCGATATCATCGTGAACGTCACGAAGGGCAAGCACCTCACCAACATGCGCTCCAAGTCCGCTGACGACATGATCCAGCTGACCCCGTACCGCCGCATGACTTTGGAAGAATGCGTCACCTTCATCAACGAAGACGAATGCATCGAAGTGACGCCGGAAATCCTCCGCCTCCGTAAGACCGAGCTCGACCCGATCAAGCGCAAGCAGATGTCGAAGCGCCCCGCTGAAGACGACGATTAATAACGAAAGAGGCCCCGCACTGCGGGGCCCTTTTTCTTAACTATACCAAGAACCCGAGACACCCTTCCCCGCTCTGGAGGAACTCGTCCATGTAGTTCTTCGCTATCTGGCAGGCTTCAGGCAAGTCGTGCCCGAGCGCTACGTTCGCAAGGATTGCAGAACTGAGCACGCAGCCGGTGCCGTGCTTCCCCTTGCCGGGGAGCCGCGGGCTCGTAAACTTGTACTGTTTGTCTCCGTACCACAGCGTATCGACAGCTTCTTTCCCTTTCGCATGCCCGCCCTTCAGGAGCACCGCAAAATCCTTGCCCAGTTCGACATACCCGCGCGAAGCCGCAAGCCCCAGGCCCAGGTACGCAAATTCGTCCTGGTTCGGGGTCACGAGGTCTATCGACTTCATCACGGGCAGGAACTCGTCCAGTTCCGCATCGCGCATAAAGTGGAAACCAGCCGATGCACTCGCAATCGGGTCCCACACGATAAACGCGTCCGGAGATTCGTTACGGACAAATTCAACAATCCGCTTCAGAATTTTTGCCTTTTCCACAAGCCCGATTTTCACATACTTGAACTTGTGCTTTTTATAGAGCATCGCAAGTTGCGCCTCGATGCGGTCCCAGATGACCCAGCCCGGGGCAATAAACTCTTCCTCGTTCTGTTCGGTTAGGGCCGTGCACACCGCCTGGCCGTACACGCCGAAATGCGCCATCGTCTTGATGTCGGCAAGCAGGCCTGCACCCGCACTTCCGTCGAAGCCGGCCACAGTAAGCGCATGTATCAGTTTATCAGCCATGACCAACCCCCTAGACCATGTAATACCCAATCAAACCCGCGGTCAAAAGGCAAATCAGCACCACTGCAGGCAAAATCGGCTTGCGCATGGATTTCGCACCGAGCGCAAAAACGAGAGCACCCTTGGTGAGCGTATTGGCAAGGCTTGCGAACAAAAGCGCAAGCACGAGTTCACGCACGCCGAGTCCCGACTTCAGGTTCATGTCGATAACGGAAAACGCCACCGCGTCCATCTCGGCGGCACCCCCCAGGAAGCTGCACGCAAGGAGCGCCCCCGAACCCAGGTAGACGCGAGCCGCATTCGCGACAAACATCACGCAGGTGAACACGATGCCGAATTTGATGGCGGGCAAAAGCTTGAACGGGTTCGAAAAATCCGTACTCTTCTGCCTGTGGTTGCGTGATTCCCGAATCTTGAGATAAAGCGCATACCCGAGCGCGGGCACCACCGGCAAAAGCAACGGCAGCAGCAAGGGCTTTGCCAACACACCGCTCAAAAAGATGCAGATAAGGTAGAGGCGCACATACATCACCGCCCAGCTGAGCACGATGCCGAGCGTAAAGTCCGAAGCGTAATCCTCGTTCTCGCGGCTGCGGCCCGCAAGGTTGAGTGTAAGCGCGGTACTGCTCGCAAGCCCGCCCAGGAGTCCGGTAAGCCAGATTCCCTTGCCCGGCCCCACGACCTTGATGAGCACGTAGCCCACGAACCCGATGCCCGAGATAAACACGACGAACAGCCAGATCGTATGCGGGTTCAGCACCTCGAGTCCCGGCGGGCCGTAAGCCTGGTTCGGCAGGAACGGCAAAATCAAAGCCGAAATCACTGCGAACTTGACCGTTGCGAGGACATCCTCCTTCGAAAGTTTCTGCGCGAAAGCATGTAGCTGTTCCTTCGCCGACAGCACCCAGAGCATCACGACCATGATGATACAGGATTCAAGCAGGCGGCCGTACCAGCAGATTCCGCCGAGCAGGTAGACGATGACCAGAGCAACACTCGTCGTGATGCCGTCGCCCCCCACCGGAGTATCGCCCAGGCGCGCATCCGGACGACGGTGGCCTATCGCAAACGACACATGCATCGCCATCAGGAGCATGCCCACCACCACAAACCCCGTGATGAACGGAGCCGCGCCACCCATCTGGTCGGAGAGGAGGGCAGCCATGGCCCCCGCAAGCCCCACGAGCGTAAACGTACGCACGCCGGCCGGATGCCGATCCGACTGGTCCGAATACGTATGTTCGCGCTGCATGCCGATAATGAGGCCCAAGCCTATCGCCGCCGCCAAACGGTAGAAGATGTTAAAGTCAAGCATAACAGTAATTTACACTCTGCATTGCCCAAAGGAACCAAAAAACTGGCAAGGGAATGTTCGCCTTTGGAGTATTAGCCCCAAATCAGCCCTATTTGTGGTCGATTCCGGGAGGCGTCGTGAGGTAATAGATGACACACGGGATTACCACGCCGAACACAGTCACCCCCGCGGTCAGGTACACGAACCACTCCCTAACGGCAATGTCGGGCGGGACGAGGAATGTCTTGACCAGCGCGAACGCCACGATTACCAAAAGGCCGGGAATAAGGAACGACATCAGCTTGTTCATACCTTAAAAATAGCACAATTTTGCCACAAAAAGCGACAAAATGCAGGATTAGCCGATAAAATGAAAAAAAAATCTGGGCGAAGATAACTTTTTTATTAAAAAAAGCTTATTTTTCAAGCAAGAGAAAATATATGTTTTCAACGATTCTACCAAGGAGTATTCACATGAATCTGAAAAAAATAGCCATGATTGCCATCGCTGGGACGATGGCATTCGGACTTGCCGCCTGTACCGAAGACTCAGGCACGAACGGCAGCATCGACAACGGAAACCACGGCAGCCTCCGCGACCGGGACGGTGACGACAACACTCCTAGCACAGTCGGCCCCAACGGCTATGACTACAAGGATAGCCGCAGCTACCGCGACTACACAGCCGACCTAACCGTCGGAAGCGTGAAGCACTCCGTCGTGCGCATCGGCGACCAGCTCTGGATGGGCGAAAACCTCAACGACCCAAGCGCAGGCCACTGCTACAATGACGACGAGGATTACTGCAAGCGTTTCGGAAGGCTCTACAGCTGGGCAGAGGCGATGAACCTTGACAATCGCTATAATTATGAGGACGCCACCCTCAAGATCAAGAACAAGCACCAGGGCATCTGCCCCGAGGGCTGGCGCATCCCCACCTCGAACGACTTCAAAAAAATGCTAGACTTCATCTTCTATGACTACGACCACGGCGATATCGCCCAGGACAACGGATTCGACGAGAATGATGACATCTCGGGCATCCAGTTGAAATCAACGAACTTCGACGCCTATGACGACGTGCTTTGGAATTCCAAGAATGGAGTCCCGGGCGAAGACACCTACGGTTTCTACGGTATCGGCACAGGCTATGGAGACACCTATCTCGGAGAGGACGACTACGGCGATACCGTCTACACCTATGAATATTCCGGAATCGCTGAATTTACGAAATTCTGGACGGCTACTCCCGTCGACGGAGCCGATGGCGCCGAAGTGTTCATCCTCACATTCGAAGACAGAACCATGTCCTCCTCTTGGGAATACAAGGAAGACCTTTACCCCGTCCGCTGCATGAAGGACTTCTAACCCGGGCCCCACAAGCATCTTTCAAAGGTTCCGCCCGCGCGGAGCCTTTTTTATTTTGTAATTTTATACTTGTAAAAATTTAACCCCAATTCATGGAACCTACTATGAGCATCAAAGATTACCTCGCCGGCGCCAAACAGGCCGGTTCCGTCCAGAAGCTGATGACCCCGGGCCTCGCCGTGGAATTTATCCAGCCCTGGTACACCCCGCTTTCTACGACCCCCTCTACCACGGGTATTGCTGTCGGCGGTATCGGCTCGACATTCACCGCCACGCCTGCCGGCACCACTCCCGTGATGAACGTGATGCCAGGCGTGCAGGTCCGCACCGAAAAGCCCTCCGACCTCCGCTTCAACAATTTCTTCTTCCGCGAATCCGTGATTGGCGCGAAGGCCGCGCTTGAAATCGGCGACTTCGCCGGCTTCACGCAGATGCTCGCCAAGTACCCGCTCGTGGACGCCAAGGGCGAAGCTCTCTTTACCGCCGCAGAACTTGCCAACCAAAAGAAGGCCGAGGCCAAGCTCAACAAGGCCATCGCCGAAAAGGATTTCTTCAAGAACAACAAGGCCGCGTTTGAACGCTGGCACATCGAATGGAGCGACCGCACCGCGGCTCTCTTGAACAAGGCCGGAGCCGAACTCAACCGCAGCGCCGTCATTGACTTCTTCAACGGTGTCGTTGGCGAAAAGGTTGTGCGTCAGGGCGCACTCACCGCCGCGTGGGCAAACGACAATGTATTCCTGGGCCAGGCCGGTTACGATGCCGCCAAGATGCAGTACGCCGCCCTCTATCCGGTGAGCGAAACCAAGTACGAAGGCAAGGGCATCTCGATTACCAAGACCCAGTCCAGCTACGTGACCCCGGGTGACGAACGCCTCTCCAGCCTCCCCGTGAACGCGACCGTGTTCACTCTCGAAAATACCACCAAGGAAACCCGCGAAATCACGATTGTGCAGGTTCAGGACTGCATCGCCGGCTACATGGCCAAGAAGGACCGCCAGGGCGTTCAGGATTCGAGCTTTGTGCTCGTGCCCGCCGCACGCTTCCCGAAGGGCGTCAAGTTCAGCAAGCAGGCCAAGGACGGTCGCGAAGTCCGCGGTCTCGAATTCTACAACGAAAAGCCGCTCGCCGAAAGCGACTTCAACGGTTGCATGGGCGTGTCTGTCGCCTGGAACAAGAAGGATAACCTGAACGTTTCCGTGAAGCCGATGTTCTACCAGGATGACGCCGCCTCTGTTTTGAAGGGCGCTCTCCGCAGCGGTCGCGTTTGCGAAGCCTGGGTCAAGAACGTTTACAGCGGCCGCGAGACGATGGCCGGCGCCGTCGCCGTTACCGCGGTTCTCAAGCCGAAGCAGAAGGTTTCTTTCCAGTTCAACCTGGTGCTCGACTTCCCCGAAATCAAGCTGAACAAGCTTACTTCCGCCAAGAAGTACACCGCTTTCTTCCCCGAAGCTTATGGCCGCGTGGGCGCCATCCTCGAAGAAGCACTCGCCGCCGACAAGAACTTCGACGCACGCATCAAGGCATTCGAGGCTCTCGTCCCGAAGAAGGCTGTGGCAAAGCTCTACAAGACTGCCGCCAAGCAAGATGAATTCAAGAGCCTCGCCCTCAACACGCTCAGCTTCCTCGCCGAAGCCACCGTGTGGGACAAGGATGACCGCTTCCTCGTCCGTGAATGCGCCGACTATCCGTTCTTCAACTCCCTCGACGTTTACTTCTACGGCAGCTTCAGCCTCATGGCTTTGATGCCGCGCCTCGACGGTGTGGTGATGAAGCGCTTCGGTGACGCTATTCTCGCCGTGAACGACAACCGTCGCCGTCACCACGAATACGTGAACCACCCGTTCGCCGACCTCCCGGATCCGAAACTTGAAGGCCCGCGCGCCGTGCGTGGCGCCGTGATTCACGACCTCGGAAGCCCCTTCGACGCCGAACCCGATGCCTACGACTGGCACAACGTGAAGGAATGGAAGGATCTCGCTCCGAAGTACGTGCTGATGGTGCTCCGCCACTACGTGAAGACGCAGGACAAGCAGAACTTGCAGGATTGCAAGGAAGCCGTCTACGCCGCCATGCAGTACCTCGAAAAGATGGTGAACGAAGGCGAAAACTTCCCGCTCACCCACGGTACCGACGACACGTTCGACAACCTCTCCAGCCACGGCATTTCCGTGTACTGCGGTAGCCTCTGGATTGCAGGTCTCCGCGCTGCGGCGCGTATTGCCGAAATCCTCGGCGACAAGGCACAGGCCGACACCTGGAACGCCAAGGCCGATGCCGCCAACAAGGAATTCGATGAAGCATTGTGGGACGAAGCCGAAGGCTACTACCACTTCTTCGTGACTCCGATGGAAGCGAAGGATGTGGTTGCAGACAAGCTCCCGCAACTGGCCGACGCCATCAAGGACACGCTCGTTATCGACGGCACCAACGTGAAGGCCGCCCTCAAGACCATCAACGAATGGCTCAACTCGGGCGAAATCCCGAGCGACGTGGAACTTTCGAAGAACGAACTTCGCGGCCTCAAGAAGGCTTGGCTCACCGCCCAGTGCAAGGACGCCTTTACCGCCAGCTGGAATGCAAAGATTGCAAACGACTGCGACGATGTATTTGCCGACACGATGCTCGCCGACACCTACCTCCGTCTGCTCGGCCTCAAGCCCATCAGCGACGAGAAGAAGGCGAAGGCAAACCTGCTCCGCATATTCAACACGAACTACAAGGCCAACAGCCCGCTCATCGGTGCCGCAAACCTTGTGCGCAAGGACGGCTCACCGCTCGACGAATTCAACTTCCAGGCTCACGACGTGTGGATCGGCATCCAGTACAGCATCATGTGCGCCATGATGCACCACGGATTGGAAAAGCAGGCTGCTGACATGGGTGATTCCATGATCCGCAACCTCTACGAAGAAGCCCGTATCCCGTTCGCCGCACCGGAAGGATTCAACGGTTCTTGCCGCCTGCACCCGGAAGCCCTCGTGAAGGCATTCGGCCTCAGCGCTACCGCCGCCGACAAGATGCACAAGGAACTCCTGAAGAAGGGCGCCCTCCTTGCCGACAGCCGCATCAGCCCGAAGCTCCCCCGCAACCTGCCCGCCTTTACGAAGGCATTCGGCAGCATCGCGAAGGCCAACAAGGTTGAAACGAGCGCGCTGTTCATGCTGCTCCACAGCACGGCCCTCAAGTACACCGCCGGTAAGTACTTTAGGCCGGGTATGGTGTTCGCCTTGCTTTACTAGTGTTTAGCTTCAGAGATGAGCTCGCACGCGAACAAGGACTTGGCCTTCGGCCTCGATTGTTTGTTTAGTGGTTTGTCTCTTCTGCATGATTACAGCAGCAAGCTCCGTTTTTTTCGGATATAAAAAAGAGGTGTCCCGAGCGGGGCACCTCTTTTTATTCATTTCTACTCGAACACTTTCTTTTTGCGCTGGTCGCGGCCAATCAGCACGAGGCTCACGACCACACCGGCGAGAAACACGAGTGAAGTCACGATTAATGCGACGGAATGCCCGCAGGTCACCTGGAAGAACAGTACCGAGAGACTCCAGCCGATAACCGTCTGAAGCACCATCATAAGTGTCCCGTAAAAACGTCCGAGTTCGCGGAAAGCGGTTCCCATGGCGGCAAGGCACGGCACATAGAGCAAGATGAACAGCAGGTAGGCCAGCACCTGGAAGCGACCGAGGTTGAAATGCGCCTGCATCGTCTTGTACGCGCCTTCGTTTCCGGCACTTTCGGATTCATCGATGGCATCCTTGACGCCCAGCGGGTTTGCAATCGAGGTGAAGACTTCTACCAGGTTCGCCGGGACACTCACGAGAGCATCTTTCACCGTAGATTTCAGGCTAAAGCCTTCGTCCGCGGCGGTTTCTTCCGGAGCCGAGTCGCCCGTGCCCTCGATGGCATACAGCGAATTGAGTGTTCCGACAATCGCCTCTTTTGCGAAGAGCCCCGTAAAGAGAGCCACCGAAGCGGGCCAGTTATCGCGTTCGACGCCGAAGGGTTCGAACACCGGCGTAATCACCGTGCCCACGGCACTCAGCACCGACTTTTCGTTATTGTCATTACCAAAACTTCCATCGGTTCCGACAGAGCCCATAAAGCCAAGCACCGTCACCATGATGAGCACGACCTTGCCCGCGCGGAAAACGAATTCCTTGAGGCGGAGCCATGCGTGGCGAAAAAGGTTACGCACCTTGGGCAGATGGTAAGGCGGCAGTTCCATGATGAACGTCGATTCCTTGCCCATGAAAACCGTATGGCGCAAGAGCAGGCCGTAAATCAAAGCAATCACGATGCCCGTCAGGTAAATCCCGAACACGAGCGTTCCTGCGCTTTCGCCGAAGAACGCCGCACCAAATAGCGCATACACCGAGAGGCGCGCGCCGCAGCTCATGAACGGCACCAGGAACAAAGTAAGGAACCTTTCCCGCTTGTTTTCGAGCGTACGCGTGCCCATGAGCGCCGGCACCGAGCAGCCAAAGCCCACAATCATCGGCACGAAAGCCTTTCCCGGGAGCCCGAGGAACCGCATAAAGCGATCCGCCACGAACGCCGCACGCGACATGTAGCCGGAATCTTCTAGGAACGAAAGGCAAAGGAACATGAAGAAGATAACCGGAATGAACGTTGATACCGTCTGGATGCCCGTACCGATGCCATTCGCCAACAGCGCCACGACAACGCCCGGAGCGCCAACCTTCGTCAACAGTTCCGTCATGCCGTCCACGAAAATGCCACCGAACAAAATGTCGAAGAAATCAATAAACGCGCTGCCGACTTTCACCGCAAACCAGAACACCAGATACATGGCAATAAGGAAAAGCGGAATTCCCAAAATGCGATTCAGGAAAAGTTTATCGAGTTTGTCGGTTCGCGTACGCTTATTGGTGTTGTCGCGGATGACCGCCTTCGCGATGTCGCGGGCATAGGAATAGCGGGAATCGGCCAATGCAAATTCCACCTCTTCGCCCAAGTCTTCTTCAATCTTGTCATGCGGGATTTCGACACCAAGTTCGTCGGCCAGTTCCAGCACTCGCCCGCTATGCTCCAGGTACTGCACCGCCGTCCAGCGGGGGCTAGCACCGAGTTTGTCCGCCACGGGCTTGAGCGGCACCGCAATTTCTTCAATCAGCTTTTCAAGGACTTCGGAATGCTTGACCGGCTTAGGGAGCGGTAATTCGCGGCTGTTGTGCAGCAACTTGTGCAAGTCATTCACGAAGCCTTCGCAACTCTTGGGCGACACCGCCGTAAGGCCAATCGCCGTCACGCCGAGGATTTCTTCGAGCTTGTGCAGGTCCACATGGATGCCGCGGCTCGCCGCGATGTCCATCATGTTCACCGCCAGGACCATCGGCACGCCCTTTTCCATCAGCTGGCTCGTGAGGAACAGGTTGCGTTCCAGGTTCGTAGCATCTAGAATGTTCACGACCAGATCCGCCTCGCCCTTGAGCAGGTAATCGAGAGCGGCACGTTCGTCTTCGGAGTTTGCAAACAGCGCGTAAATACCCGGCAAGTCCACCACGCGAATCGTGTGGTTGTCGAGCTTAAACTGGCCTTCCTTCTTTTCAACAGTCACGCCAGGCCAGTTGCCCACAATCTGGTTCGAGCCGGTCAGCGAGTTAAAGAGCGCCGTCTTTCCGCAGTTCGGGTTGCCTGCAATCGCAATCGTGAAAACTTCTTTCTCGATAGGCATCAGACTCTCCTCAACTTGAGTACGTTAGCCTCTTGTTTACGGAGCGAAAGCCTGTACGAAAGCACGCTCACCTCTACCGGGTCGCCGAGCGGTGCCACCTGCAAAACCTGCAGCACCACGCCGCGCACAAGCCCCATCGATAAAAGCTTGGACTTGTACTGAGAATCACCCGTGTTGTATCCAATAATTTCGGCCTTGTCGCCTTTTTTTAGTTCCGAAAACTTCGGTTCGTTATTCATACACCAACGATTTACTTTTTCGTAGATTTTGCAGCCTTCGACTTTTTCGACGGTTCACTGGGCGTGTTCACAAACTCCTCGATTTTCTCGAGAGTCTCCGCCGAAAG